>NZ_JBIAQI010000014.1:197265-277763 GCF_042888905.1 Streptosporangium sp. NPDC002721
GTGGCGGCGCGGGATCTGGAGGGACCCGCGCCGCCACGCCTTGAAGCCGGGAAATCGGTTGGTGGCCGGGGAGTGTGAGGGGCCGGGAGGTCCCTCGCCCGGGGTGTGGGGCGGAGCCCCACGGGGTGCGGCCCGAGTGTGGATCGCGCGGAGCGCGGTGGGTGGGAGGACCAAGTGGTCAGATGCGGCGGAGGCGGACGCGTTGGATGGAGTGGTTGGCGCCCTTGTGGAGGACCAGGTCGGCGCGGCCCCTGGTGGGGGCGATGTTCTCGACGAGGTTGCGCTCGTTGATGTCTCGCCAGACGTTCCTGGCGAAGTCGGTCGCCTCCTCCTCCGACAGGTCGGCGAGATATCTGAAGTAGGACTTCGGGTCCTCGAAGGCCGTGCGGCGGAGCTTGTGGAAGCGGTCGACGTACCAGTCGCGGATGTGCTCGACCTTGGCGTCCACGTAGATGGAGAAGTCGAAGTAGTCGTTGATCGCGAGGGCGGTGGGCGGAGCGGGCTGCAGGACGTTGAGGCCCTCGACGATGAGGATGTCGGGGCGGCGCACGGTCTGGGTCGCGCCGGGCACGATGTCGTACTCCAGGTGGCTGTAGACCGGAGCCGTCACCTCCGGCAGGCCCGCCTTGACGTCGGCGACGAACCTGACCAGGGCCCGCCGGTCGTAGCTCTCGGGGAAGCCCTTCCTGTGCATGATGTCCCTGGCGGTGAGGACCTCGTTCGGGAACAGGAAGCTGTCGGTGGTGATCAGGTCCACCCGGGGGTGCTCGGGCCAGCGGGCCAGCAGGGTGTGCAGCAGCCTGGCCGTGGTCGACTTGCCGACCGCGACGCTTCCGGCGATGCCCAGCACGTACGGCGCCTCCCGCTTCCCGCCGCCGAGGAAGGTGTTGAGCGCCGCGCTGCGCTGCCTGGCCCCGGTGAAGTGCAGGTTGAGCAGCCGGGTGAGCGGCAGGTAGATGTCGGTGACCTCGGCCAGGTCGATCGGGTCGTCGACGCCGCGCAGCTCCTCCAGCTCGTCCTCGGTGAGGGTGAGGGGCGTGTTCTTGCGGAGATCGCTCCACTGAGCCCGGCTCAGCTGCACGTACGGTGTCGCGGTGTCCAAACCGTTGGCCATGGTCAGAGAGCCTACTGATCGCCCTGATGTGCGCTCCCGTCGGGTGCTGATCCGCCGGGAGTACGTTCCCGTCGGGTGCTGATCCGCCGGGAGTACGTTCCCGTCGGGTGCTGATCCGCCGGGAGTACGTTCCCGTTGGGTGCTGATCCGCCGGGAGTACGTTCCCGTTGGGTGCTGATCCGCCGGGAGTACGTTCCCGTCGGGTGCTGATCCGCCGGGAGTACGTTCCCGCCGGGTACCGGGCGGGATTCTTGGGTCGGCGAGGGGGTTCTCCATAGACGCGGTGGACGATCTCTCAGGGAGGAGGTAGGACAATGTGCGGAATAGTGGGATATACGGGACAGCGGTCGGCGATCGAGGTCGCGGTCGAGGGGCTGGGCCGGCTGGAGTACCGGGGGTACGACTCGGCGGGGATCGCGCTGGTCGGGGCGGACGGCCTGGCCGTGGAGAAGCGGGCCGGGAAGCTCGCCAACCTCCGGTCCGCGCTGGTCTCGCGGCCCACACCCCTGGCCGAGGCGACGACGGGGATCGGGCACACCCGGTGGGCCACCCACGGGGCCCCGACCGATCGCAACGCCCACCCGCACACCGACTGCGACGGGCGGATCGCGGTCATCCACAACGGGATCATCGAGAACTTCGCCGCGCTCAGGACCGAGCTGGAGGGCGCGGGGCACCGGATCGTCTCCGAGACCGACACCGAGGTGGTGGCGCACCTGCTGGAGGAGTTCGCCGCCGGGGGGCTCATGGAGGCGATGCGCCGGGTATGCCTGCGGTTGGAGGGGGCGTTCACCCTGCTCGCGGTCTCGGCCGACGAGCCCGACGTGGTGGTGGGGGCGCGGCGCAACTCGCCGCTGGTGGTCGGCAGGGGGGACGGGGAGAACTTTCTCGGCTCGGACGTGGCGGCGTTCATCGCGTACACGCGCGAGGCGGTGGAGCTGGGCCAGGACCAGGTGGTCGAGCTGCGTCCCTCGAAGATCACGGTCGTCGACTTCCAGGGGCTCCCGGCCGTGACGCGCGACTACCACGTCGGCTGGGACGCCGCCGCCGCCGAGAAGGACGGCTACGACCACTTCATGCTCAAGGAGATCGCCGAGCAGCCCCGGGCCGTCGCCGACACGCTGCTGGGCAGGATCGGCCAGGACGGGCGGCTGGTACTGGACGAGATGCGGCTGTCGGACCAGGAGCTGCGCGACATCAACAAGATCATTCTGGTCGCCTGCGGGACCTCGTACCACGCCGGGCTCATCGCCAAGTACGCCATCGAGCACTGGGCCCAGCTGCCCTGCGAGGTCGAGCTGGCCAGCGAGTTCCGCTACCGCGACCCGATCCTCAACCGCGACACGCTGGTCATCGTGATCAGCCAGTCGGGCGAGACGATGGACACCCTCATGGCGGTACGGCACGCGCGCGGGCAGCGTTCCCGGGTGCTGGCGGTCTGCAACGTGAACGGCTCCACGATCTCCCGCGAGTCCGACGCCGTCCTCTACACGCACGCGGGACCCGAGGTCGCGGTGGCCTCCACCAAGGCCTTCCTCACCCAGCTGATGGCGTGCTATCTGGTGGCGCTCTATCTCGCCCAGGTCAGGGGGGTGAAGTTCGGCGACGAGATCACCCAGATCGTCGACCGGCTGGCGCAGACGCCGTCCAAGGTGAGCGAGGTCCTGGCGACCGTCGAGCCGGTCCGCGCGCTGGCCAGGTCGCTGGCCGACGAGCGGTGCGTGCTCTTCCTGGGACGGCACGTGGGCTTCCCCGTCGCGCTGGAGGGGGCGCTGAAGCTCAAGGAGCTGGCGTACATGCACGCCGAGGGCTTCGCGGCCGGGGAGCTGAAGCACGGGCCGATCGCGCTGATCGACAAGGGGCTCCCCGTCGTGGTCGTCGTCCCCTCGCCGTCCGGCCAGCGGGTGATCCATGACAAGATCGTGTCCAACATCCAGGAGATCCGGGCCAGGGGCGCGAGGACCCTCGTCATCGCCGAGGAGGGGGACGTCGAGGTCGGGCGGTACGCCGACACGCTGATCCACATCCCGGCCGTGCCGACCCTGCTCCAGCCGCTGGTCGCCACGGTGCCGCTCCAGGTCTTCGCCTGCGAGCTGGCCACGGCCAAGGGGCACGACGTCGACCAGCCCCGCAACCTCGCCAAGTCGGTCACGGTGGAGTGAGCCCCGCCGGGGAGTTCTCCACAGCCTGTGGACAAAGCCTATGGATTACCCACAGCCAGAAGTGGGTATAGGAAGCACCCGTCTTTTTGTCAGATTAACTGTTGATATATGCCATATAGCGGTTTACTGGGACGGATTAACGTGGCGTGAATCCACCGGACCCAGGGGAGCCGCAAGATGGATCGTCGTCGTTTCCTCGCCCGGAGCGGTGCGCTGGCCGCGCTCGGGGTGGCCGGGCCCTTCGCCGGTGTCGCGCGGGCGGGGGCGAACGGGGAGCTCCTGCCCGGTCTCGGGTACGGGCCGCTGAGGCCGGTCAAGGACGAGCGTGACGGCGTGGTGCGGCTCCACCTGCCCGACGGCTTCCACTACAGGTCCTTCAGCGCCGCCGGCGACAAGTTCGGCGACGGGTCCACCGTCCCCTCCAGGCACGACGGCATGGCCGCGTTCCGGGGGCCCTCCGGCAGCGCGATCCTCGTCCGCAACCACGAGGTCAACGGCCCGGTCGGCGCGTTCGGCGACCCGGCCAGGGCCTACGACCCGGCGGCGGGCGGCGGCACCTCGACCCTGCGGGTCACCCGCTACGGCAAGGTGCTCAAGTCGGCCCCCAGCCTGACCGGCACCCAGATGAACTGCTCCGGCGGCCCGATGCCCTGGGGTGCCTGGGTGACCTGCGAGGAGACCGTCAACGGGCCGGACGTGGGCAACGACTCCACCGGCCAGGACAACAGCAGGCTCACGCAGAAGCACGGCTACATCTTCGAGGTCCCGATCGACGGCAGGGGCGGGGGGCCGATCAGGAACGCCGGGCGGTTCGCCCACGAGTCGGCCGCGTTCGACGGCTTCACCGGCGCGATCTACCTCACCGAGGACAACTTCAACTTCGCCTCCGGCTTCTACCGCTACCTGCCCCCGAAGAACCCGCTGGTGGCCCGCCGCGTCCTCGACGGGGGCAAGCTCCAGATGCTGGCCGTACGGGGCGCCCCGGGCAAGGACCTCTCGCTCGGCCAGCCCAGGGGGGCCTCGTACGCGACCACCTGGGTGGACATCGACGACCCCGACCCCGCCTTCATCGGCACCCCCGCCAACCTCGTCGCGAGCCAGGCCGTCGGCAACCAGGGCAGGGCGAAGGGGGCGGCGCTCTTCTCCCGGCTGGAGGGGGCGGTCAACCACCACGGCACGATCTACTTCGTCTCCACCCAGGGCGGCGCGACCGCGCCCGGCGACACCCCGGCCAACGGCTTCGGCAAGGGACGCGGCCAGGTGTGGGCGTACGAGACGTGGAGCGGGCGGCTCAGGCTCGTCTACGAGTCGCCGGGCTCGGTCACCCTCGACCTGCCCGACAACGTCACCGCCAGCCCCCGGGGCACCCTGGTCCTCTGCGAGGACGGCTCGGGCGACAACTACCTGCGCGGCCTCACCCGCCGGGGCGAGATCTTCGACTTCTCCCGGCTGGTCCCCGTCGAGGGCGACTCCGGCGCCGAGTTCGCCGGCTCGACGTTCGGCCCCGGCGGCCACACCCTCTACGTCAACATCCAGGCGACCAGGGGGATGAGCTTCGCCATCTGGGGTCCTTGGCAGCGCGGCGGCTTCTGACCCCCGGAGCGGGGAGGACCCGGCTCACCAGGGAAGGGGGCCGTCCTCCGAACTGAACGTGCCGGTCGGGCCGTCGCCGTCGAGGGTCGCCATCCGCACGGCCACCGCCGCGCCCCGGGCCGCCGTACGGGCGCCGGTGTGACCGGTCAGGTCGGTGGCGCAGTGACCGGGGTCGACGCCGTTGACCAGGACGCCGGACCCGCGCAGCTCGTTGGCGTAGAGCACGGTGATCGCGTTGAGGGCGGTCTTGGCGGAGTTGTAGGCCAGCATCGCCCAGTCGGGGTTGATGCCGTCCCCGGCCGAGGTGAGGGCCAGCGAGCCCAGCCGGGTGGTCATGTTGACGATCCTGGCCTCGCCGGAGGCCCGCAGCAGCGGGATCATCGCGTGGGTGACCGTGACGACCCCGAACACGCCGACCTCGTAGGTGGCCCGCATGTGCCCGGCTGTCACGTCCGCGGGCGCCACGCCGTAGTCGCCGCAGAGCGCGGCGTTGTTGACCAGCACGTCGAGCCTCCCGAACTCCTCACCGACGATCTTGGCGGCGTTCAGGGCCGCCGCCTCGTCGGTGACGTCGAGAAGGAGCGGACGGGTGCCCTCGGGGGCGTGGCTCCCGTCGCGGACCCCGGCGAACACCGTCATCCCGCGTCCGGCGAGCTGCCGGGCGATCTCCCGGCCGATGCCCCGCCCGGCTCCGGTGACCAGCGCGATCCTCATGGGCTGTTTCCCCTCTGTTGGGATTCGGTGAAGTCGCACAGTCTGGGCGGGATCGCTTGGAGGTGACCTGCGGGTCAGTTGTGAAACCGGGGACCGATGGTTCACGGGCACCCGGCGGCGTCACGGCACCGGCCGTCTCTTCTAGCCTGGGAAGATGATCGTTGGTATCGGCGTCGACGTCGTGGACACGGCCAGGTTCGAGGCGACGCTGGCGCGGACGCCCGCGCTGCGGGGACGCCTGTTCACCGAGGGGGAGAGGACGCTGGGCACAGCCTCCCTGGCCGCCAGGTTCGCGGCCAAGGAGGCCGTCGCCAAGGCCTTGGGCGCGCCTCCCGGCCTGCGGCACCTGGACGCCGAGGTGGTGGGCGGGGAGCACGGGCGGCCCGAGCTTCGGGTGACCGGGCGGGCCGCGGAGGTCGCCAGGGCCCTGGGTGTGGCCCGCTGGCACATATCCCTCACCCACGACGGGGGCGTCGCCATCGCCTACGTGATCGCCGAGGGATAGATTCGGTGGAATGCGGACCGCGTACACCTCCGACCAGATCAGGGCGGCCGAGGCGGCGCTGATGGCGACGCTGCCCGAGGGCACCCTGATGGAACGGGCGGCCACCGGGCTCGCGGTGGCCTGCGCCAGGATGCTCGGCGGGGTGTACGGCTCCCGCGTCGTGCTGCTCGTCGGCGGCGGCGACAACGGCGGCGACGCCCTGTACGCCGGGGCCCGCCTGGCGGCCAGGGGCGTCAGGGTCGACGCGCTCCTCGCCGGGACGCGCGTCCACGCGGCGGGTCTTGAGGCCCTGCGCCGCGCGGGCGGCCGGGTGACGGACCTGCGCCCCGACCACGGCCCCGCGGGGGACCCGGCCCCGGCAAGCCCGGCTCCGGGAACCTCGGGGGACCCGGCCCCGGGAAGCCCGGCTCGGAAAACCTCAGAGGACCCGGCCCCGGGAAGCCCGGCCCCAGGAATCTCGGAAGACCCGGCGGGAGCGCGCGCCCCGCGCGGCGGCTCCGGCCCCACCCCCGGGAAGCGGGCCGAGGACCCGGCGGGAGCGCGCGTCCGCGACCTGCTCGACGCGGCGGACCTGATCGTGGACGGGATGCTCGGCATCGGCGGGACCGGGGCGCTCAGGGAGCCGTACGCGACCCTGGCCCGGCTCGCGAACGACGCGCCCGGCGAGGTCGTCGCGGTGGACGTGCCGAGCGGCGTGGACGCGAGCAGCGGCCGGGTGGAGGGCCCGGCGGTCCGCGCGGACGCCACCGTGACGTTCGGGGCGTGGAAGAACGGCCTGCTCGTCGACCCCGGGTCCGGGCACGCGGGCCGGACGGAACTCGTCGACATCGGCCTCGGCCCCCACCTGCCCGACCCCGACACGGCCGTGCTGACAGACCCCGACGTGGCCGCGCTGCTGCCCAGGCCCGGCGCGTCGTCCGACAAGTACCGCAGGGGCGTCGTCGGGATCGCGGCCGGCGGCGAGCGCTACACCGGCGCCGCGGTGCTCGCCGTGGGCGGGGCGCTGCGGGCCGGGGTGGGCATGGTCCGCTACGCGGGGGTCGCCGAGCCGGTGGCCCAGGTACGGGCCCGCTGGCCCGAGGCCGTGATCACCACGCTCGCCCCCGGCGAGGGCGTCGGGGAGGTGGGCCGCGTACAGGCGTGGGTGCTCGGCCCCGGCCTCGGCACCGGCGACGAGGCGCGCGCCATCGCCCGCTCGGTGCTGTCGAGCGAGGTCCCCGTGCTCGTCGACGCCGACGCGCTGACCCTGGTCGCCCAGGACAGGTCCCTGCTGCGCCGGGGCGCGCCGGTGCTGGTCACCCCGCACGCGGGCGAGCTCTCCCGCCTGATCGGCGTGCCGAGGGAGCGGATCGAGGCGCGGCGCCTGGAGAACGTCCGGCGGGCGGCGGCGGAGCTGGGCGTGACGGTGCTGCTCAAGGGCTCGACCACGCTGGTCGCCGAGGACGGGCGGCCGGTCAGGATCAACCCCACCGGCAGCCCCTGGCTCGCGACCGGCGGCACCGGCGACGTGCTGGCCGGTCTGGCGGGCGCGCTGCTGGCCGCCGGGCTGAGCGGGTACGACGCGGCCTCCTGCGCCGCCTACCTGCACGGGATCGCCGGTCGGCGGGGCCCTCTCACCGCCTGGGACGTCGCCGAGGCACTGCCCGAGGCGGCGCGCTCCCTGGTCAACGGCACCGGGCACGGTGGCTCACCTGCCAAACTGGGAGGATGAGTTTCCCGACGACCCCCGCCGAGGCGAGGGTGGACCTCTCGGCGATCCGCGAGAACCTGGCGCTGCTCGCGAGCCACGCCCCCGGCGCCGAGGTGATGGTCGCGGTCAAGGCCGACGCCTACGGGCACGGGCTCGTCCCCGTCGCGCGCGCCTGCGTGGAGGCCGGGGCGGGCCGGCTGGGCACCGCCTACATCCGCGAGGCCCTGGAGCTGCGGGCCGCCGGGATCACCGCGCCGGTCCTGGCCTGGATCATCCCGCCGGGCGAGCCGCTGGAGCAGGCCGTCGGGCAGGACGTCGAGCTGTCGGCGGGCTCGGCAGCCAAGGTCGACGCGATCGCCGACGCCGCCGCCGCGATCGGCGGGACGGCCAGGGTCCACCTCAAGGCCGACACCGGAATGTCACGCGGCGGCGCGACGGCGGCCGACTGGTCCGCCCTGCTGGACCGGGCGCTGCGGCGCCGGGCCGAGGGCACGATCGAGATCGTCGGGCTCTGGTCCCACTTCGCCTGCGCCGACATCCCGGGAGACCCGTCCGTCGCGGCCCAGCTGGCCGCCTTCGACGAGGCGCTGCTCATCGCGGAGAAGGCGGGCGCGGGGGGCTCCCACGTCGTCAGGCACATCGCCAACTCGGCGGCCATCCTGACGCTGCCGCAGGCGCGCTACGACCTGGTCCGCCCGGGTCTCGCGGCCTACGGGCTGAGCCCGGTGCCCCAGCTCGGCGACTTCGGGCTGCGCCCGGCGATGACGCTCGCCGCGCGGATCGCGCTGGTCAAGCGGGTGCCCGCCGGATCGGGCGTCTCCTACGGGCACCTGTACGTCACGGATCGGGAAACGACGCTTGGCCTCGTCCCGCTCGGGTATGCGGACGGGGTCCTGCGGCACGCCACCAACCTGGCGGAGGTGCTGGCCGGCGGCCGCAGGCGGCGGATCGCGGGCAGGGTCTGCATGGACCAGTTCATGATCGACGTCGGGGAAGACCCGCTGGCGGAGGGTGACGAGGTGATCCTGTTCGGCGACGGCTCGCGCGGTGAGCCCACCGCCCAGGAGTGGGCGGATTCCCTCGGCACGATCACGCATGAGATCGTGACCAGGATCGGTTCGCGGGTCCCGCGCGTTTACCGGTGAAAGGCAGCTCAGGGGGTCGCATGAGTAGTACCAGACGGCGCAGGGTCGGTATCGCGGGCGCGATCGTCGGTGTCGCGTCGGCGGGGGTGGCCGCCGGGGCCCTCGCCAAGCGGTACGCCGTCGGGCGCATCAGGCTCCGCCCGGACCTGGAGGCGAGCGAGCCGCTCGGAGAGCTGCGCGGCCACCCCACCACGGTCACCACCTCCGACGGCGTCCCTCTGTACGCCGAGGTCGACGGCCAGGAGGAGGCCCCGCTGACCGTGGTCTTCTGCCACGGCTACACGCTCAACCTCGACTCCTGGCACTACCAGCGGCGCGACCTGGGCGGCACGCACCGCCTGGTCCTGTGGGACCAGCGCTCCCACGGCCGCTCGCCGCGCATCCCGATGAAGGACTGCTCGATCGACCGGCTCGGCGACGACCTGGCCGAGATCATCGAGGCGCTGGTGCCCGGCCCGTGCGTGCTCGTCGGCCACTCCATGGGCGGCATGACGATCATGGCGCTGGCCGACCGGCACCCGGAGCTGTTCGGCGACAGGATCAGGGGCGTCGCGCTGATCTCCACCTCCACCGGCAAGCTCGGCGAGATCTCGCTGGGCCTGCCCGCGCTGCTGTCGAAGGCGGTGCACAAGGTCACGCCGGGCACGGTGTCGCTCCTGAGGCGCGGCGGCTCGCTGGTCGACAAGAGCCGCCAGGTCGGCAACGACGTGGCCTTCCTGGCCCTGCGCCACCTGGGTTTCGGCGATTCCAGGAACGTGAGCCCCACGGTCGTCGACTTCGCCGAGTCGATGATCCGCTCCACCCCCTTCGAGGTGATCGCCGAGTTCTACCCGGCGCTGATGTCGCACGACAAGCTGAACGCGCTGCGCGTGCTGGAGGAGGTCCCGACCTCCATCATGGTCGGAGACAAGGACTGGCTCACGCCCGTCGAGCACAGCAGGGCGATGGCCGCGGCGCTGCCGAGCGCCCGGTTCACCGAGGTTCCGGAAAGTTCGCACCTGGTCCAGCTGGAGCGTCCTAACGTGGTCAACGACGCCCTGCACGACCTGCTCAAGCGGGTGGACGCGGGCGACGACGCCGACGCCGGGGACGCCGGGGACCTGGACCGGTGAGCCTACGGGCCCCGGGAGGCGTCGTGAGAGACCGAGAGGCATCGACAGGAGTGACGAAGCGGTGAGAATCGTGGCGACCGCCGAGGAGATGCGGGAGCTGGGCGAGGAGCTGGCGGCGCTGCTGCGCCCGGGAGACCTGGCGGTGCTGTCGGGCCCGCTCGGCGCCGGCAAGACGACCCTGGTGCAGGGGATCGCCGAGGGGCTCAAGGTGCGCGGCCCGATCACCTCGCCGACCTTCGTCATCGCCCGGGTGCATCCCTCCCTGTCGGGAGGCCCGCCGCTGGTCCACGTCGACGCCTACCGCCTCGGGGGCGACCTGGAGGTCGACGACCTGGACCTGGACGCCTCGCTGGAGGAGTCGGTGACGGTCGTGGAGTGGGGCGAGGGCCTGGTGGAGGGGCTCGCCGACGACCGGCTGGAGATCCTCATCGGCAGGGGCGCGTCCGGCGAGCCGGGCGAGGAGCGGACCGTGACCCTGCGGGGGGTCGGACCGCGCTGGCACGGCGTCGTCTGAGCCGTCAGGTCATCTGAACAGCGTCATCTGAACAGTGTCGTCTGATGTGCCTACGAAGCCGGAGAAATCCTGGCACGCTGGCACTACGCCCCATTGGTCTAGATCGTCAGGCGTGATGATCGACTCTGGCGGGTTTGCCCATGTTTAATGGGGAACAGGTGGGAAATCGTGCCGGGCGAGGGTCGTCGGCCGGAGGGCGAAGTGGAGTTCGACGGTGCCAAGCGTCAAGCGTGTCGCGGTTCTGGGAGCCATCGTCCTTTTCGGACTGGTCGGGTGCTCGGCGGGTGCCGAAACGGCCAACCCGTCTGGCACTCCCACCCCAACCCCGCCTGATTCCGGCATCAGCCGGCAGGACATCGAGGTCCAGCTCCAGCCGGCCCGCGCCAAGGCCGGGCAGAAGGTATGGATCCTGGCCAACTGCCCGATCCCGCAGGGAGGCCCCGAGCATCGCGGTACCGCCTCCTCCCGGATCTTCCGCACCCCGGTGACCCTCGACCCGATCCTCGCGACGCCCACGCCCGACCCCGCCTCGACCGCCACCCCGACGCCGCGCCCGTGGGTGCGCGGCCAGGCCACCGTCGCCGAGGGCACCGCCCCCGGGGTCCACGAGGTCAACGCCAGGTGTGAGGGGACCAACGACACCGGCAGCGCCAACCTCAGGATCGTGGCCGACACCGAGCCGAGCTCAACCCCCTCCTCCAGGCCCACCTCCAAGCCGACCAGGACGATCATCAGCACCGAGGCGCCGGGTACGGGCGGCGGCGGCACCGCGGCCGGAGGCCCCAACGACTCGGGCGCCCCGATCGGCACGACCGGTGTCCTGCTCGCCCTCGCCCTGGCGGGCGGCATCGGCATCGCGGTCGTGCGTCGCCGCCGTTCGTAGTCCTCGATGGCCGATTCAACCCGCTGGTCCAGGATCGTCCTGGCCGGAGTGATCACCGGTGCCGTCATGGTCGCGTTCGGCAACAGGGGCGACGTCACGGAGAAGGAGAAGGCGCCCGCCCGCACCTCGATCGTGCCCAGCCGCATCGACATCCCGTCCCTGGGGATCAAGGCGCCCCTGATGAAACTCGGCGTGACGGACGGCCGGGTCGACCTGCCACCGTACGAGAAGCCGAACGTCGCGGGGTGGGTCAAGGACAGCGCGGTCCCCGGCGACGAGGGGTCGGCGGTGATCCTCGGGCACGTGGACACCAAGACCGCGCCCGCGGTCTTCTACAAGCTCAAGGACATGCGGGAGGGGCAGGTCATCAAGGTCGTGCGCAGCGACGGCAAGGTGGCCCAGTACCGGGTGGACACCATCGAGCAGATCAGCAAGCACCGCTTCCCCGCCGACAAGGTCTACCTTGAGGACGGCCTGCGGCTGATCACCTGCGGCGGGAAGTTCGACTGGGACAGCAACGAGTACCAGGACAACCTCATCGTCTACGCCACCCTGGTCAAGACCTGAACGCGGGGCCCACCCCGGGGGAGGTGCCCCGGAGACCCCGCGGGACGGGATAGGCTAACTGTTCGTGCTGGTCCTGGCCTTTGACACCGCCACCCCCGCCGTCACCGCAGCTCTGCACGACGGTGAGAGGGTCCTCGCCGAGTCGACCACGGTCGACGCGCGCCGTCACGGTGAGCTGCTCGTGCCCACGATCGAGACGGTCCTGCGCGAGGCCGGAGCCTCGCTCGGCGACGTCACCGCCGTCGTCGCGGGCTCGGGCCCCGGTCCCTACACCGGCCTCCGGGTCGGTCTGGTGACCGCCCAGGCCCTGGCGACGTCGCTGGGCGTCCCCGCGTACGGCGTGTGCACCCTCGACGCGCTCGCGTACGGCAGCGGGCTGGCCGAGCCGTTCCTGGTGGCCACCGACGCCCGGCGAAAAGAGGTGTTCTGGGGCCACTACCGGGACGCGCGCACCCGGCTGTCGGGCCCCGCGGTGGACCGGCCCCAGGACCTGCCCGGCGAGCTCCCGCTGGTCGGCGCCGGCGCGCGGATGTACGCCGAGATCGTCGGCGCCTCCCGGCTCCTGGACGCGCCGGAGTACCCCCACGCGGGCGCGATGGCGGCGCTCGCGGCCGGGGAGCTCGCCGAGCCGGGAGCCCCGGAGGCCGTGCTCGGCCCGCCCCGCCCGATCTACCTGCGCCGCCCCGACGCCAAGGTGCCCTCGGCGCCCAAGAAGGTCTCCACATGACCGTCGTGCTGCGCCGGATGACCGCCGAGGACCTGCCCGCGGTGATGGAGGTCGAGCGGAAGACCTTTCCCGCCGACGCCTGGAGCGAGGGCATGCTCCGCGGCGAGCTCGACGACCAGCCGAGGACCAGGCACTACGTGGTGGCCCTGGTCGACGACGTGATCGTCGGCTACGCGGGCCTCGCCGCGGCCGGGGACCAGGCCGACGTGCAGACCATCGCCGTCCTGGCCGAGTGGCGCCGGACCGGCGTCGGCGGCGCCATGCTGACCGAGCTGCTGGCCGAGGCCGCCCGCCGCGAGGCCGTGTCGGTCTTCCTCGAGGTGCGCTCCGACAACCCGGGCGCGCAGGCCGTCTACGACAGGTTCGGGTTCGAGCGGATCGGCGTACGCCGCCGCTACTACGAGGACGGCACCGACGCGATCATGATGAGGAAGGATCTCCATGAGTGACGAACCGGTGGTCCTGGGCATCGAGACCTCCTGCGACGAGACCGGGATCGGCATCGTCAGGGGTCACAGCATGCTGGCCAACGCCATCGCCTCCAGCGTCGAGCAGCACGCCCGCTTCGGCGGGGTGGTGCCCGAGGTCGCCTCCAGGGCGCACCTGGAGGCGATGACCCCGACCATCGAGCTGGCGCTGGGCCGGGCGGGGATGCGCCTCGCCGACATCGACGCGATCGCGGTCACCGCGGGGCCCGGCCTGTCCGGGGCGCTGCTGGTCGGCGTCGCCGCCGCCAAGGCGTACTCGCTGGGCCTGGGCGTGCCGCTGTACGGCGTCAACCACCTGGCCGCCCACGTCGCGGTGGACCAGCTGGAGCACGGCGCCCTGCCCAAGCCCTGCATCGCCATGCTGGTCTCCGGCGGGCACTCGTCCCTGCTGCTGGTACCCGACGTCGCCAGGGACGTCATCTCGCTGGGCTCCACGGTGGACGACGCGGCGGGCGAGGCGTTCGACAAGGTGGCCAGGGTGCTGGGCCTGCCGTTCCCCGGGGGCCCGCACATCGACAGGGTGGCCCGCGAGGGCTCCGGCGCGGCCATCGCGTTCCCGCGCGGCAAGTACGACGACGGGACGCTCGACTTCTCCTTCTCCGGCCTGAAGACGGCCGTGGCCCGGTGGGTGGAGGCCAGGGAGAAGGCGGGGGAGCCGGTCCACGTCCCCGACGTGGCGGCGTCGTTCCAGGAGGCCGTCGTCGACGTGCTGACCCGCAAGGCGCTGCGCGCGTGCGCCAAGTACGACGTCCAGGACCTGCTGATCGGCGGCGGGGTGGCGGCCAACTCCCGGCTGCGGGCGATGGCCCAGGAGCGCTGTGACGCGGCCGGTGTCCGGTTGCGGGTCCCCAGCCCCGGGCTGTGCACGGACAACGGCGCCATGGTCGCGGCCCTGGGCTCGGACCTGGTGGCGGCCGGCATCACGCCGTCGGGGCTGGACATCCCCGCCGACTCCTCGATGCCCATCACCACCGTCCACGTCTGACGGGCCGCGCGGTCCGGGTGGCTCGGGCGGTCCGGGCGGGGCGGGCCCGGATGCCCGCCGGCCGTCGCGCCCCCGTCGGGCGGCGGCTGTGCGGGCTCTTCCGGCTCTTTTGGCGAGGTGTCCTAGGCGGAGTGCAGGGCCAGCACCGGGTAGTCGGTGTAGCCGCGGTGGTCGCCGCCGAAGGCCGCGTTGAAGTCGGCCTGGTTGAGCTCGGCGCCGAGGCGCAGGCGGAGCGGCAGGTCGGGGTTGGCCAGGAACGACTGGCCCAGCGAGACCAGGTCGGCGCCGCGCTCCAGCCACTGGGAGGCCCGGGCCGCCGGGTCGCCGATCGAGGGGTCGTTGACGATCAGGGCGTTCGGCCAGGACTTGACGATCTCCTGGTTGAGGTCGTCGGAGGGGCCGGCCACCAGGTGCAGGTAGGCGAGGTCGAGCGCGGCGAGCTCGGAGACCAGTGCCGGGTAGACCTCGTGCAGGTCGCCCTCGACCAGGTCCCCCGCGCCGTTGCCGGGCGAGAGCCGGATGCCGACCCTGGAGGCGCCGATCCGGTCGGCGGTCGCCTTCGCGACCTCCACGCCGAAGCGGATCCTGTTGGCCACCGACCCGCCGAAGTGGTCCTCGCGCAGGTTGGCGTTCTGCGACAGGAACTGGTGGATGAGATAGCCGTTGGCGCCGTGCAGCTCGATCCCGTCGAAGCCCGCGTCGACGGCGCGCTCGGCGGCGTCGGCGAAGTCCCGGACGGTCGACTCCACCTGGGCGGTCGTCAGCTCGCGCGGGGTCTGGTAGTCCTGCAGGCCGGAGGGCGTGAAGATCTGGCCCGCCGGTCGTACGACGGACGGCCCGATGGGCAGCGCGCCGGTGTTGTCGGGGTGGCCGATCCGGCCGGAGTGCATGATCTGGGCGAAGATCCTGCCGCCCGCCGCGTGGACGGAGTCGGTGACCTCGCGCCACCCGGCCACCTGCTCGTCGGTGTGCAGTCCGGGGGTGTTCATGTAGCCCTTGCCGTCCTGGCTGGGCTGCACGCCCTCGGTGATGATTAAGCCCGCGGAGGCCCGCTGGGCGTAGTAGAGGGCGGTCAGCGACGAGGGGATCCCGTCGACGTAGGACCGCGACCGGGTCATGGGGGCCATCACCAGGCGGTTGGGCAGCTGGAGACCGGCGAGCGAGAACGGTGTGAAGGGCATGACGACTCCTTTATTGGCTGGCCAACTTGGCTAGCCAATGAGTAGTTCTACAACTTGGTCGGCCAACATGCAAGCGGTAGTGTCGGGGAAGGACGGAAGGACCTGAACATGGCGGAGCCGCTGATCGACGAAGAGCGCGACGTGCCCGGGGGACGGGCGGCCCGCGAGGACGCCCCGGCCGGGCAGGCACCCGAGCGCGGGGCCGGGGACGCGGCCGAGGAAGGGATCGGAGACGCGGCCGGGGCGTGCGACACCGCCGCGGACCGCGGTGAGGCCGCCAAGGGGTGCGGCGAGTACGACAGCGACCTCAACTGCCTGATGGCCAACGCGACGCGCGGCCACCGTGTGGTGCTCGCCGGCCTTCTCGGGGAGATCGACCTCTATCCGGGCCAGGAGCGCGTGATGGGCGCCCTGTGGGACAACGGCCCCCAGTCGCAGAACAGCCTGGCGAGGATCGTCGGCATCGACGTGTCCACCATGACCAAGACCCTGCAGCGCCTGGAGCGCAGCGGGTTCGTCAGCCGCAGGCCCGACATGGCCAACCGGCGGATCAGCATCGTCGACGTCACGCCCAGGGGGCACGCGCTCCGCCCCGAGGTGGACCGGGTCCTCACCGAGATGCACCGCCGGATGACCCAGGGCCTGACGGCCCGGCAGACCGACGAGCTGCTGGCCCTGCTCTCCGTGGTCAGGAACAACCTGTGCCGCGAGGAGAGAGCCGTCAAAGGCGCCGGGAGCCACGAGGACGGCGCCGCGCGCACCGGCTGACGGCGGTCGTACGGGACCCGGACGGGTCGGGAGGCGTGACCGGGGGCGGTTCCACGGGCCCTGGGTGCGGGCCGGTGAGACGTGAACCCAGGGCGGTGCCGCGCGGGCCGGTTGACGGTGGTCGTGCGGGCCGGGCGTGACCCGGGGTAGGGGCGGCGTCGGCTGACGGCGGTCATGCGGGGGCGTGCGACCCGGGCTTGGCCCGGACGGGGCCCCCGGGAGTCAGTCCTTGTCGGCTCTGGTGGGGCGGAGCAGGGCCTCCGCCAGGGCCAGCATGGTCTCCTCCAGGGCGCCCAGGCGGCGGGTGAGGTCGGTGTGCGCGGGCTCCACGGTCTCGCTCAGCGCCTCGGAGAGCTGGTCGCGGTCGGGCAGGGCGCGGAGCGTCTCGGCCAGCGGGGCCAGCGCGGCCTCGGCCCGGATGACGCGCTCGTCCAGGGAGTCGAAGCGCTCGCGCTGCTCGTCGGTCTGGTCGCCGATGAGCGCGCCGACGCCCAGCACGGCGGGCAGGACCTCCAGGCGCTCGTCCAGGCTCTCCAGGCGCTCCGCGGACTTCTCCGCGTGCCCGTCCAGCGTGGACAGCCGGGAGTCGATGACGTCCATCCGGCCGGTGAGGCGGCCCTCGATGTCGTCGAGGCGCTCCTCGAGGGTGTCGAAGCGGCCACCGGCCGCCATGCGGTGGCCGTCCAGCCGGTCGATGCGGCTGTCGATGCGGTTCTCGACGGCGGCGGCGCGCTCGTCGATCCTGGGCACGACCAGGTCGACCCTGGCGCCCACCTGCTCCACCCTGCCGCTCACCAGGTCGACCTTGCCGTTGACCTGCTCGACGGCGGCGAGCATCCGGTCGGCGGCGGTGCCGACCGCCTGCTGGACGCTCGCCGCCAGGTCGAGCATCCCCGCCTCGACGCGCCCGGCGCGCTGGGAGAGGTCGGCCAGCGCCCTGTCCAGGCGGCTGAACCGGTGCGCCGCGATGCCCATGTCGGCCTGGAGCCTGCCGAGGTGCTCGGCCAGCTGCCGCACCTGCTCGTCGAGGCCCAGGGTGCCGTCGGAGATGGCCCGCAGGCGGGTGAGCGCCTCGTCCACGCTCTCGCCCACGGTGCCGAGGTCGGTCCACAGGCTCGGCAGCTCGCCGAGGGGGGTGACCCGGTCGCGGACGGTGTCGACCCGGCGGCCGAGGGAGTCGACCCGCTCGCCGACGGCGTCGACGTGGTCGCGCACCGCCTCGACGTGCTGGGCCAGGCCCTCGGCCCAGGAGGGCGGTTTGGCGGCGATGTCGTCCAGGCGCCCGTGGACGGACTCCAGCGTGCCGTTCAGCCCGCCGATCTCGCGCTCCCTGACCTCGCGCAGCAGCCACTCCATGCCCTCCAGGCGCTGCCGGATCTCGTCGAGCACCGCGCCCTGGGTCCGCTGCTCGTAGACGTGGTCCTGCGCCGCGCGGGCGAGGAGCTCGCGCATCCGGTCGGAGATGGCGGTCTGGCTGCCTGCCTGGAGCAGGGTGTGGTCGGAGTGATCCACCGAGAGCTCCTTCACTCGCCGACGCTCAGCCGCGCGGTTGGATTTGATGGGATTTGCCGATGAACGAGATGAAACCGCAGGTGAGAGAGAACTCCCGCCCGGCAACCTTAGCCCTTGGATCAAGGTTTTCCGGCGGCGAGATTAAAAGACAGGAATTGCCGGTTGGATGGAAGAATTGACTATTTTGGCTGGTCAACCAGGACTGATCCGGCCGGTTATGGGAGACCGGTCCGGCCGGTCAGCAGGGATCGCACACGAAAGCGAAAGGCCGGTCGCCGATTCGGGTGAGAATGACCACCGCGGATTCGTCACCGGAAAGCCGGAGCTCTTTCCTGAGGCGGTCGACGTCCACCGCGGAGCCCCGCTTCTTGATCGTCACATTCCCCGCGCCGCGCTCGCGGAGCACCGCGCGCAGACGCTTGAGCGAGAACGGCAGCGTCTCGTGGACCTCGTACCGTGAGGCCCACGGCGTCGCCACCGCGGCGTCGCCGGTGACGTAGGCGATCTGCGGGTCGAGCAGGCGCCCGCCGACCGACGCGGCGATCTCCGCGACCAGGTGGGCCCGGATCGCCGCGCCGTCCGGCTCGTAGATGTAGCGGCCGACGGGGCCGACAGGGGGGTCGCCGAGGGCGGGGTCGGGCGTCATCGTGGCGCCCGAGGGCAGGATCGTGGCCCGGCGCCCCGTCCCGCCCGCCAGCTCGCCGCACCAGATCACGGCCTCCTTGACGTCGCCCTTGTACGAGACCCACTCGGCCTCCGCGCCCTCGGGGACGAACTCGTACGGGATCCCGGGGGCGACCTTCAGGCAGGCGGCCCCGGCCTTGGCCACCATCTCCAGCACGGCGGGCCAGGGCGGCGAGTAGCCCATCGGGTCGAAGGTCCTGCCCCGGGCCGTACGGCGCGCGGGGTCGGCGAACAGGACGTCGAAGGCGGCCGGGTCGAGGGTGGAGGCGTCGGCGGCGCGGACCGAGACCCGGTCGCCGAGGCCCAGGGCGTCCGCGTTGGCCCGGGCGACCGCCGCGGTGAGCGGGTCGGTGTCGACGGCCTCCACCGAGCACCCGGCCCTGGCCAGGGCGAGGAGGTCGCCGCCGATGCCGCAGCAGACGTCGGCGACCCGCGAGCCCGCCGGGACGCGCCGGGCCCGGTGGTCGGCGACCTCCCGGCGGGTGGCCTGCTCCAGGCCGGTCCGGGTGAAGTACATGAGGTCGGCGTCGGCCCCGAACTTCTCCCGCGCGCGCAGCCGGAGCGTGGCCTGCGTGAGCGCCGCCGAGGTCAGGTCCGCGTCGTAGGTCCTTCTCAGCCTCGTCACGGCCGCCACCGGGTCGTCGCCGGCGACCCCGGCCGCCGCGTCCAGGGCCTCCTGGCCGCGTGGGGTCAGGAGTTCCAGGAATGCGTCGAGATTCACACCAGCCGACGCTACCGCCTCATCCGCAGGGCTTCGCGAGGGGCTTCCACCTGGCTTGACGTTCGCGTGAAGCGCAGAAGGGGTGCTTCGTGTTGACTGTCAAGGCCACCTTGCATACTGTTCCGTATTGGCACTCTCCCGGTGAGAGTGCCAAATACATGCGACGAGGCAGGTCTGACACCCGCGACGGCAGACCGCTGGTCGCCTCTTCTAGATCGTTCACATCTGAAGGGGAGGTCCGACGTGACGACCGCCACCAAGGTTCCCGTTAAGCCGCTCGGCGACCGCATTGTGGTCCAGCCGCTTGAGGCCGAGCAGACCACCGCTTCCGGTCTGGTCATCCCGGACACCGCCAAGGAGAAGCCGCAGGAGGGCAAGGTCCTCGCGGTGGGTCCCGGCAACTGGGATGAGGAAGGCGAGAAGCGCATTCCGCTCGACGTCAGCGAGGGCGACGTGGTCCTCTACAGCAAGTACGGCGGCACCGAGGTGAAGTACAACGGCGAGGAGTACCTCGTGCTCTCCGCCCGTGACGTGCTCGCCATCATCGAGAAGTAATTCTCAACTTCACAAAGATGACGTATCGAGCCCCGGGTCGCGACAGCGCCCGGGGCTTTGATGCGCCGACGTACTTATAGAGAGGATTGTCATGCCGAAGACCCTGTCGTTCGAGGAGGACGCGCGCCGAGCTCTCGAGCGCGGCGTGAACGCTCTCGCGGACGCGGTCAAGGTGACGCTGGGCCCGCGTGGCCGCAACGTCGTCATCGACAAGAAGTTCGGTGCGCCCACCATCACCAACGACGGTGTCACCATCGCCCGCGAGGTCGAGCTGGAGACGCCGTACGAGAACCTTGGCGCCCAGCTGGCCAAGGAAGTGGCGACCAAGACCAACGACGTCGCCGGTGACGGCACCACCACCGCGACCGTCCTGGCCCAGGCCATGGTCCGCGAGGGCCTGCGCAACGTGGCCGCCGGAGCGCAGCCGCTCTCCCTCAAGCGCGGCATCGACCTCGCGGCCAAGGCCGTCAGCGACCGGCTCATCGAGTCGGCCCGCCCGGTCGAGGACAAGAAGGAGATCGCGAACGTCGCGACGATCTCCGCGCAGGACGCCAGGATCGGCGAGCTGATCGCCGAGGCGTTCGACAAGGTGGGCAAGGACGGTGTCATCACCGTCGAAGAGTCCAACAGCATGGGCCTGGAGCTCGAGTTCACCGAGGGTCTCCAGTTCGACAAGGGTTACCTGTCGCCCTACATGGTGACCGACCAGGAGCGCATGGAAGCCATCCTGGAGGACCCCTACATCCTGATCACCCAGGGCAAGATCGCCTCGGTCTCCGACTTCCTTCCGCTGCTCGAGAAGATCGCGCAGACGAAGAAGGCCCTGCTGGTCATCGCCGAGGACGTCGAGGGCGAGGCCCTCGCGGTCCTCGTCACGAACAAGATCCGTGGCACCTTCACCTCCGTCGCCGTCAAGGCGCCGGGCTTCGGCGACCGCCGCAAGGCCATGCTGCAGGACATCGCCATCCTCACCGGTGGCCAGGTCGTCAGCGAGGAGATCGGCCTCAAGCTGGAGCACGTCGGCCTGGAGGTGCTGGGCACCGCCCGGCGCGTCGTCATCACCAAGGACTCCACCACCGTCGTCGACGGTGCCGGCGAGGCCTCGGCGATCGCCGACCGCGTCAAGGAGATCAAGCTCGCCATCGAGCAGTCCGACTCCGACTGGGACCGCGAGAAGCTCCAGGAGCGCCTCGCCAAGCTCTCCGGCGGCGTCTGCGTGCTCAAGGTCGGCGCGGCCACCGAGGTGGAGCTCAAGGAGAAGAAGCACCGCCTTGAGGACGCCATCTCGGCGACGCGCGCGGCGATCGAGGAGGGCATCGTCTCCGGCGGTGGCTCCGCGCTCATCCACGTCGCCAAGGTCCTCGACGACCTGGGCCTGACCGGTGACGAGGCGACCGGCGTCTCCATCGTCCGCAAGGCGCTCGTCGAGCCGGCCCGCTGGATCGCGGAGAACGCCGGCCTCGAGGGCTACGTCGTGACGTCGAAGGTCACCGAGCTGCCCGTCGGCCAGGGCTTCAACGCCGCCACCGGCGAGTACGGCGACCTGATCGGCCAGGGCGTCATCGACCCGGTCAAGGTCACCCGCTCGGCCGTCCAGAACGCCGCCTCCATCGCCGGCATGCTGCTGACGACCGAGGCCCTCGTGGTGGACAAGCCCGAGGAGGAGGCCCCGGCCGCCGCCGGCGGCGGTCACGGCCACGGTCACGGCCACTGATCGGCCACTGATCGGCCACTGATCGATCGCGGCCTCCGATCGGCCGCTGATCGAACAACGGTTCCGAACGGCTCGCGTCTCCCAGGAGGCGCGAGCCGTTCGCGTTTCGCGGTAAACCAAAAACGATCTCAGGCGTCACGCTGGACAGAAGACCAAACGCGGTTCTAACGAATAGCCGACGTATTTGGCAATCGAATGAAATATTTGCACATTCTGTAGTCGATGTCGTCACCGCTCGATTACGCCCCGTTATCTCCGCCTCAATGTGACCAATCCGTAGCCGTTTGCGATGACGACAGTCACTACCAGGGCGGGCATCATGCCTAACGTGACCGAGGGATGCGTCGCCGACGCCAAAAATGGGGTGAGGCTTGCGACGAGGTCTGATGGGGTCGCCCACAGGGATGATCTCAAGGATCTGACGAGCCTCGCCGTTCAGGGGGATCGCACCGCGATCGAATCTCTGATCGCGCAACTGCGGCCGATGGTCGTCCGATATTGCCGTGGTCGTCTGGGCCGGGTTTCCGGTCAGTATCACATCGCGGACGACGTGGCCCAGGAAGTATGCATAGCGGTGCTGTCCGCACTGCCCCGCTACCGTGACATGGGACGCCCGTTCGCGTCCTTCGTCTTCGGCATCGCGTCTCACAAGGTGGCCGACGCGCTGCGCAGCTCCGTACGATCCGCCGTGCCCACCCAGGACCTTCCTGACGGGCCCGACGAGGGTCCGGGGCCGGAGGAGACCGTGGTGCGTTACATCGAGGCCGAACACGCCCGCCGGCTGCTGTCGCGGCTGCCGGACAACCAGCGCGAGCTGCTCATGCTTCGAGTGGTGTCGGGCCTTTCCGCCGAGGAGACCGGTAATGTACTTGGCATGTCACCAGGTGCGGTTCGTGTGGCCCAGCACAGGGCGCTGGCCCGGCTACGAGCGATGGCGGAGCTGGAGTCGATAGCTTGACCGCGCAGCCGTCGAGCAGGGGGCGCGAGCGCAAGCCCGAACCGCGGGACGGGGCTCGCGACGACCCGGAGCGAGAACGATCATGACAACGGTTCACCCGCGACGTCCGGCTCGGAGATACGGGCCGGACGAGGACCCGGCGGTAGCCGAGACCGAGGAGCTCGTGGAGGCGCTCTCCGCCCGGAGGTCCGTCCCCACCTCGGACGCCGCGGTCGCCCTGCTGGCGGCCCTGACCGGCGACGTGGATCAGCGGTGTTCTTCGGTGTCGATCACGCCGTCCACGTAACCACGGGCGTACTCCCAGCTCACGTAGTCGGTGGGGTTGGGCTGGTAGGCGGGCTCGTGCACCTGGGGCTGGCCGTTCTCGATCATCTGGCGCAGGTTGCCGCGCAGCAGCTCCCAGTCGAAGTAGTGCTGCTCCCCGCACTCGGGACAGTCGAGCACCAGGCCGAGCACCCCCTGAGGCTCCAGCAGTGAGCGGAAGACCTCCACGTCGGCGAGGTCGGTCATGGCCTCGTCGCGCTCGTCCGTCGTCAGCGGCTCGGGATCGTCGGGATCGCCCAGCGCCGCCGCCGGGTCGTCGGGGTCATCCGCGAACGGGTCGCGAGGGACATCGTCGAGCACGATCCCACCTTATGGCCTGGATGTGACAGACAGGTTCCGAACTGCACGAGTAGGACGCTTCCGGGCGGCACGGGCAGGTCAGGGGCGCGGAACCGGCTCGGGGCCCCGGGCGAGCCAGCCCCGCCGGGAGGCCTCCACCCCCGCCTGGAACCGGGACTGCGCACCCAGCTCGGCCATGGCGTCGGCGAACCTGGCGCGCACCGTGCGGACCGAGACGCCCAGCTGGCGGGCGATCATCTCGTCGGACACCCCCTGGGCGGCCAGCCGCAGCACCCGGACCACCCCGTCGTCGCGGTGGGTCCAGGGCAGGCGGGCCCCGCGGGCCCACAGCTCCTCGAAGAGCGAGCTCAGCGCGGCCACCACGACCGGAGCCCTGACCAGGTGGAAGTTGTAGGCGTTCTCGGCGAGCGCGCCGCCCCACTGGGCGGGCATGCCCGCGGCGTCGTCGCCCGCGACGAGGAACCAGCTGGGCAGCGTGTCGAAGGTGCGCACCTCGGCCCCGGCCCGCTCGAACCGGTCCAGCTTGTCGCGCAGGCCGGGGATCTCCAGGGTGTGGACCGGGATGGCGAACCGGCAGGAGAGCAGTCCGTCGCGCTGGGCGTCGATCCACTGGTCGGCGTAGCGGTGCGCGAAGTCGCTCATCGTCCGCCGGTCGGGGATGCCCGACAGCAGTTTCAGCGGCGGGGCCTGGACGGCCATGCCGATCACGCTCTCGTACAGCTCGTCGGCGCCCCCGACCAGGTCCACGGAGAACTGGCCGGTCTGGTAGTCGCGCCCGGCGTCGTACTGGTGGATGAAGCCGCGGATCGAGCCGAGCACGGTGTCGATCCTGCGGCTCTCGGCGGCGAGCCGGTCCAGCCTCTCCGCGATCAGGTGGCCGAGGGCCGCGGCCGGGTGGCGGGCGAGGTACTCGCCCCCCTGCTCGTCGACGACGCCCAGCCGCACCAGGGTGGCCAGCTCGCGGGCGAGCGGCTCGGGCGAGCGGTTGGTGGCCTGGGCCAGATCGGCGCAGGTGGCGCGGTGCAGGCGCAGGACCGCGTTGTAGAGGACCGTCTGGGCCGGGGTGAGCCCCAGCGTCTCCAGCGGGTCGGGAAGGGTGGGGGTGTGGGTACTCATCAGCGAGGGACTCCTGCACGTGACACGAGATCTGGCGAGGATAACCCGGCGAATCATCCCTGTCCGGGCGTTGCTCCTACTCGCATGCCGCCGTGTGCAGCTTCGTGCAATTGCACGTTTGACCATTGCGAGACGAACGCATCGTGACGCACTCTTGACGCAGCGTCGGCAGAAGGCGCGGATCACGCCGCCAGCCGGATGCGGAGGGGGGTTCGGTTGGCGTCACGGCATCTCCGCGCCGATGCCGGTGATCCGGAGGACCGAGCGGGTCACCGACCGCTCGGTCCTCCGCTTTTCCCCCTTCTCCCCGGGCCCTCGGGGGCCCGTCTTCCCCCCGGGCTCCCCGGGGCCCGCCTGTCCGCGGGGAAGCCCAGGAGGACCTTTGCGTCCCGGATTTCCCCCGGGTCCACCGGGTTTGGCGCCAGACTCTAAACTGTGACCCGGGGGTCGGCGCCTTTCCCCGTCATGAGAGCGCCGCGGCAGGAGGGTTGCAGATGGCCAAGTTCACCGAGCCGGGGCTCACGTTCGACGACGTGCTCCTCGTTCCCGCGTATTCGGACCTGCAGCCGGGGCAGGCCGACACCACCACGCGGCTGTCGCGCGGCATCACCCTGCGGATCCCGCTGGTCTCCGCGGCGATGGACACGGTGACCGAGGCCCGCATGGCGGTGGCGATGGCGCGCCAGGGCGGCATCGGCGTCCTGCACCGCAACCTGTCGATCGAGGACCAGGCCCAGCAGGCCGACCTCGTCAAGCGCTCCGAGGCCGGGATGGTCACCAACCCGGTCACCTGCTCCCCGGACGACACGCTGGCCGACGTCGAGCGCCTGTGCGCGACGTACCGGATCTCCGGCGTCCCGGTGACCGACGAGACCGGCGTGCTGG
Source organism: Streptosporangium sp. NPDC002721 (assembly GCF_042888905.1). Classification (NCBI taxonomy): domain Bacteria; kingdom Bacillati; phylum Actinomycetota; class Actinomycetes; order Streptosporangiales; family Streptosporangiaceae; genus Streptosporangium; species Streptosporangium sp. NPDC002721. Next base: position 222,183 of record NZ_JBIAQI010000014.1, read on the forward strand.
TCGGCATCGTCACCAACCGCGACATGCGCTTCGAGACCGACCACAACCGTCCGGTACGCGACGTCATGACCCCGATGCCGCTGGTCACCGCGCCGGTCGGGGTGTCCACCGACGACGCGTTCGCCCTGCTCAAGCAGAACAAGATCGAGAAGCTCCCGCTGGTCGACGCCGGGGGGCGGCTGCGCGGGCTCATCACGGTCAAGGACTTCACCAAGAGCGAGCAGTACCCCCTCGCCACCAAGGACGCCGACGGCCGGCTCGTCGTGGGGGCGGCCGTCGGCGTCGGCGGCGACGCCGAGAAGCGGGCGATCGCGCTGATCGAGGCCGGGGTCGACGTGATCGTGGTGGACGTCGCGCACGGCCACTCCAAGGGCCTCGCCGACATGATCGCCAAGATCAAGTCCAACAGCCGGGTCGACGTGATCGGCGGCAACATCGCCACCCGCGCGGGCGCCCAGATGCTGGTCGACGCCGGGGTCGACGCGGTCAAGGTCGGAGTCGGGCCCGGCTCCATCTGCACCACCCGCGTGGTCGCCGGTGTCGGCGCCCCGCAGGTGACGGCGATCCACGAGGCCTCGCTCGCCGCCGGTCCGGCCGGGGTCCCGGTGATCGGCGACGGCGGCCTGCAGTACTCGGGCGACATCGTCAAGGCCATCGCGGCCGGGGCCGACACGGTCATGCTCGGCTCCCTGCTGGCGGGCTGCGAGGAGTCCCCGGGTGAGCTGATCTTCATCAACGGCAAGCAGTTCAAGTCGTACCGGGGCATGGGCTCGCTCGGCGCGGTCCGCAACCGCGAGCGCGGCGGGGCCTCCTTCAGCAAGGACCGCTACGCCCAGGGCGACGTCGGCAACGAGGACAAGTTCATCCCCGAGGGCATCGAGGGGCAGGTCCCCTACCGCGGCCCGGTCGCCGCGGTGGCCCACCAGCTCATCGGCGGCCTGCGCCAGGGCATGTGGTACTCCGGGTGCCGTACGGTCGCCGACATGCACGTCCGGTGCGAGCTGATGCCGATCACGGCGGCCGGCCTCAAGGAGAGCCACCCGCACGACATCCAGATGACGGTCGAGGCCCCCAACTACCACGGTCGTTAGAGCGGCCCGCGCCGGGCACGCGGCAGAACGTGGCGTGCGCCGTGCGCGCCCGGGACGCCGCGCGCACGGCCGTACCGCATGGAACGCGGCGTGCATGGCGCACGCACGGAACGCGGCGTGCGCTGTGCACGCACGGAACGGGAAAGACAGGCATATGACTCAGGTGGAGATCGGCCGCGGCAAGAACGGCCGTCGTGCCTACGCGCTCGACGAGATCGGCATCGTTCCGTCCCGTCGCACCCGCGACCCGGAGGAGGTCTCGATCGCCTGGCAGATCGACGCCTACCGCTTCGAGCTGCCCGTCGTGGTGAGCCCGATGGACAGCGTGGTCTCGCCGAGGACCGCGATCGAGGTCGGCAGGCTCGGCGGTCTCGCCGTGCTCGACCTCGAAGGGCTGTGGACCCGCTACGACGACCCGATGCCGCTGCTGGAGGAGGTCGCCGAGCTCAAGGGCGAGCCCGCCACGAAGCGGTTGCAGCAGATCTACGACGCGCCGATCAAGGAGGAGCTGATCGGCCGCCGCATCGAGGAGATCCGCGCCGCCGGGGTGGCGACGGCCGTCCGGCTCTCCCCGCAGCGCACGGTCCAGTACCACAAGGCCGTCATCGACGCGGGCGTAGACATCTTCGTGATCCGCGGCACCACGGTCTCCGCCGAGCACGTCTCCGGCAGGGCCGAGCCGCTCAACCTCAAGCAGTTCATCTACGAGCTCGACGTCCCCGTGGTCGTCGGGGGGTGCGCCACCTACACCGCGGCGCTGCACCTGATGCGGACCGGCGCGGCCGGGGTGCTCGTCGGCTTCGGCGGCGGCGCCTCGCACACCACCCGCACGGTGCTGGGCGTGGTGGTGCCGATGGCCACCGCGATCTCCGACGTGGCCGCGGCCCGCCGCGACTACATGGACGAGTCGGGCGGCCGGTACGTCCACGTCATCGCCGACGGCGGCATGGGCACCTCCGGCGACATCGCCAAGGCGATCGCGGTGGGCGCGGACGCGGTCATGGTCGGCTCGCCGCTGGCGAGGGCCGTCGAGGCTCCCGGCCGGGGCTTCCACTGGGGTTCGGAGGCGCAGCACCCCGAGCTGCCCAGGGGCAAGCGGGTCGAGTTCGGCACGGTCGGCACGCTGGAGCAGATCCTGCACGGCCCCTCCTCGGTGGCCGACGGCTCGATGAACCTGATGGGCGCGCTCAAGCGCACGATGGCCACCGCCGGATACTCCGATCTCAAGGAGTTCCAGCGGGTCGAGGTCGTCGTCGCCCCGCAGGTCAGCTGACGTTTCGAGGGGTGAGGGCCCACTCGGGTCCCTTCCCCGGGAGCTCCCGCGCCGGCGATAACCGAAATGACGTGCTCGAAGAAATCTGTGAGCATTCACACGTGCCAAATGATCGGGAGCTCCGGGTCGCCCTCAAGGAAGGGCCGTTCCATGTCGCGTTACGTGCCGCGGTGGAGACCCGCGGGCTGACCCTGAGCGGGCTCCGCCAGCATCTCGGGGAACGCGGCCTCCGGGTCGGGATGACGAGCCTGAGCTACTGGCAACAGGGTCTGCGCCGTCCTGAGCGCCCCGAGTCGCTGCGTGCCGTACGCGCCCTGGAGGAGATCCTCGTCCTGCCGCCGCGCTCCCTGATGGCCCTTCTCGGCCCGCCCCGGCCGCGCGGGCGGGACGCGGGGAAGCCGCCGGTGGGCGCCCTGCCCTACTCCGCGATCATGGAATCCTCCCGGACGCTGTCGGCGATGATCCACGATCTGGACGGGGTGGCCGACGACCGGCGCCTGCACATCGCCGGGATGTACGAGACGCTGCAGATCGGCCCCGACCGCAGCACCGTGCGGCGCGAGACGCTCCAGGTGGTGCAGGCGCACGAGGAGGCCACCGACCGCTACCTCATGGTCTACCGGGGCGACCTGGGATGCGACGTGGAGCGCGTGCGCGTCCGGGCCCTGGAGGACTGCCGGGTCGGCCGGGTCCGCCGCGACCGCCCGACCGCCCTGGTCGTGGCGGAGCTTTTGTTCGACAAGGTGCTGCGGCCCGGCGAGACGCAGATCATCCGCTACGAGCTGGCCGACCCGAGCGGCGTGGAGACCGTCGAGTACGAGCGGGGCTTCCGGCACCCGGCCGGGCAGTACGTGCTCCGGGTGAACTTCACGGCGGAGGCCCTGCCGGTGCGCGTCCAGCGGTTCGCCCGGCACGGCTCCGGTACCGGCTCCGATCCCGGCCCTGGCCTCGGCTCCGGCCCTGGTCCCGGCCCTGGTCCCGGCTCCGGCTCCGGCTTCGGGGAAGAGGAACTCGGCGAGCTCTCCCTCAACGCCCACAACGCCGTGCACCTGGTGGCCGGGTCGCTGGAACCCGGCCTGGTCGGCATCCGCTGGGACTGGGACTGACCCGCCCGCGCCCGTTTCGGGGGCTCAGCGGGGCTCGGTGATCCAGGTGCCCCCGCGCATGACGCCGGAGACCTCCAGGTCGTCGGTGAGCACCACCAGGTCGGCCCGCTTGCCGACCGCGACGGACCCCAGGCGGTCGGCGAGACCGAGGACCCGCGCGGGGGTGAGGGAGGCGATCTCGGACGCCTCGGAGAGCGACAGGCCCACCTCGCGCACCGCGCGCCGGAAGGCGACGTCCATGGTGAGGGTGCTGCCCGCGATGCTGCCGCCCTCGGCGAGCCGGGCCACCCCGTCCACGACGTTCACGGTCATCGGGCCGAGCCCGTAGACGCCGTCGCCGGCGCCCGCCGCCGACATGGCGTCGGTGATCAGCGCGGTCCTGCCGGGGCCCGCGACCTCGAAGGCCAGGCGCGTCATCGCCGGGTGCAGGTGCACGCCGTCGTTGATCAGCTCGACCGTGACGCGCTCGTCCTGGAGCAGCGCGGCGATCGGCCCGGGGTCGCGGTGGTGCAGCGGCGGCATCGCGTTGTAGAGGTGGGTGGCGACGCTGCCGCCCGCCTCGATGCCGGAGATCGTCTGCTCGTAGGTGGCGTCGCTGTGGCCGAGGGCGGCGATCACGCCGTTGGCCGTCGCCTCCCGTACGGTGTCCAGCGCGCCGGGCAGCTCGGCGGCGATGGTGATCATCCGCACGTGGCCGCGCCCGGCCTTGAGCAGCCCGGAGAGCTCCCCGGGCGAGGGGTCGCGCAGCAGCGCCGGGTTGTGCGCCCCGCACCGGGCGGCGGAGATGTAGGGGCCCTCGAAGTGGATCCCGGCCAGCAGGCCGTCCTCGCACAGGTCGGCGAGGGAGGAGGCGGCCCTGGCCAGGTCGTCCGGGGACGCGGTGACCAGGCTGGCCATGAGCGTGGTGGTGCCGTGGCGGGCGTGCAGGTCGACGGCCCGGCTCGCCTGGTCCGGGTCGCCGGTGGGGAAGGAGCCGCCCGCCCCGCCGTGGTTGTGGATGTCGACGAAACCCGGTACGACGTACCGGCCGGCGAGACCGAGCCCGGCGCCGGGGGCCGAGCCCTGGCCCACGTGGGTGATGCGGCCGTCTTCGATGGTGAGCCAGCCTTCGTGGACACCTTCGGGGGTCACGACGCGGGCGTCGGCGAGTGTGATGCTCATGCTCCCCATCCTCGCGGGTCACCGGGAGAACCGGCTCCCGGCACTCCCGTGACCGGGATCTCACATGAGAATCCTGGATCTTGTAGTGGGGGCGTTGCCGAGAACCCGGACGGGCCGTTCCCCGGTCTCTCGCCCTTCCCCGGCGAGGGGTTCCCGTGGATTGCCCCTCCTTTGGCCTCCCGTTGTCTTCCCGCTGTTCACGGGGGTATGGCGTGAATCACCGTCGCCGTTTCCTACCGGTCGGTAATGGTGCCTAGGGTAGATGGGTAGATACCTCACGTAAGGCGACAAGCCGCACCCCAGGGGGTTGCACAATGACGGCGCGAATGGGCACCGGACGGCTCGGTCCTGCCGAGCGGTCCGCCGCACTGGCGCAGATGAGCGCCGAGGAACTCGACGTGGTGGTGATCGGAGGCGGGGTCGTCGGAGCGGGAGTCGCGCTGGACGCGGCGACCCGAGGCTTGTCGGTCGGGCTGCTGGAGGCGCGGGACTTCGCCTCGGGGACCTCCTCCAGGTCGTCCAAACTGATCCACGGCGGCCTGCGCTACCTGGAACAGCTCAACTTCGATCTGGTCAGGGAGGCGCTCCAGGAGCGGGCCCTGCTGCTGCAGCGGATCGCCCCGCACCTGGTGCGGCCGGTGCCCTTCCTGTTCCCGCTGACGCATTACGGCTGGGAGCGGCCCTACGTCGGCGCGGGACTGGTGCTGTACGACACGATGGGCTTCTCCACCGGCCTCGCCCGGGGAGTGCCCGGCCACCGGCACCTGTCGCGCAAGAGGGCGTTGCGGCTCGCGCCCGCGCTGCGCAAGACGGCGTTCTCCGGCGCGGTGCAGTACTGGGACGCCCAGGTCGACGACGCCCGCCACGTGATGACCACCCTGCGGACGGCGGCCATGTACGGGGCCAACGTCGCCTCGCGGGCGCAGGTGGTGGGTTTCCTGCGCGAGGGGGAGCGGGTCACCGGGGTCCGGGTGCGGGACCTGGAGGGGGGCAGGGAGCTGGAGGTACGGGCCCGCCAGGTGGTCAACGCCACCGGGGTGTGGACGGACGACGTCCAGGAGATGGTCGGCGGGCGCGGGCAGATCCATGTACGCGCCTCCAAGGGGATCCACTTGGTGGTGCCGCGCGACCGGATCCACTCCCTCACCGGGATCATCCTGCGCACCGAGAAGTCGGTGCTCTTCGTCATCCCCTGGGGCCGTCACTGGATCATCGGCACCACCGACACCGCCTGGAAGCTGGACCGGGCCCATCCGGCGGCCTCCCGGTCGGACATCGACTACGTCCTCGACCACGTGAACGAGGTGCTCTCGGTCCCGCTCACCCGCGAGGACGTCGAGGGCGTCTACGCCGGGCTGCGCCCGCTGCTGTCGGGGGAGTCGGAGGAGACGTCCAAGCTCTCCCGCGAGCACGTGGTGGCCCATCCGGTTCCGGGGCTGGTCATGGTGGCCGGGGGAAAATACACGACATATCGTGTTATGGCGAAGGATGCGGTCGACGCCGTGGCGCACGGCCTGGACCAGCGGGTCCCGCCCTCCTGCACCGACCGGGTCCCGCTGGTCGGGGCCGAGGGCTACCAGGCGATGTGGAACTCCCGGCAGCGGCTGGCCCAGTCCTCCGGGCTGCACGTGGCCAGGATCGAGCACCTGCTCCAGCGGTACGGGTCGATGATCGACGAGGTGCTGGCGCTGATCGAGCGGGACCCGTCGCTGGCCAAGCCGCTGACGGGGGCCGACGACTACCTCCGGGCCGAGGTGGTCTACGCGGCGACCCACGAGGGCGCCCGGCACGTGAACGACGTGCTGACCCGGCGTACGCACATCTCGATCGAGACCTTCCACCGGGGCCTGGGCGTGGTCGAGGAGACGGCCCGGCTGCTCGCCGAGCCGCTGGGCTGGGACGCCGAGCAGGTCAAGCGCGAGGTGGAGTACTACACCAAGCGCGTGGAGTCCGAGCGGCTCTCCCAGGAGCAGGACACCGACCAGGAGGCCGACGCCATCCGCCTCGGCGCCCCGGAGATCGTTCCGGTGGCCAGTCCCGAGACGAACCCGGTCTAGCCGGCCCGTCGGCCCGGTCTCGCGCCGGGTCTGCCGGTCGGCGCAGCCGGGCGCCCGGCTGCGCCGGGCCGGACACGGAAAGTCCCCGGGTCCCGAGAAACTCGGGACCCGGGGACTCCTCCGGAGGGACTGACGGGGCTCCGGAGGGCCTGCCGGGTCCCTCGAAAGGGACCCGGCAGGGCGTCTCGGGGGAACTAGCGGGTGAAGGCCTGGAACTCGGCCGCGCGCAGGTGGTCCCTGGCGGGGCTGGCGGTGGCGCAGTCGGTGGCGGAGTTGGGGTCGGCGTCCTGCTCACCGGCGTAGACCGGGTTGCCGGTGCACTGGGTGGAGACGGCCCGCAGGGTCAGGTGGGTCGCGGTGGTCGTGGGGATCTTGAAGGACTCGACGATCAGGTCGGCGCCGCGAGGACGCGGCCTGCGGGTGTCGAAGGCGTCGGACGGGCTGGTGTAGACGACCGAGAAGGACGCGGGGGAGGAGCAGTCCTTCTTGGTCGCGTCACAGGCCAGGACCTCGAAGGCGCGCAGGGCGCTGAAGCGGTTCTGGCTGCCGGGGTCGGCCGGGTCGGCGGGGGTCGGGGGCCGGAGCAGGGCGCTGACCTGCACCCGGCGGATCTTCTCCGGCTCGGTCCCGGCCAGGTCCACGGTGACGGCCTTGCCCTTGACCGGCCCGGTGAGGGAGGCCCAGTTCGTCGCCTCCGTCTCGTCGATCAGCTTGGCCTGGTTGGCCCCGTCACCGGCCGCGGTGGCGCCCAGTGCCGCCGAGGCGAGGTTGCGCGGCAGCGCGAGCGGCAGCGGCAGCTTCACGCCGGGCAGCACCGCGAACTTCACCCGGGTGTGCCCGAACCCGTTGCCCGCGACCACGAAGTCGTAGATCCCGGGGGTCATCTCGACGGTGTCGCCGAGCGGGGTCGCCGGGTCGGTGTCGGCCACCGGGACCACGCGGGCCTCGTAGTCGCCGACGTACAGCCGCAGCGCGGCGTCCTTGGAGTCGAGCAGCGGCTTGAGCTGGATCTTCCCGTTCCTGCCGGCCGGGTCGACGAAGCTCGGCGTCGGGTCGGGGTCGTTGCCCCCGACGCTCGCCGCGCCCTGGCCGAGGCCGTGCTCGGCGAAGGCGCGCCACATGACGGCCTGGTTCGCGCCGCCGAAGCGGATGGCGTCGGCCGCGAGCAGCGCGTCGCGGTGGTCGACGTAGCTGACCGCGCCGGAGGCCATCAGCAGCAGCGCGTCGAAGGAGACCTGCGCCCAGCGGCGGTTGCCGGGGCACTGCGCGAGCGGGGTCGTGCCGTCGGCGCACGCCTTCTGCCTGGCCGGGGTGCCCTGGCCGTACTTCTGCACGAAGGCCTTGCGCACGTCGTACTGGGTCGCGGACCAGATCTCGCCGTCGGCGTGCACCTGCTGGCCGACGATGTCGTACCCGATGCCGCTGTAGTTCAGCGGGGACTTGGACATGTCGTAGTTGCGGATGCCCGCCTTCCTGTCCCCGGTGACGTAGCCGCCGGTGACGTACGGGGTGTCGCCCGCGGGGCGGTAGCCGTACTCGGCGAGGTACTCCATCGCGAACAGGTCGGAGGTGCTCTCGTTCATCGCCCCGGCCTGGGCGCCGCTCCATCCGGCGTTCGGGCCGCCGACCATGCGGCCGGAGATCGCGTGGGTGTACTCGTGCCCGATCACCGACATGTCGTAGTCGCCGTCCACGCAGGGCGAGTAGAACGAGCCCGCGATCGGCTGCCACATGTACATGTTGGTGATGGGCGCGACCCCGTCGGGGCCGGTGATCTGGTTGGCGTTGTCGCGCACGCTGAGCACCCGGGCGCCCGCCTGGGCGTTGCCCTGCTCGGGGTCGCCGCCGAGGCCGCCGCGCTCGCCGTTGTCGTTCTGCATGTTCCAGGCGGTCTCGGTGAAGCCGAGCCGGTAGGACCAGTCGTGCATGCGGTTGTGCATGACGTGCAGGTTGGAGATGGCGGCTTCGAGGTCGGCCTCGCCGGGCTGGTCGAGGACGGCCGGGTCACACTTGGCCGTGTACCACTTGTTGGTCCACGGGTAGAGGTAGTCGCGGCTCGGCGTGGCCACGTTGCTGCGGGTGCCCACCGAGAACGCGTCGCCGCTGGCGCGGTTCTCCACGGTCTTGGCGGCGTTGCCGACGCTCGTGTTCGTCGGGGCGTCCGTGGCGTGGTCCACGTCCCACGCCTTGCCGGTGCCCGGGTCGGCCCCGACGACGTCGCAGCCGGGACCGGGCTTGGCGCACCAGGTCGCGCGGGTGTCGGTGGAGGAGTAGTCGGCCGGGGGGTTGGCGGTGAACCCCTTCCACCTGGGGTCGTCCGGCGCGCTGTGGTGGTCGACCAGGTTCTCGCGGGTCAGGATCTCGCCGCTGACCGCGTCCACGTGCGTCGTGTACGCGGCGGGCTCGCCCTCGCCGCCGCCGATCAGAGTGATCTGGAACGCGTTGTGCGTCCCGTCGGGCGCGGGCACCGCGGTGGCGGTGGCCTTCTTGACGGTGGCCGTGGCCAGGTCGATCCCGCCGTCCCTCGCCGCGATCTCCAGCGCCTGCCGCTCGGTGAGCCTGGCCGCCGGAGGCGCCTCGGAGGAGCGCGAGAGGGTCGAGGTGACGTGCAGGACCTTGCCGCCCTTCACGCCGACCACGACCTGGCCGTCCACGCCCGCGGGCAGGCCGCCGAACCTCTGCCGCAGGAGTACGGCGTACCCGTCGCCGATGGGGTTGGCGGCGATCTTCTCCAGCGCGTCCACGGCCTCGCCGGAGAGGCCGAAGAGGCTCTCGTTCGCCTTGAGGTAGGCCCGCGCGGCCCGCTCGGGGTCGGCGTCCAGGCCCTCGGCGAGGGGGGCGGAGCCGGTGACGACGGCCGGGGTGCCGAGGTTGTTCCACCGGATCGTCGCGGCGCTCGCCGCCGCCGACCTGGAGAGCGAGGCGGGGGGTGCGACGCTGCCGCGCCGGTTGTCCAGGTCGGGCTTGGCGCCGTGTTCGGCCTGGAAGTCGTGGACCTTGGGGGGTTGCCCGCCGGGTTCGCCCTGGGCGACCCCCGGTAAGGGAATGACGAGCACCGCGGCGGCGGCGGCGATGACGGTAACGCGTGACCAGGGTTTGGTCGGCACCGGTCCTCCTGCGAAAGATGGCCGTCGCCGGCCACGCCACACGCGGATCACGTGCGTTGCGCAAGAGGTAACACCGATTCAAGTGTCATGACAAGATCTTGTAAAGGTGTATATGTCGGTGTTATGGGGCGTTCCAGAGGGTGTTCCGGAGAGCGCTGTCGGGGGCGCTAAAGGGGGCGCCCCCGGCGGTCGGGCCGGGGGCGCGGGTCGGGGAGCCGGACGAGGTCAGGGCGGGTCGGGAACTTTTGACGGGGGAGTCCGGGAAGGTCAGGAGAACGGGATCCAGGCCTGGTCGGACAGGTCCTTCATGTCGCTCACCTTCAGGCCGAGGTCGGAGACCGTCCACAGGCTGTCGCCGACGACGACCGAGCGGCGGATGCCCGGGTCGTACCACGCCCTGCGGCCGTTGTTCGAGGACTTGGGCACGGGATGGACGACCGTTCCGGTCCTGGTGACCGCGGAATCGTCGATCTTGAGGACCAGGGCGGTGCCGTTGGTCGGCTCGGTGCCCGTCCACGAGCTCAGCGGGAGGACCGCCATCCCGGTCTTCGCCCAGTACAGGAAGGCGTGCGGGTCCCACTCGGCCTCCGACCCCGAGTCCTTCTGGAACATCTGCGACAGGCGGCGGGGATTGGCCGGGTCACTGACGTCGAACAGGGACACCTGGGTGCCGAGCGTGCGGCCCTCCTCACTCGCCTCCTGGCCCACGCCGATCAGCCGCCCGTCGCCCGCCGGGTGCAGGTACGCCGAGTAGCCGGTGATCTTCAGCTCGCCCGTCTTCCTGGGCGCCCGAGGGTCGCGCAGGTCGAGCGTGTAGAGCGGGTCCACCTGCCTGAACGTCACCACGTAGCCGACGGGGCCGATGAAGCGGACCGAGTAGATCCGCTCGCCCTGTCCGAGGCCGCCGACCTCGCCGGTCCTGGCCAGGGTGCCGGCGTCGAGCACGTAGACGGCGCTGGAGGTGTCCGGCGCGGCGGTCGGGGAGCCGGTCGAGGTGTCCCGCGTGCCGGTCGAGGTGGTGGCGATCCGCAGGTGCCCCTCGTGCTCCGACAGGGAGTACTGGTTGAGCAGCCTGCCGGGGACCTTGCCCGAGGCGACGTAGCGGGGCGCCCCGGCCGCGGTGATGTCGAACCGGTGGATCTCGGTCTCCTCCGGCGGAGGCTCAGGGATCAGCTCGTTCGTCGGGGTCGCTTCGGCCGTGGGGGTCGTCTCGGACGTCGGGGTCGTCTCGGTCGTGGGGGTCGCGGGGGCGGTGCCGGTCGTCGTGGGGTCCGGGACCGGTGAGGCGGGCGGCTCCGGGAGCAGGCTCGGTGCCGGTTCGGCCTGCGCGACGGACGCCTGACCGGCCTTCGACACGGACGCCGGGGTGGCGGCGGGGATGAACGTCGAGGGCCCGGGAGTGGGGGTGACGGTCGCGGACCCGGACGGCGAGGGCGCCACCGGGGCGGGAGTGGCGGTGACGGTGAGGGTGGGAGCGGGTGTCGCCGGGGCGTCGTCGACGATCACCGGGTCGACCGGCCGGGGCCACCACCAGCGCGGGTTGCTGGCCACGTACAGGCTGGTGCCCGTCCCGTAGACGGTGTCGCCGTCGGCCGCGACGGCGATCGGGGCCGTCTCGGCGAGCGCCCGCGACAGGTCGAGGCTGTGCACGGCCAGCATCGACGTCCCGCTGTACTCCGCGGGGTGGCTGACCTGCCCGCAGTCGACCGTGCGGTCCGAGGCCGTGCCGTCCGCGGTCGTCAGCTCGTACTTCGGCAGCCACGCCTCGATCGGCGCCTTGGCGACGATCTCCGCGTTGCGCCGGGTGCGCTCGTTGTCCGACAGGTCGGGCCCGGGGTCGGGGAACTCGATCCTCGGCTGGCTGCGGACCACGATCCGCACGGTCGAGCCGACCATCCTGGCGTCCACGTGGGCGCCCTCGGGAGTGAGCGAGCCGATCACCTTCGGCTTCCCGGACAGGTCGACGAGGACGTAGCGCGGCCCCGGGCTCGCCGCGCGCTTGGCCGTCGCGCCGTAGGGGATGATCCCGCCGCCGGAGAACAGCACCAGCGCCCGGTCGCCGCTGAGCAGCAGGTCGGCCGGGGCCCACGCCTGCTCGGGGTTCACGAGCTTCAGCGTGCCGGTGACCTTCCTGGTCGCGGTGTCCACCACCCGCAGCACGCCGCGGTTCACGGTGATCACCCGGTCGCCGTCGGTCTTCACCAGATCGGGCTCGTCGACCCCGGCCTCGTGCGTGTTCGTGGTGGAGTGCTCGGGCGCGCCGGTCGCGCTCTTGGCGGAGGCGTCGGCACGCGCCGTCGTCTCCGCGTACATGACCACGGGACCGCCGACGCCCCAGGGGCCGACGTTCTTCGCCGTCGCCGCGCGCAGGCCGGCCAGCATGTCGTCGCAGTCGCTGTAGGAGACCAGCTTGACGTTCCCCAGATCGACCGGTGCCGTCGTACGACCTCCGGCGGTCCTCGTCTCCGTCGAAGTCCCAGCCGGAGTCCCCGTCGAGGTGCACGCCGTGGCGAGCAGTGCGGCGGCGAGGGTGACCGCGCCGGCCGTACGGATCGATGTCCTCATGCCCCTACGACGGATCGGGGGGACAAGTGGTTCAACACCTCGCTACCCGCCGGTAGCCACGGCACGCCTCCCACGATTACGCTGCGAACATGGCCGTTCCCCCTGAAATGACACGGGCCGAGATGACACGGATCCTCGCTCCCCGCATGATCGAACGCGTCGTGCGGCACGTGACCTCCGACGGTAAGACGCGGGAGATCACGGCGCCGTTCACCGGCGAGGTCCTCGCCGAGATGCCCGTCTCCACCGCCGACGACGTCCGTTCCGCCCACGCCGTGGCGCGGGAGGCACAGCGGGCGTGGGCGGCCAGGCCCGCGCGGGAGCGCGCCGAGCCCTTCATGCGTCTGCACGACGCCATCCTCGACCGCCGCGAGGAGATCCTCGACGTGGTCCAGTGGGAGACCGGCAAGGCCCGCAGGCACGCCTTCGAGGAGGTCCTCGACGTCGCGGGCTGCACCCTGTACCACGCGCGGCGGGCCCCGGGCCTGCTGGAGCCGAGGAGGCGGGCCGGGATCCTGCCCGTCGCCACCAGGACGGTCGAGATACGCCAGCCCCGGGGGACGGTGGCCCTGATCTCGCCGTGGAACTACCCGCTCTCGCTCGGCGTCACCGACGCCGTCCCCGCGCTGCTCGCCGGGAACGCCGTGGTGCACAAGCCCGACACCCAGACCGCGCTGTCCACGTTGTGGACGATCGACCTGCTGGTCTCGCTCGGCATGCCCAGGGAGATCTGGCAGGTCGTGCTCGGCGACCCCGAGGAGGTGGGCGAGGCGCTGCTCGACGGCGCCGACTACGTGGCGTTCACCGGCTCCACCAGGGGCGGCCGGAAGATCGCCGAGGGGGCGGCGAGGCGGCTGATCGGCTGCTCGCTGGAGCTCGGCGGCAAGAACCCGATGCTCGTGCTCGACGACGCCGACCTGGACGCGGCGACCCAGGGCGCGCTGCGCGCCTGCTTCACCAACGCCGGGCAGCTGTGCCTGTCCGTCGAACGGCTCTACGTCCACGACTCCGTGCACGACGCGTTCGTGGAGCGGTTCGTGCGGCAGGTCGGCAACATGAGGCTCGGCGCCGGACTCGACTGGAACGTGCAGATGGGCTCGCTCTCCTCCCGGCGGCAGCTGGAGGCGGTCGGCGCCCACGTGGACGACGCCGTCGCGAAGGGCGCCAGGGTCCTCGCCGGTGGGAGGGCGCGCCCCGACCTCGGCCCGCTGTTCTACGAGCCGACCGTCCTGGCCGACGTCGACGAGACCATGGACCTGTGCCGGGCCGAGACCTTCGGCCCCGTCGTCGCGATCTACCGCTTCGGCGACGACGACGAGGCGGTCGAGCGGGCCAACGACACCGCGTACGGCCTCAACGCCTCGGTCTGGACCCGCGACGTGCCGCGCGGGCGGGCGCTGGCCTCCCGGATCAGGGCGGGCTCGGTCAACATCAACGAGGGGTACGGCTCCGCCTACGCCTCCTATGACGCGCCCATGGGCGGCATGAAGTCCTCGGGCCTCGGCCGGCGCCACGGGAGCGAGGGGCTGCTGAAGTACACCGAGGGACAGACCGTCTCCAGCCAGGCGTCCTGGCTGGGCTTCGAGCCGATCCTCGGCATGGCGTACGAGAAGTACGCCGACACCCTCGCGACCGCCTTCAAGGCCATGAAGACGCTCCACCTCAAGTGAGGCTCCGGGGCCTCCGGGACCGTCACGGTCACCGGAGGCCGCCGGGAGCTACGGCGGTGTTCGGGGCGTCACTGGAAAGGAGCCGTCGTGTTCGACTACGACGTGCTGGTGATCGGGTCGGGGTTCGGCGGGAGCGTCTCGGCGCTGCGGCTGACGGAGAAGGGCTACCGGGTCGCCGTGCTGGAGGCCGGGCGCCGCTTCGACGACGCCGCGCTCCCGAAGACCTCCTGGCGGATCCGTGACTTCCTGTGGGCCCCGGCGCTGGGCCTGAAGGGCATCCAGCGCATCCACGTGCTCCGGGGTGAGAAGGGCACCGGCGTGATGGTCCTGGCGGGCGCCGGGGTCGGCGGGGGCTCCCTGGTCTACGCCAACACCCTCTACGAGCCGCCGGACGCGTTCTTCCGGGACGCGCAGTGGTCGTCCATCACCGACTGGAAGGCCGAGCTGGCCCCGTACTACGACCAGGCCTCACGCATGCTGGGAGTGACGCTCAACCCGACGGTCACCCCGGCCGACGAGGTGGTGCGCGCGGTCGCCGAGCGGATGGGCGTGGGCGACACCTTCCACCTCGCGCCGGTCGGCGTCTTCTTCGGCGCGCCCGGCGTGGAGGTGGACGACCCCTACTTCGGCGGGGCGGGGCCGCGCCGCAGGGGCTGCACCGAGTGCGGCGAGTGCATGACGGGCTGCCGCCACGGGGCCAAGAACACGCTGGTCAAGAACTACCTCCACCTGGCGGAGCGGGCCGGGGCGACGGTTCTCCCCGAGACCACGGTCACCTCGGTCGTCCCGGTGGAGGGCGGCTACCGCGTCGAGACGCGCGGGACGGGCGCGCCCTGGCGCCGCCGCGCGCTCACCGCCGAGTACGTGGTCCTCGCGGCGGGGACGTACGGCACCCAGCGCCTGCTGCACCGGCTCAAGGCCTCGGGGGCGCTGCCCCGGCTCTCCGACCGCCTGGGCACCCTCACCAGGACCAACTCCGAGGCGCTGCTCGGCTTCGAGCGCCCGTCGGTCGAGGGGGAGAAGCTCAACCGGGGGGTGGCGATCACCTCCTCGATCCATCCCGACGCCCACACGCACATCGAGCCGGTCCGCTACGGGGACGGTTCCAACGCGATGGGCATGCTCCGCGCCCTGCTCGTCGACGGCGGCGGCGCGCCCCGCTGGTTCAAGTTCCTCGGCGAGGCCCTGCGCGCGCCGCACCGGGTGGCGAGGCTGCTCAACCACCGCCGGTGGTCCGAGCGCGGCATCATCGCGCTGGTCATGCAGGCCAAGGACAACTCGATCACCCTGTCCTCCCGCCGGGGGCTGTTCGGCCGGAGGCTGCGCTCCGGGCGGGGCCACGGCGAGCCCAACCCCACCTGGCTGCCCGCCGGTCACGAGTTCGTCAGGCACGCGGCCGAGGAGGTCGGCGGCACTCCCGCGGGCTCCTGGCTCGACCTGTTCGACATCCCGGCCACCGCCCACTTCCTGGGCGGCTGCGCCATCGGCGCCGGGCGCGACACCGGGGTGATCGACCCCTACCACCGGGTCCACGGCTACGAGGGCCTGCACGTCGTCGACGGCTCGGCCGTCTCCGCCAACCCGGGCGTCAACCCCTCCCTGACCATCACCGCCCAGGCCGAGCGGGCGATGGCACTGTGGCCCAACCGAGGCGAGCCCGACCCGCGCCCGGCCCAGGGTTCCCCGTACACCCGCCTGTCGCCCGTCGCCCCCAGGAACCCCGCCGTCCCGGCCGCTGCCTCCGGAGCCCTGCGGCTGCCCATCGTGGGAATCACCTGACGGCAGGCACCGGTCCCGCCGTGAGGCCGGCCACGGTGAAGTCGCCTTGACCTCACCTGGTAGGCCGAAACACAAGCGGGTTTCGTGGTCCTGTGATTTGGTTTTCCGGATCGCGGGACCACCGCGTCAACCGTCACCAAGAGGAACCGCGTGAACAGACCAGCTGGGACCGTCGTGCCCGGGGACGCCGAGAACACCTTCATCCGTGCCGAATTTCCGGTGAACTACGCACAGTTCTACCTGCACGACGGGAACCCGTACCGGCCCGAAACCCCGGCACCGGGAGTACCGGCGGATTCGGATGCGGGCATCCTGCGAACCGCACGAGGAGGAGCTTTCCTCGTCACCGGCCTCGCCGTGGGAAACGTCAACCTGACCGTATCCCTCCACCACCACGAGCCCGAACCGCTCCTGCGGGAATACGAGGACGTGGTCGAGGCCAGTCTGCGGATCGACATCCCCCCTCTCCACGTCGATTCCTGGGGTGACCACAAGAGCATCGAACTACCGCCGCTGCCGTCCGAAACCGATTGGTACCGCCTGCGTTACCACGCCCGCGACATGGACCGGGCCCGCGACCTGAGGTCCAAGGAGCCCATCGACTCTTTTCACCTCCAGATATGGCCCGCCCCTCATCGCGATGTCGACATCCTCCAGGTGGTGTCGGAACACGCCCGCTACCGGGTATCCCGCCTGAACCGTCAGGAACCTGGTTAAGCCTTTTGGAAGTGCTCGTTTTCGAGTGATCCCAGGGAGGTCAGGGCCTTCGCCGCTGCTGTCAAAGCCAAATGCCCCGGCCGGCGCGGCGGGGGCAGAGGACGCGGATGTCTGGAAGGTGAGAGCCCGCTCTGCGTCACGTCGCGGCCATGAGTCGCGGCCAAAGCCCCGACACGCTTGGAGTTGATCCGTACGAGGAGAGCTTCCTGATCGTTGACCAGGAAGCTCTCCTGTTTTCGGAGCGGAGGCTAGAAGTCGAACTCGCCCTTCTTCGCCCCGTCGACAAACGCGTCCCAGACCCCGGCGCTCACCACGAACGGCGCCTTCTCAGGGGCCTCAGTGTCACGCAGGCCGACCCTCCCGCCGGACAGCGGGGCCGCCTCAAGGCAGTTTCCCTGGTTTGATCCACTCTTGGTGGCCTTGCGCCAGGTCGCAGTCCTCAGCTCATCGCTCAGATCCACAGTTTCTCCGCCTCTCTGATCAAATCGACGGACACGGACTGAGGTTGTGCCTCAGCTCGCAGAGCGTCATATCTGCTGTGGATAGCTTCGACATCTTCCGAGCGATTTGTCACGTGTCCGCAAATTGTGGATTCGATATAAACATTGTCCGGACTTCCCGGAAGCTGTGCGATGGCGAAACCGCCGAGAAGGCCTGTCGCCACTCCCAGCGCCATGGGGATAACCTGGATGCCGATTCGCGGAGACTCCACCGCCTCCACAAGACGTTCGAGTTGCCGACGCATGACTTCCTTTCCGCCGATCGGACGGCGCAGAACGCCTTCGTCCAATAGCGCACGAAACATCGGCGGGACGTCGCGAGTGAAGATCGCCTGTCGTTCCATCCGGGCGGCGACAGCCTTCTCCACCTGTTCGTTGGTTATGCCGGGCTCGCCACGGATGACCCATCTTGCATATTCCTCGGTCTGGAGAAGACCTGGGACGACGAGCGGTTCCCAGGTGTGCAGGGTGTGCGCTCCCTGCTCGATGTCCAGCCAGCCGCGAAACCACTGAGGGCTCGCCGCGCGGGTGATGTGCGTCCACAGGTTGATGATCTCCCCACCTGCTTCCAGGGCGTCGTCGCAGCGCTGGGCGAAGTTGCGGCTGGGCGTGCGCTCGCCCCTCTCGATGAAGCCGATCAGGCTCTGGCTGAACTGGATGATCTCCGCCAGCCGATCCTGCGACAGCCCGACTCTTCTCCGATGTCTGCGCACTTCGGCGCCGAAGACGACCAGAGGCTTCGCGGCTCCATTGGCTTCAGAGAATGCGGACATTTCATCTCCGTCCGACGAATGGGGAACCACTCCAGCGGCACAGAAAAGCACAGCCGAACACAAACTGTCTTAGCTGTGTGCTGACGTTCCGCTACTCAACGTAGCTCCTTTGGGGGCACTCTGTGAAGTACTTCGTGAGCCAGGAAGGCCGCCTTAGAGGCTTTCTCGTGCATGTCGCAGAGAACGCTCGAAAGCCAATTTCTGAATCGCCAGAAATGTCCAGAAAGAGGGGTGGGGAATGGGTGTCGGGCCGCCGGAACCGCATCTCCTGGCGATCAATCCCCGCGTTCGCGAGACACGGACATGTCACTCTCTCGCCACCCTGACGAGGGCGGAAACACGCACCACGACAGACAACAGACGAAAGCAAGGAGCCACGATGCCAGACGTCCCGGACGCCCCCCGTACCGCCTGCTGGGACGTGCCTCACGACCCCTCGGCGATCGCCAAGATTCGCGCTCTGGTGGACGACACCCTCACCGCCTGGATGTTGGCACACCTCGCCGACGACGTGGTCCTCGTGGCCGGGGAGCTTCTCGCCAACGCCGTCGTCCACGGCGCCGCCCCCGCCGCCCTCTCCCTACGGGCCGGAGCCGGCGAACTCCTTCTGGAGGTGACCGACCATGGGCCGGGACAGCCCCGGCACCTCCGTCTGGACACCGACGCCCCGCACGGCCGGGGCCTCACCATCGTCGAGGCCCTCTCCCACGCCTCCGGCATCACGCCGCTCCACGACCACCCCGGCAAAACCGTCTGGGCCCGCTGGTGGCTTCCCTCCTGAACGACTCACCTGGCCGCCTGGACATCGTCCTGAGCCCGGGAGTCGGACTGTGGCCGGTGTTGGGTGAGCGTCACGAGATCCTCGCTCACCCCGGTCACCTCGACTCCCGCCGAGCGCCCCTGGACGATCGCGGACGCGATCGCCTCCACCGCCCCGCCGGCCTCGCGGTCGAACGCCGCGACGCCGGGCCCTCCCGCGACGGGGTCGAACGACACCGTGGCGTCGTCCCATCCGGCCTCGTACAAGGCGTCGATCACCGTCTCACCGCTCGGAGCAGTGAAGTGGAGTTCGAAACTGTAGACAGTCATGGGACATGGTAATCCTGTGCTGGCATCCGTTGGGGGAGCGTCATAGGCTGTTACGCGCAGGTTTTGTGCACCAGAATGTAGATGACGGTGCATAAATCCCTGTCTCGGCAGGAGGTCTACGGTGCTTATCCGTTTCCGGGTGGCCAACCACCGGTCCATCCGTAATGAGCATGAGCTGTCGCTGATCGCGACGGAGTTCGATGAGGGCGCGGGACGCAGGACCGGTCTCAAACACCGTGGGCGAGACGTGTCGGCGCAACCTGTGACGGGTGTGTTCGGAGCCAACGCGTCGGGGAAGTCGAACCTGCTCAGTGCTTTCCGGCTCATGCGCGACGCGGTGCGAGACTCCTTCGCCGACTGGGCCAAGGTGCCGGAGGTGGTTCCCCGGCAACCCTTCAAGCTCGATCCCGCCTCGCGCGAGGAGACGACCTTGTTCGAGGTGGATCTCGCCCTGGGCAGGGATCCTGTCCGCTATACCTATGGCTTCGAGCTGTCGGACGAGCGGGTGGAGGCGGAGTGGCTGCACTCCTATCCGCACGGCCGCCGCAACGTCTGGTTCGACCGGGAGGCGGGCCGTACTGAGTCGGAGGGAGGGGAATTCATCTTCAGGGGAGAGGGCTTCAGGGGAGAACGGGAAGCCCTGGTCAGGTTGACCCGTCCCAACGCCCTGTTCCTGTCCGTCGGGGCGACCCTCAACGATCCCCAGCTGTCGGCCGTGCACAGGTGGTTCCTCAACGACCTGTGGCCGGTGACACCGGGAGGAGATCTCGGCGCCCGGGTGGACTGGACCAAACGGCTCCTCACACGCTCGGATCAGGAGGAGAACCACCGCCGGCGGATCACGCGGTTGCTGCAGTCGGCCGACCTGGGGGTGACCCGCCTCGACACGGACCCCGAGACCGGCGAGATCAGGTTATGGCATCGCACACCGGACGGCGGAGAGGCGGCGTTGGACTTCCACACGGAGGAGTCCCTGGGCACCCACGCCTGGTTCGCCTTTCTCGGGCCCATGCTCACGGTGCTGGACCGGGGGTCGGTCCTGCTGGTGGACGAGCTGGATTCGAGCCTGCACCCGACACTCGCGGCCGAGGTCGTGCGAGTCTTCCAGAACCCCGCGTCCAACCCGCGTGGCGCACAATTGATCTTCACGACGCATGACGCGACCCTGCTGGGCAGCGAGGTGCTCGACAGGCCGCTCAACCGTGATCAGGTGTGGATCACGGTGAAACAACGCTCGGGAGAGACGGAGTTGTACCCGCTTACAGAGGCCAGGCCACGCAAGGAGGAGAACCTGGAGCGCGGTTACCTGCGTGGCCGCTACGGCGGAGTACCTCGGGTCACCGCCGGAAAAATCGTCCGTGAACTGTCCGGGCAAGAGGCGAAGGCGACGGCGTGAGCAAGCGGACGGGGAAGGAGCGGGAACCGGGAAGGCGGAGAAGACGCGGACGTCTGGAAGACGAGCGCCCGCTGGCTCCGAGGCCCGGTTCGCACTCGCGTGAGGTGCGGGTGCTGTACGTGGCCTGCGAGGGCGAGTCCACCGAACCGGACTACCTGGACTACCTGAACGACCAGTTCGGGGACGGCGGCGACCGGGGACGGCAACCTTTCCGAATCCAGCTCGTCCCCCGCAGGGATGGGAGGACGCCTTCGGGGATCGTCGAAGCCGTACGGAAGGTCGCGGGTGAGGACGAGGCATGGGCGCTTTTCGACCGTGATCGGTGGAACGACATCCCGCAGGCGGTCAAGGCCGCCGCCGCCTCCAGGGTCGAGCTCGCGTTCTCACACCCGTCGTTCGACCTGTGGTTATTGCTGCACTTCCAGATGTTCGGGGGAGCGCAGAGCGGCAGCGGCAAGGTCGTGGTCGAGAAGCTGCGGCAGGCCAGGGGGGCGGACGCCTTCAAGGAGTATGGCAAGAAGGGAGAGAAGAGCATCAGGGGCGCCCGCCGCGACGCCCTGAAAGGACTGGAGGGCAAGGCGGTGGCGCACGCCCGGAGTCTGGTGGCCTCCTGCGCCCAGGGGTCCTGCGCGCCCGGTCGTGCGAAGATCGGGCCGGTCGACCTTGAGGCCGAACCGGAGTCTCCCCAGGAGTGGGCGGCCCGTTCCGGACATGCCCCGGAGTGCCAGGTCCTCCAACGTGACCCGTCCACCGACGTGTGGCGTCTGCTGATCGCCTTGGGCATCGACGGCCGGAAGCCCGTTGAAGGCGCGCCCGCGGAGACGGAAGCGGCCTCCTCCACATCCGTCTAGGCCGCGGTCCTCTTTCCGAACGGGGTCAGCCGGTGGGGCGTTGGATGGGCTGGGTCTCGGTGCGGTAGATGAGGGTCGTCTCGACGTGCACGATCTCGGGCCGGACCAGGAACTTCTCCAGCAGCAGGCGGTGCAGGCGGTCGGCGTCGGCGACCGCCACGTGGACCAGGAAGTCCTGAGGGCCGGCCACGTGGAACAGGGCGATGGTCTCGGGCAGGCCCAGGACGAAGGCCCGCAGCGGGTCGACGAGCTGGCTGGTGTGCGGCCGGACCCGCAGGGCGAGCAGCGCCTGCAGGGGGCGGCCCAGCGTCGCCGGGTCGACCTCGGCGCGGAAGGCGCCGATCACCCCGCGCCTCCTGAGGGAGCGCACCCGCTCCAGCGCGGTGGAGGGGGCGACGCCCACCCGTTCGGCCAGGTCCTTGTTGGGGAGCCGCGCGTCCTTCTGCAGCTCGGCCAGAATCCGCCGGTCCACCGAATCCAATTCGACGCTCACCGGGTTCACCTCCGTCGAATTCGGCTCACATGGCGAGCCGTCGTGAATTCCACCAGTATCCCCGTGTGACATGGAATGTTGAGGAATTCGTGAACGCGGCGTCCGTGACCGTCGAGGAACTGGCCACCTACGTCGACGAGAGCCAGCGGGGGGCGACACCGGTCATCCGCCGCAGGCCCCCGCGCGAGCTGGCCGAGCGGCTCGGGCTCGTCCGGTGGATCCGCGAGGGCGGGATGACGCCGGAGAGGTACCGGGAGTTCCTGCGCACCTACCTCGCCGAGGGCACCCGGCTGCATCATCCCGCCTACCTCGGGCATCAGGTCGCCGTCCCCGACTTCCCCACGGCGCTCGCCGACTTCGTGCACGGCGCGCACAACAACCCGATGGCGATCTACGAGATGGGCGCCTCGGCGGCGACGGTCGAGTTCGAGGTGCTGCGCTGGATGCTGGACAAGGCCGGTTTCGGCGAGTCGGGCGGTGGGGTGCTGACCCACGGCGGCTCGCTGGCCAACCTCACCGCGCTGCTCGCCGCGCGGGCGTCGGCGGCCCCGGAGGCGTGGACCGAGGGCGTCCCCGGCGACCTCGCGCTGCTCGCTCCGGCGTCGTCGCACTACTCGCTCACCCGCGCCGCCGCGATCCTCGGCCTGGGGGAGCGGGCCGTGGTGCCGCTGGAGGTGGACGGGCTCGGCAGGATCGACGTCGCCCGCCTGCCCGAGGCCCTGGAACGGGTGCGCCGGGCGGGACGGCGGCCGATGGCCCTGGTGGCGAACGCCTGCGCGACCGGGACCGGTCTCTACGACGACCTGCGCGGGATCGGGGAGTTCTGCGCCGCCAACGGCGTCTGGTTCCACGTGGACGGCGCCCACGGCGCCTCCGCGCTGCTGTCCGGGGAGCACCGCCACCTGCTCGACGGGATCGACCTCGCCGACTCGCTGATCTGGGACGCGCACAAGATGCTGCGTACCTCCAGCCTGGCCGCGGCGGTGCTGACCCGGCGCGAGGGCGACCTGGACGCGGCCTTCCGGCAGCGGGCCAGCTACCTGTTCTACGGGGAGCAGGGCTTCGACCTCATCGGCAGGACCGTGGAGTGCAGCAAGGCCGAGCTGGGCCTGAAGGTCTTCCTCAACCTGGCCTGGCGGGGCGAGCGGGGCCTGGGCGAGTACGTCGCGAGCCGCTACGCCACCGCGCACCGCTTCTGGGAACTGGCCCGCGAGCGGCCGGGCTTCGAGTGCCCGTACGAGCCGGAGAGCAACATCGTCTGCTTCCGGTACGGCACCGGCGACCAGGCGGACATCCGCGAGCGCCTGATGGAGGACGGCGCCTTCCAGCTGACCTCGGCCGAGATCGGCGGGGTCCGCCACCTGCGGATCGCCGTGATGGCCCCCGCCACGGACGACAAGACGCTGGAGGCGCTGCTCGACCGCATCGCCGCACCGGAGGCCGCACCCGGTTTTCGCTGAGCCTCAGTGGATTCCGGAGTCGGGGTGGGCGGCGTCCCAGCGGCGGCGCGACTCGGCGATGCCGTCGCGGTGCTCGGCCGACCAGTCGACGAGGGTCCGCAACAGGTGGGTGAGGCTGTGGCCGGACGGGGTCAGCTCGTAGTCGACCTGCGGCGGGACGACGGCGTGGACGGTCCTGGAGACCAGGCCGTCGCGCTCCAGGCGGCGTACGGTCAGCGTGAGCATCCGCTGCGAGATGCCGGGCACGGCCCGCTGGAGCTCGCGAAACCGGCGCACCCCCCGGGCCAGCTCCACGACCACCAGCACCGACCACTTGTCGCCGATCCGGTCGAGGACCTCGCGGATGCCGCAGTCCTCGCCCCCGCAGGAGACGACCGGCTCCGTGGTTACCGCCGTGTGCCCGACTGACATCAAAGTGCCTCCTTATGCCATGTGCCCTGGTTGTCGATGATGGACCCGGTTACCGGAGAGAACCACTCACGCGGGGAGATTCCATGATTCTCATGACAGGGGCGACGGGCGCGCTGGGACGGCTCGTCGCCGCGCGGCTGGCCGGGCGGGACGACGTGGTGATCGGCAGCCGCGCCCCGGAGGCGGTCGCCACGGGGAGACCGACCCGGCTGATCGACTTCGGGTACCCCGCCTCGCTGGCGGAGGGCTTCGCCGGGGTGGACACGCTGCTGCTGATCTCCGCTGGCTACGGCGAGGACGACGTGGTGATCGCCAGGCACGGCGCGGCGATCGAGGCGGCGGAGAAGGCGGGGGTCTCGCACATCGTCTACACCAGCCTCAGCGCCGCCGGGGACCACCTGGCCTACGCGCTCGCCCACCGCTGGACCGAGCGCAGGCTCCGCGAGGGGGTCGCGAGCTGGACGATCCTGCGCAACGGCCTCTACGCCGAACTGCTCGCGACGCTCGCGCCCGTCGCGGACGGCAGGATCACCGCGCCGCTGGGCTCCGGGCGGCTGGCCGCGGTGGCCCGCGAGGACCTGGCCGACGTGGCCGCCCTGGTCACGACCGGCGCCCCGGCGCACGCGGGCCGGACCTACGAGCTGGTCGGGGAGGAGGTGGTCGGCGGCGCGGAGCTGGCCGCGGCCCTCACCGAGGCCACGGGAGGAGCCGTATCGTACGAGCCCGGCACCCTCGCCGGGGCCCGCGAGGCGTTCACCGCCCTCGGCCTGGCGCCCTTCCAGGTCCCGATGCTGGTGAGCACCTACTCCTCGATCGCGAACGGGTTCATGGACGCGACGGGCGGAGACCTGCGGAGCCTGCTCGGCCGGGCTCCCCGGTCCGCCCTGGAGGTCATCGTCGCGGGACTTCGCGAACAGGGGTAAGGACGCGGCGGCCGAGGGCCCCCTGCCCGGCCGCGGAGAGGGCAGGGGGCCCGTGTGATCAGTTGTCGGTGCAGAACATGTGGATACGGCAGTTCGTGACGCGGCCCGCCTCGCTGGAGGCCGGCTCGCGCTCCTGAAGACCCTGAAGGTCCTGAACGTCGAACGACATCGATTTCACCCCCTCGCCGATCTCGTGGCCGCGCCGGGCGCGGACCGCTTCTCCCTCCGCCGTCCCGGAGCGGGCGGCGAGCCCCGCCGACCCCGCCGACCGCGTTGGGCCACGGCGACGGGCTGTCCTCCCGGGGGTCCATGGTCTCCACCAGCCATGCCAGCCCGTCCGCCAGCAGGAGGTCCGCCCGTCGTACCCCGTCCGTCATCGAAAGGTCAGCTCGTCGTACGCCGTCCGGTCGCGCCTTCGTGCCGGTGGCGGGGGCCGCCGGGTCGAGCGTGTCCAGGTACCTCGCGCAGCGGCTCAGGGACCAGCGCTCCTCCGGTTCGGTGACCAGCCCTTCGACCATGGGACGGAGGAGGGCGAGGGTGGGGTTGGCCGCGGACACCATGGCGACGTGGTCGAGGAGGCGCCGCCCGCGGGCCGGGCCCGTCGCGCCGTCCTCGGGGAGCTCCAGCCCGGCGCCGGTCGCGAGGAAGTACGCCAGCCCGCCGAGGCCGAACAGGTCGGCGGCCTCTCCCGGGGCCGGCCGGAGCTCGCCGGTGTGCGGCACCAGCTCCGGGGCCAGGTAACCGGGGGTTCCGCCGATCATGACGATGTCGCCCGACACCGTCGCGTGCTCCAGGTCGACGAGCCGGAGGTCGCCGCCGGGCAGGAGCATCACGTTGTCCGGCGAGAGGTCGCGGAAGACGTGGCCGAGGTCGTGGACGGCCCGCAGCGCGTCGACGAGGCGCCGCAGGATCGGCAGGACCCCGGCGGCGCCGTTCCCGAAGCCGTCGTGCCCGAGGGGTCCGGCGTTCCCCTCGGACCAGCGCCGCAGCGTCGTCCCGGGCACGCGCTCCTCGACGAGGAACGCGTGCCCGCCCTGCTCGAAGAAGTCGACCACGGCCGGGACGACCCCGCTGGGCGCCAGGGCCTCCAGCCGCGACCTCTCCGCCGCCAGCCGGTCGCGCGCGTCCCGGCCCCCGAGGTCGGACGAGGCGTGCGGCCGGCCCTCCTTGATCACGACTTCGGCGCCGCTCTCGGTGTCCTCCGCGATGTACACGCCGCCCCTGTTGGCGTGTCGCACCGCCTCGCGGACCACGAAACGGCCGTTCAGCATCACTGCGCGCCGCTCCGGCCTCCCGGGGGTGCCGGGAGTGGTGAACGGTGAGGTGGCGAAGGAGGGCGGGGAGAAGTGTGGCAGCCGCTCGTCGTGGATCGTCGCCCCCTCCGGGGTGCGGAGCCGGATCTCGTAGAAACCGTCGTTGCCGAGCACCCGGTGCCCGCCGAAGGCGCCGTAGCGGTAGTGGACGATCCCGCCGGGCCGGTAGGGACGGTCCGACAGGATCGCCGGGCCGGGGAGCCCCCGGGTGGCCTCGTCGAGCAGCGGCGCCAGCCGGGCCGCCTCGGCGCTGCCCGGCGGGTAGGCGGTGACGAACTTCCCCGCCTGGGCGCGGGCGCAGTGGGGGGCGAGGAGTTCCCAGTAGTCGGCCAGCCGCGCGGGGAACTTGAAGGCGCATCCCTCGGCGGCCAGTACCCGTACGACCCGGGAGAGCACGATCGGGGCGGAGAGCATCGTCGCGGAGACGTGGAGTTTCCAGCCCTGCGCGGGCATCGCGTATCCGCCGGGAACGACCAGGCACCAGAACTCCCCGTCGCCGACCGACCAGTCGCGGGCCGGGAACCGGCCGATCTCTGCGATCGCGATGTCACGCAGAAGGGCGCTGTCGCCCGGGGGGATTCTCACGGGAGGTCATCCTTCGGCTGTCACGGTTCGACGTCATACGGGAAACACGTCGTACGGGAAACACGTCGTACGGGAAACGCGTCATACGGGAAACACGTCGTACGGGAAACACGTCGTACGGGAAACGCGTCATACGGGAAACACGTCGTACGGGAAACACGCTGCCCGGGAATTCGTGTCACGCGGGTGAGGGACGCGCGAGGTGCTCGCGTCGGGGAGTCACGCCGGTGGCGTGGGTCACGCCGGGGACGCGGACGTCGCCGGTCCCGTCACCGGGACCGCGTCGTGGTGATCGCGCATATGTGAGATCGGCGGAGCCGCCGCGTTCTTCCGCCTGCCGGCGCTGGGCAATACGAAAACACGGTGGATATAGGGTGCGCCACGTAAAAGTACGCACTTCTCGTTCGGCGGGAGCGGCCTGCCTAACATTTAATCCGCTTATTTCATATTCCCATATATTAATTCCGGTCCGCCGCACCCCGGCTTCACGTGGACGTGCACCAGGTACGCCCTCGGACGCACGGGTGTCGTTCCCGGGCTCGGAAGAGCCCTCCTGATATAGCGTCGCGTCCATGACCGAACTCGACGGCCGCCTGCGCGCGGTGTGCGACCTCACCGTCTCCGGCGTCCGGGAAATGGCCGGGCGGCACGAGTACGACGGCCTGATCCAGGACCTGTCGCCGGAGGGGGTGCGTGCCGGGCTGGCCGCGCTGGGCAGGGGCCCCCTGCCCGGCGACCCGTACGACGCGGCGCACCTGCAGATCTTCGAGGAGGCCGTCCGGGTGCAGTTCGGCGAGCTGGAACTGCACCGCCGCAGCCCCCTGGAGCACCTCGGCAACCTCGACCTGGCCACCTACGACCGCGAGTACGCCCCCGAGGCCGAGCGGCACGCCGCCAAGCTCGCGCACCTGGCCCGCTGGCCCGAGGCGGTGGACAACGCGGTCGCCTCGCTCGACCTGCTCAGCGCCCCCGTAGCGACCGCCCTGCTCGGGGCGGTGCGCGGCCTGGCCGCCGGGGTGCCCGGGGACGCCGAGGAGAGCGTGCGCGAGGCGGCGTTCAGGGCGCACGCCCGGCTGGTGCAGCACGTCGAGAAGGCCGCGCACACCGGAGACCCGGACGCCTCCCTCGGCGCCGAGGGGCTCGCCGCGCTCATGGGCACCGGCGACGGTCTCCCTGTCGACCTGGGACGGCTCGCCGAGCGCGCCGACGCCGAGCGCGACCGCCTGATGGCCCGGCTGACGGAGTCCTGCGCCGCGCTGGGGTTCGCCGGACGGCCGCCGCTGGAGGTCGCGCGCGAGCTCGTCAGGCAGCACCCCGGCCCCGACGGCGTGATCGAGGCGGCCAGGATCGGCACCGAGCGGGCGATCGCCTTCACCAGGGAGAAGGACCTGGTCCCCCACCACGACGGGGAGTGCCGGGTCGGCATCGCGCCCGAGTCGCGCCGGTGGGCGATGGCCATGATGAGCTGGTCGGCGCCCGCCGAGCCCGACGGCCCCTCGTGGTACCACGTCACCCCGCCCGACCCCTCGTGGCCCGAGCGCGACATCGAGGAGTGGCTGGAGGTCTTCAGCGAGACCACGCTTCCCGCGATCAACGTGCACGAGGTCGCCCCCGGGCACTTCTCCCACGGCCGCGCCCTGCGCCACGTCCGCTCCGACGTGCGGCGGACGCTGATGTCGCTGGCCTTCGCGGAGGGCTGGGCGCACTACGCGGAGGAGCTCTGCGTCGAGGAGGGTTTCGCCCCCGACGACCCGCGCTTCGAGATCGGCGTGTGGCTGGAGGCGCTCATCCGGGTGACCCGGCTGGCCTGCGCGATCGGCGTGCACTCCGGCGCGATGACCGTCGAGGAGGGCGCCCGCCGCTTCGCCGCCGACACCCACATCGCCGGTCCCGCGGCCCACTCGGAGGCGGCGCGGGCCACCTTCGACCCCACCTACGGCCGCTACACCTGGGGCAAGCTGGAGATCCTCGACCTCCGCGACCGCGCCAGGGCCGAATGGGGGTCGGGCTTCGGCCTCAACCGCTTCCACACCGCCATGCTCGCCCTCGGCTCCCCGCCCCTCGGCCTGCTCGACCACGCCCTGCGGTAGCACTCGGGTCGCCGTCAGGACGGCCGGTGCGGGCTCTGCGCGGGTCTCGTACGACCGTCCGGGCGGGGCGTCGGGCGGCGCGGGCTCAGCGGTCGAAGGCGGTCACGGCGGTCACGGCGGTCACGGTGGCGGGCGGTGCGGGCTCAGCGGTCGACGGCGGTGGCGCCGCCGTCGACGACCAGGTGGGTGCCGGTGATGAAGGACGCCTCGTCGCTCATCAGGAACCGTACGGCCGCGGCGACCTCGGCGGGACGGCCCAGGCGGCCGAAGATCGACCTGCGGGTGAAGGACTCCAGATAGCGCGCGTCGCCGCCCGTGGCGGCGGTGAGCATCGGGGTGTCGACGTAGCCGGGGCAGACGGCGTTGACCCGGATCGGCGCGAGCTCGTGGGCCATCGAGCGGGTCAGGCCGAGCATGCCCGCCTTGGACGAGCAGTAGGCCGGGATGAACGCCTGCCCGACCAGGCCCTCGATCGAGGAGATGCCGACGACCGCCGAGCCCTCCTGGCCGCGCAGGTCCTCCAGCAGGGCCCTGACCAGCAGGGCGTGCGCGCGCAGGTTGACGTCGAGCACCGCGTCCCACGAGGCCTCGGTCAGGTCGCCGAGGGCCATGGGGGCCGCGATCCCGGCCGCGTGCACGAGGCCGCCGATCGAGGCGAGGGCGTCGCGGCTGGTGGCGGTCGCGACGGGGAAGGCCGACGAGTCGGTGACGTCGACGGGGACGGCGACCGCGGTGACGCCCTTCGCGGCGGCGAGCGAGGCGGTCTCCTTGGCGCCCCTCTCGTCCAGGTCCCAGATCGCCACCGGGCGCCCGGCCTCGGCGAGCGCCAGCGCGCAGGCCCTGCCGATCCCCGACGCCCCACCGGTGACGACGACTCCGGTACCGGTCATCGGCGACCTCCTCGATTGTCGATGGGTCTCACGTTAGCCTCGCGCCCGAACTGCCGCCGGGTACGAGAGCTTTGTGCCCGAACTGTCGCCGGGTGCGGTACGAACCGGGCGCGAGGTGTGAACCGCCGGTCCGGAGGTAACACGATGCGTGAGCCACGATGCTGGAGGAAGCGCCATGCGTGAACTGTCGGGCAAGGTCGCGGTCGTCACGGGCGCGGGCAGCGGGATCGGGAGGGCGCTCGCGCTGCGCCTGGCCGCGGAGGGGATGTCCCTCATGCTCGCCGACGTCGATCCCGGCGGCCCCGCGGAGACCGCCTCGCTGGTGGAGGGGAGCGTGGACAGGGAGAGCGCGGACCGGGGAAGCGCGGACCGGGGAAGTGCGACGGAGGACAGGACGCTCGGGGGCCTCGGGGGCCTCGGGGGCTCCGAGGGCTCCGGGGGGTCCGGGGGCTTCGGGGGCTTCGGGGGCTTCGGGGGCAAGGTGCTCACCGAGATCACCGACGTCTCCGACCCGGTGGCCGTGAACCACCTCGCCGACCGTACGTTCGGCGAGCTGGGCGCGGTCCACGTGCTGTGCAACAACGCGGGGGTCTTCCAGGGCGGCCGGATGTGGACGCGGGAGCCGGAGGACGTCGCCTGGATGTTCGGGGTGAACCTGTGGGGCGTGCTCCACGGGATCCGGGCCTTCGTACCCCGCATGATCGACCAGGACACCGAGGGCCACATCCTCAACACCGTCTCCGCCGCGGGCCTGTTCTCCGTGCCCTATCTCGGCCCCTACGCGGTCTCGAAGTACGCCGCGCTCGCCGCCTCGCAGTCCCTCGCCCAGGATCTCGCGACGGCCGGGTCCAGGCTCCGGGTGACCGCGCTGTGCCCCGGCGGGGTGCGTACCGGCCTCAACAACTCCGGCCGCCTCCGGCCGGAGAACCTCGTGGCCGCCGAGCGCACCGAGGACGAGGCGGTCTCCTCCGCGATCATCGACGGTCTGGTGGAGGGGGGCGTCGACCCGGCCGAGGTGGCGCTCGCCGCGGTGGCCGCCATCCGCGAGGAGCGCTTCCTGGTCCTCACCCACCCCGGCCACGCCGAGGCCCTGCGCGAGCAGACCGAGGCCCTGATCGCCGGGGCGCTGCCCCTGTTCCCCGGCCAGGTTGATCGTGCGACCGATGCGGACCACGCAGACCGTGCAGACCGCGCAGACCGCGCAGACCGTGCAGATCGTGCAGACCAGGCGGACCAGGTGGGTGAGAGCGCCGGCGGGGGAGTCCTTCCCGGCCGCGGGTGACGGTAGATCTTTCCGACCGTATGGGACAGGCCGTACGGGACACGGGAGTGGGAGATCTTTCCGGCTACCAGCGGGTGCGCTGACGGGCGCCGATAGACTGGCGGCACCGCTCTGTTCCTTTTGGGGGTCTTGGTGTCTGAGTTCGACACGGTCCTGGTCGTCGACTTCGGCGCGCAGTACGCGCAGCTGATCGCGCGAAGGGTGCGTGAATGCCACGTCTACTCGGAGATCGTCCCCTCGACGATGCCGGTCGAGGAGATGATGGCCAAGAAGCCCAAGGCGATCATCCTGTCCGGAGGTCCCTCGTCGGTGTACGCCGAGGGGGCCCCGGCCGCCCCCGCGGGCCTGTTCCAGACGGGCGTGCCGACCTTCGGCATCTGCTACGGCTTCCAGGTCATGGCCCAGGAGCTCGGCGGGGAGGTGGCCAGGACCGGCACCGCCGAGTACGGCGGCACCCACCTCGACGTCGCGCGGCAGGGCGTGCTCTTCGCGGGGCTGCCCGCCACCCAGTCGGTCTGGATGTCCCACGGCGACAGCGTCTCGGCCGCCCCCGAGGGCTTCACCGTCACCGCCGCGACCGCCCAGACCCCCGTCGCCGCCTTCGAGCACCCCGAGCTGGGCCTGTACGGCGTCCAGTTCCACCCCGAGGTCCTGCACTCCGAGCACGGCCAGGCCGTGCTGAAGCGCTTCCTCGACGCCGCGGGCTGCCGCCCCTCCTGGACGATGCTCAACATCGTCGAGGACGCGGTCGAGGCCGTCCGCGCCCAGATCGGCCCCGAGGGCCGCGCCATCTGCGCCCTCTCCGGCGGCGTCGACTCCGCGGTGGCCGCCGCCATGGTCCAGCGGGCCATCGGCGACCGGCTGACCTGCGTCTTCGTCGACCACGGGCTGCTGCGCAAGGGCGAGGCCGAGCAGGTCGAGCGCGACTTCGTGGCCGTCACCGGTGTCAAGCTCCGCGTGGTCGACGCCCAGGAGCGCTTCCTGAAGGCGCTCGACGGGGTCACCGACCCCGAGGAGAAGCGCAAGATCATCGGCCGCGAGTTCATCAGGGTCTTCGAGGACGAGCAGCGCGCCATCATCGCCGACGGCCCCGTCGACTTCCTCGTCCAGGGCACCCTCTACCCGGACGTGGTCGAGTCGGGCGGCGGCACCGGCACCGCCAACATCAAGTCCCACCACAACGTGGGCGGCCTCCCCGACGATCTCCAGTTCTCGCTGGTCGAGCCGCTGCGCGCGCTGTTCAAGGACGAGGTGCGCCGGGCCGGCGAGGAGCTGGGCCTGCCCGCCGCCATGGTCTGGCGCCAGCCGTTCCCCGGCCCCGGGCTGGGCATCCGCATCGTCGGCGCGGTCAGTCGCGAGCGCCTGGAGATCCTCCGCGAGGCCGACGCCATCGCCCGCGAGGAGCTCTCCCGAGCCGGTCTCGACCGCGACATCTGGCAGTGCCCGGTCGTCCTGCTCGCCGACGTCCGCTCGGTGGGCGTCCAGGGCGACGGCCGCACCTACGGCCACCCGGTCGTGCTGCGCCCGGTCTCCAGCGAGGACGCCATGACCGCCGACTGGTCGCGCGTCCCGTACGACGTGCTCGCCCGCATCTCCACCCGCATCACCAACGAGGTCCGCGAGGTCAACCGGGTCGTGCTCGACGTGACGAGCAAGCCCCCGGGCACCATCGAGTGGGAGTAGGCATCCCCGAGGTCACGGCCGGGGAGCGGGTCTCCCCGGCGGTTGGCACGGTTTCGCGAGGTGCCGGGCGGTAAGCGGCCGGGGAGCGGGTCTCCCCGGCGGTTTCGCGAGGTGCCTGACGGCAAGCGGCCGGGGAGCGGGCCTCCCCGGCGGTTGGCACCGTTTCGCGAGGTGCCGGGCGGTAAGTTGGGGTGGGTGTCCTCCACCACCCCCACCGGCTCCCCGGGCGGCGCAGACTCCCCCTCGACCCCCGTCGCCCGCCTGGCGTGGCTCGACGCGTTGCGTGGCATCGGCGCGGTCGCCGTGTTGCTGGAGCACCTGCTGCCCTGGTTCATGCCCGCCCTGAGACCGTACTGGTTCAACCTCGGGATGTACGGCGTCCTGGTGTTCTTCCTGGTCAGCGGCTACATCATCCCGGTCTCGCTGGAGAGGCGCGGCGACGTCAGGGCCTTCTGGATCAGCCGCGTGTTCCGGCTGTACCCGATCTACCTGCTCGTCGCGGTGGCCGTCCTGGTCATGGCGATCTGGATGCCCGTCCGCGAGCAGGTGCCCAGGGACCTGTCGTCGGTGTCCGCGCACGCCACGATGCTGCTGGACGTGGTGCACCTGGGCGGCCTGGCCGACACCATGTGGACGCTCTCCTACGAGATGGTCTTCTACCTGGTCGTCACCGCGCTGTTCGTCGGCGGGGCGCACCGCGCGAGCGGGACCTACGCGGTGGGCTTCGGCGCCGTCGCGGTCGTGGCGGGGCTGCTGCTGACGGGGCCGCTGCTGACGGGCCCCTGGCCGGCGTACGTGTCCGGCGTGCTGTTCTTCGCGGGCCTGGCGTTCCTGATCAGCGGCCGGTTCCAGAAGGCCGCCGCGTACGTCCTGGGCGCGATGGCGCTGGTGCTGCTGATCTTCTCGGGCTTCGTGCCGTGGCTGGGGGCGGCGATCCTCGCGGTGATGTTCGCCGGGACCGCGATCCGCCGCTGGGAGCAGGGCGCGGGCGGGCTCTGGCCGGTGGCGGCGGCGACCGTGCTCGTGGCGCTGGCCCCGGTCTGGTCGGGGCAGGCGGGCTGGTGGTGGGTGCGGCCGGGGCCGTGGTTCGCGACCATGGCGCTGGCCGGGGTGACGTTCGCGGTCGCGATGGCGCTGCGCGAGCGGCGGCTGCCCAGGTTCCTCGTCTGGCTGGGCCTGGTCAGCTACTCGGTCTACCTGCTGCACCACCCGCTCCTGCGGCTCACGCACGCCGTCGTCGGCGACGTACGGGACGCGGGGCAGGTGGTGCAGCTGTCACTCTCGGCGGCGTTCGTGCTGGTGGTGCTCGGCCTGAGTCAGCTCACCCACCGCTACGTGGAGCTTCCCATGCAGCGGCTGGGCAGGCGGCTGGCTCGCGGGCCGGGTGCGTCCGGAGACGCCCCGCCGGGTGAGGCGGTGGCTCAGAGGCCGTCCTCGGGGGACTGGGCGTAGTCGTCCGGGTCGCCGGTGGGCGACTCGGAGGACAGGTCCTTGTCCTTCTCGGAGCCGACCGGGTAGACGTCCCCGGCCTTAGTGGCCTTGGCGCCGCGCAGCGAGGAGACCGCCACGATGTGGTATCCCTGCTTCTGCAGGGCGGCCAGCAGCTTCGGCATCACCGTGACGGTCTGCGGAACCCAGTCGTGCATGAGGATGACCCCGTCACGCTTGGCGTTCTTGAGCACCTCGTCGTAGATGGCCTTCTCGTTCTTGGTCGCCCAGTCCCGCGAACCGCCGTTCCACAGGACGATCGGCATGCCCATCTCGGTGGCGATCGCCGCGACCCGCTCGTCGAACTCGCCGTAGGGCGGGCGGATCGTCGTCGGGTACTTCCCGGTGGACTTCTTGACGATGTCCTGGGTCTTGTTCAGCTCCTCGCGGATCTTGTCTTCCGACAGCTCCCGCAGGTGCGGGTGGCTGTAGCTGTGGTTACCGATGTCATGGCCCTCGGTGACCATCCGCTTGGCGAACGCGGGGCGGGACTTCACGTACTGGCCCTCAAGGAAGAACGTCGCCTTGGACTTGTACTTCTTGAAGGTGTCGAGCAGCTTGTCCGCGTACTTGCCGGGGCCGTCGTCGAAGGTGAGCGCGATGCACTTCACCTTCGCGCAGTCCACGGGCACGGGCTTGGGAGCAGGCTTGGGCGTGGTGGTGGCCTTGGGAGCGGGCTTGGCCTTGCCCGCCGTCGTGGCCGTCGTTCTGGGCTGGTCCGCGCTCCACGCGGTGGTCGGGATGGAGATCATGGCCAGCGCGCAGGATGCGGCCAGCAACATTCGGACAGGAGACTTCATGAGGGGAGCTCCGGGTCAAATCGACGTCGGTCGAATGGGCATCCTATCGAGACGCCTGATGCCTCCCGGGGCTGAAGCGTCACGATGTCCTGTGAAAGGCCCGCCCCGCCGGTGACCGGGCCGCACCGCCCCGCCCGGCACAAACCTGACGTTTTCCCAGGTCATGGACGCGTGTAACGGGTCGGGCGCGCCCGACGACGGCATCAGCCTCCTGCCGAAGCGCGCTGGGAAAACCGTGATGATCGGTACGGCGATCCCCAAACCGGTCGAGACGGAGCGAGGCTCCCCGGGACCCGGCCGTCAGCGGTCGAGCTCGTCGAACAGCGCCTCCCACCGGTCCAGCACGCGGGGCAGCCGGTACTCCCTCATCCGTTCCCTGCCCCTCGCCCCCATCCTGCGGCGCAGCTCGGCGTCGGACATGAGGCGCTCCAGCGCGGCGGCGAAGCTCCCGGTGTTGCCCGGCTCGGCCAGCATGCCGTTGTCCCCGTCCGCGACCAGGGTCCGCACCCCGGCGGAGGCGTCGCAGGCCACGGCGGGCAGCCCGCAGGCCGCGCCCTCGGCGAGGACCAGCCCCCACCCCTCGAAGTCGCTGCTCAGGGTGACGATGGAGGCGTCCAGGTACTCGGCCTCGATGTTCCCGACCTGCCCGCGGAAGACGATCCGGTCGCCGAGCCCGGTCCGCGCGGCCTGCGCCTCCAGGGCGGCCCGGAGCGGCCCGTCGCCGATGATGTGCAGCTCCCACGGCTCGGCGACGGCCGGGACGGCGGCGGCGAAGGCGTCGATCAGCAGGTCGATCCGCTTCACCCTGACCAGCCGTCCCGCCGAGACGATCCGCGGGTTGCGCAGCGGGGCCGCCTCCTCGGGGAAGACGCCGACCGGGTTCAGCATGGTCCCGCAGTTGGCGAGCCGGTGTCCGGCGAAGGACTCGGCGTAGTCGTCGCAGAGGAACAGCGCCTTGTCGAGGTGCGCGTAGTGCTTCTTGATCAGCCTGAGGTTCGGGGAGTCCACCGCCTCGGTGTACGACTGGTGGTACTGGCCGATCTTGGCGAGGTGCGGCATGGGCAGGTCGGAGATCCAGTGGGCGGCCCAGGGCGAGGCGATGACCAGGTAGCCGTCGCCGATCCGGTCCGTCAGCCGCAGCAGCTTCCGACGGGCGGCGGCGACCTCCTCCGGGGTCCTCCGCTGCCTGGCCCCGCGCCACGGGAACGGGCGGGCGGTCACCTCGGGGGCGGGCGTGTCGTACAGCGTGGTGCGCCGGTAGAGGGGGTCGGCGACGTAGGTCTGCGGCTGCCGGGAGGGGTTGATGCTGATCAGGTCGACCCGGTGCCCGCGCGAGCCGAGGCCCTGGGCGAGGGTGTGGATGACCCGCTGGGACCCGCCCATCGAGTCGCCGTCGGTGCTGAGGAAGATGACGTCACGTGATCTCACCGCACGACCTCCGGGGGGAAGCGATCTCGTCTCATGACCTCCGGGAAGAGGCGGTCTCACCGCGTGACCTTCGGAAAGGGGCGATCTCATCTCATGACCTCCGGGAAGAACGCGTCCACGACCCTGCCGGAGGCCTGCCCGTCGTCGAGGGCGCACCAGCGGTCGCGGAACTCCGCGTAGCGCCGCGCGTACCTCTCGGTGATCTCGGTGAGCCGGTCCAGCGCCTCGGCCAGCTCGCCGGGGTCGCGCAGCAGCGGCCCTGGGGCGACCTCGGCCAGGTCGAAGCAGACCCCCCGCTGGGCGGAGGCGTAGCGCTCGTGGTCGTCGACGTAGTAGAGGATCGGCCTGCCGAGGCAGGCGTAGTCGAACATGATCGAGGAGTAGTCCGTCACCAGGACGTCCGAGGCGAGCATCAGGTCGTTGACCTCGGGGAAGGCCGAGGCGTCCCGGACGAGCCAGCCGAGCGGGTCGGGCACCGAGAAGCGGTCGTAGCGGTGGGAGCGGACGAGGATCACCCAGTCCGGGGACAGCGCGCCGGCGAGGGCGGGCAGGTCGAGCCGGATCGAGTCGCCGCTGAAGCGCCTGCTGTCGCGGTAGGTGGGCGCGTAGAGGACCACGCGCTTCCCGGCGGGGATCTCGAAGAACTCCCTGACCCGCCGCGCCCGCTCGCGCTGCGCCGGTTCCATGTGCCGCACCAGCACGTCGGTGCGCGGGTACCCGGCGTGCAGCAGCTCGCCCCCGAACCCGCTGGCCTCGGCGAAGTCGCGGCGGAAGTCGGGGCCCGGCGTGAGCAGCACGTCCCAGCGCGCCACCGCCTCGGCGTACTTCCTGGCCAGGGCAGGCTGCGCCCGGTGCCGGGGCTCGTCCAGCCCCATCCTCTTGAGTACCTGACCGTGCCAGGTCTGCAGGTAGCGGGTGCTCTTACGCTTGCGGTAGCAGTAGGGCAGGTTGTGGCTGTCGACCCAGTGCCCGGCGCGCGCCAGGGTCCAGGCGTAGCGGAAGGTGTCGCGCCGGACGAGGTCGACGTCCTCGGGGAAGCGCTCGGGGACGTCCGCGTGCGACCAGACCGCCCGCAGGCCCGTGGCGCGCCGCTGCAGTTCCTCGTGTACGTAGCGCGGGTTGCCGGTGTAGCCGCTGCCCTCGGCCGACTCGAACAGCACCAGGCGGCGGTTCACCGGCACCGTCGCGCTGACCAGCCGGTAGAAGCGGCCCAGGTTGCGGGGGGTGGCGAGGTCGGCCAGCAGGTTCCGCCACAGCTCCGCCACGTTCGGCAGGCGCCGCCCGGACGCGGGGCCGAGCCTGCGCGCCGTGAGCCGGAACGGGAGCTCGGCGGACGCCTCCAGGACCAGGCGGCCCGAACCCGCCGGACCCACGGCACCGACCGAGGTGAACGACAGCCCCGGGACCGTGAGGAGGGGCCTGAGGTTGCGGCGCTCGCCCTCGTGGAGCGAGATCATGACCGCCTGCGGCCTGACGGCGTTGTCCGGCCAGTCCAGGTCGGGTAGGGAGATCGACACCGTCCCCTCCAGGATGCCCGTCCCCTCGGGGGCGGCTCCCGTCATCCGGGGGATCGGCGCCATCTCCGGCTCCTCCGGGTCCCACTGCCCTTCGAGTCCCCTCGGGACCTGTTTCTCCCGTTCCTCCGGCGGCTCGGTCAGGACGGGTGCCATCTGGACGGGGATCGAGGCGATCGCCCTCTTCCTGCCGCCGACGCGGAGCCACGCGGTCAGCGTGCGGCCGTCGAGCACCCGGCCCGGGTCGTAGGTCCGCAGGCGCAACCGGACCTGGTCCCGCGACGCCTGCAGGTCGACGAGCTCGTGCCGGAGCAGCGCGCTGGAGAGGGGCTGCTCGGCCAGGCGCAGCTCGGTGACGTCCAGCTCGCTCCGCCCCTGCTCGTCCCGCGGGAGCTCCGTCCCCCAGAACACCCGCCCGCCGTCCGCCGTGACCGCGCGGGGCGGGACCGAGTGCCTGCCCCCCAGCTCGATCGCGGCGAGCGCCGCCTCCACGCCGCGCCGCTCCCGGACGAGCTGGACGCACACCCGCTCCGCCCGGGTCAGCCGCCCGACCGCGGCGGGGTCGAGCGTGTCCACGTACGGGATGACGATGCCGGCGAACTCGGAGATCCACGCCGGGTCGCGCTGGGGCAGGTCGCCCAGGTAGAGGCGCAGGTCGTGGGAGAGGAAGCGGAAGTCCTTGTCCTCCTTCAGGTCGAGGGAGCCGGTGCTCGCCAGGACGCGGTCGCTCAGGACGGCGGCCGCGACGCGCTGGCGCACGTTCTCCAGCTCGTGCCGCCGGGACGAGATCGACCTGGTGGCGGGGCCGGCGGCGAGCAGCCAGCGGTAGACCGGCCACGGCACGATGGCGAACAGCTTGCTGCGGCAGAAAAGTTCCGTCGACCAGACGATGTCCTCGTGGTGGATGTCCTCGGGGAAGCGGATGCGGGTGACGTCGAGGAAGGTCCGCCGGTACAGCTTGTTGGTGGCCAGGCAGTTGAAGAGCAGCTCGGGCTCGGCGCGGATGCCGTCCACGACCCGCCGTTCCGCGAACAGCTGGGGGTACCAGAGCGTGACGGCGCCGGTCGCCTCGTCGACGCGCTCCACGGTGCCCATGACGAAGTCGGCGCCGGTCGCCTCCGCCTCCAGCAGGAGGCTCTTGCAGGCGTGCCTGGGCAGCTCGTCGTCGCTGTCGAGGAACATCAGGAAGGGCGAGCGCGCGGCGTCCATGCCCGCGTTGCGCGGCGCGCCGCAGCCGCCGCTGTTGGCGGGCAGCCGTACGTAGCGGACCCGGCCGTCCTGCTCGGCGAGGGACCTGGCCACCGAGGGGGTGTCGTCGTCGGAACAGTCGTCCACGATGACCACTTCGAGGTTCTTGAGCGTCTGGCTCAGCACGGAGCGCACGGCCCGGGGTAACCGGGCCGCGTCGTTGTAGGTGATGACGATCACGCTGACGTCGGGGACCGTGTATCGCTGTGCTGTCATGGTGCGCAACTCCAAGGCGGCTGGGAGGAGAGCCTTGACCCGCGGTGGCCCGCGTCCGATGGGCGGAGGCCAGGCAAGGCGTCATGGAT
This sequence comes from Streptosporangium sp. NPDC002721, assembly GCF_042888905.1. Taxonomy (NCBI): domain Bacteria; kingdom Bacillati; phylum Actinomycetota; class Actinomycetes; order Streptosporangiales; family Streptosporangiaceae; genus Streptosporangium; species Streptosporangium sp. NPDC002721. The sequence continues at coordinate 261,231 of NZ_JBIAQI010000014.1, forward strand.
CGCTGGTCGTCGGTCGGGGGGTCCTCGGGCCGGGGTGGCCTGTCCGTGAGGAGGCCGGGGTTCCCCGGGTCGAGGTGGCGTGTTCGTGAGAAGGTCAGGGGTCTCGGGACGAGGTGGTGTGTCCGTGAGGAGTCCGGGGCCCTCAGACCGGGGCGGGCGCGTCCGTGAGAAGGGCGGGGACGACCGGCGCGACGGTGAGGAGGTCGCGGTACCCCGGCCCCGCGGCGGCCTCGGCGACGGCGTCGGGCACGTCGGGCCCCGCTCCCACGACCACCGTTGAATCCATGCTCTTACCCCCGTGAATGCCGTTTCCCGTGATCTCGCCCGTCTCGGTCACACGATCGTGTCGGACGGCCAGGGGGGACCGAAGGGTCATTACGTCTTACCAGGACGTGTGCATTCCCAGCCTTGACCTGGGCTTGGGGAAGGCGTTGCCGCGCCGCGGGCCCGGGCCGCGGACGGCTCGCTCGCGAGAGACGCGCGCGAGACGCGCCGGAGACGTGTGGAGGGCATACGGAAGGCGTGCGGGAGGCGTGCGAGGCGTGCGAGGCGTGCGGGGGACATGCGGAAGGCGTGCGCGAGGCATGCGGGGGACGTACGGAAGACGTGCGGGAGATGTGCGGGAGATGGTCAAGTCTCGGTCAGCTCACTCCATCGCGGTCATGTTTCTGGCTCGCCCGGTCCGTCGCGAAGCCATGCTGCTGACGTGACGTCTACGTCGCGCTCATGGCCGCCAGGTTGTGTCGACGGGCACACAGGCCCCTTCCGCCGCTCTCCGGCGACCGCTGGGCCTCCCGCCGCGCGCCCGTGACGTCTTCCACGATGAGTGGATCTTCACCTGTGTGCCGTGTCCGGCGTTCACGCCGACGGACCGGACTGTGAGCTTTCGACTACCGGAGGACCGATCGTGGCCCCAGTGAGCATCATCGTGCCCATCTACGACGTGGAACCGTACCTTGAGGCGTGTCTGGAGTCGTTGGTCGCGCAGACCTGGAGTGACATCGAGGTCGTCATGGTGGACGACGGTTCTCCCGACTCCAGCGCGGAGATCGCCGGGGCCTTCGCCGAGCGTGACGGCCGGTTCCGGTTGATCCGGCAGGAGAACGGGGGCCTGGGCACCGCGCGCAACACCGGTATAAGGCACGCCACCGGTGATTTCCTCGCCTTTCTGGACAGCGACGACATGCTCCCGCTGACGGCCGTCGAGACGATGGTGTGCAGCCTGCGGGAGAGCGGGTCCGACCTCGTCACGGGCAACGTCCTCCGCTTCAGCGGGCAGGGGGTGCGCCAGTCGGCGATGCACAAGGTGATCTTCGCCAACTCCGCCCGGCGGACCCACGTGACCCGCGACGAGATCCTGCTCAAGGACCGGCTGGTCACGAACAAGCTCTGGCGCCGCTCCTTCTGGGACGGGCAGGGGCTGAACTTCCCCGAGGGGGTCCTGTGGGAGGACATCGCGGTCTCCCTGCCCGCCCACTTCACGGCCGGGGCGGTGGACGTGCTGTCCACCCCGGTCTACCTGTGGCGGGAGCGGGAGGGGGAGAGCGTCTCGATCACGCAGAACCGGGGGCACGTCAAGGGGATCGAGGACCGGTTCGCCGCCGTCAACTCGGTGCGGAGCTTCCTCGTCGAGACCGGGCGGGCCCAGCACCTGAGGGCGTGGGACCGGATGGTCCTCGACAGCGACCTGCCGAACTTCCTGCAGGTGCTGGACCAGGCGGGGGAGGAGTTCCGGACCCGCTTCCTCGACCTGGCGTGCGCCTACCTCGACCGGGCGGGGCCGAAGGTCCTCCCGCTCATCCCCGCGCAGCGCCGGGCCAAGTGGGCTCTCGTACGGGAACGCCGGGTGGACGACCTCCTCCAGCTGCTGGAGTGGGACAGGACGGTCAAGCCGACCGCCCGCGTGAGCGGCGGCGCCCTGCGCGGCTACCACCTCAACAGCCCCGTGCAGGTCGAGCGGTCGGCCACGCGGATGCGCGAGGAGTTGGACCTGCGGCAGCGGGTGGACAGCCTGGACTGGAAGGACGACAGGCTGGTCGTCGAGGGCCGGGTGTCGCTGCGCTACCTGCGTCCTCGCAGGCGGATGCAGCAGCACGTCCTGGCCTGGCTCGTCCCCGAGAACCCCGGGAGCCACGGGAGTCACAGTCGCAGGATCCGGCTGCCGGTCACGATCCGGCGCGGCCTGTCGCTGGTCGACACCGGCCCGCGCAGGCGCAAGGACTGGTGCGGGTTCCGGCTGGCCGTCGACCCGGCCGCGCTTCCCGCGGGCTCGTCCTGGCGGATCGACCTGTGCGTGCTGTCCCGGGGGCTCGTACGCAGGGGAAGGCTGTCCCAGCCGAGCCCGGCCGCGCGGCGGCTGGAGGTCGCCGAGCGCGAACCGGGGACCGTGGTGTGGACGGAGTGGACGCCCGCCGAGGAGTTCAGGCTCAGGGTGGAGCGGCCAGGCGGGCGGGTCACCGGCCACCGGGTGGCCGAGGGCAGGCTGCGGATCAGCGGCCGGTGCGACGGCGACCCCGGTGATCTGGGTGCCGCCCCGGCGCTGCGGCTGACCCGCCCACAGGGCGGCCGCGCCCGGCGCTACCCGATGACCGTGACGGACGGCGCCTTCGAGGCGGTGGTCGACCTCGACGAGGTGCTGTCCGAGCGCTGGCCGGCCCTCGACCCGGCCGGCCTGGAGATGAGCGCGCTCAACCCCGGCGCCGAATGGCACTTCGAGGTCGTCCCGCAGTCCTCGGAGCACTCGGATTCCTCAGAGTCCTCGGAGAACTCAGAGTCCTCGGAGAACTCGGACTCCTTGGAGAACTCGGCGGACCCGGGGAACCCCGGCGACCGGGAACGCCCGGAGCGGCGGCACGCCCGGCCGCTGCTCGTCGGCCGCGACGTGGAGCGCGGCCTCTACCGGCTCCGCGGCCGTGACGTGGTGCTGGACCGCTCGCAGGCGGGCGGGCTCGTGCTGCGCGAGCAGCGGCCCACGTTCTACGTCGAGCGGGTGGAGTGGACCGACCAGGGCCACCTCAGGGTGACGGGGGCCCCGATGCGCCCGATCGACGGCCCGGCGTGGCTGGTCGTCACCTCGCGCAACCGGCTCAGCGAACGGCTCTTCCCGCTCGTCGACGGCGGCGCCACGGTGACGCCGGAGGGGAGCGACACGCTCGGCGGGCGGCTGCCGCTGCCCGCGGGCACGCACGGCTTCGCGGTCCGCACCGACGCCGGTGACATGCGCATGGAGTTCCGGCTGTCCGCGCCGCTGGAGCACGTCTCCGCCACCCGTACGTTCACCTTCGACACCGACCTGATGGACGAGGCCGTCTTCACCGTGAGCGACGACCTGCGCGCCTCGGGCAGGCCGAAGCAGCAGCGGCTGCTGCGCGAGGACTTCTACCCCGCGAGGTGCCGGGAGCCGCTGCGGCCCGCCGTCCTCTTCGACAGCTATGGCGGCAGGCAGTTCTCCGACAGCCCGAAGGCGATCTACGAGGAGCTCGTGCGGCGGGGCGCCGACCTGGAGTTCATGTGGATCGTCAGGGACGGGCAGGTGGAGCTGCCCGAGGGGGTGACGCCGGTCCGGCGGTATGGACGGGAGTTCTTCGACGCCCTGGCCCGCTGCCGGTACATCGTCACCAACAGCCACCTGCCCTCCTGGTTCGAGCGCAGGGAGGGCCAGACGGTGCTGCAGACCTGGCGCGGCACCCCGCTGAAGCGCATCGGCTTCGACGTCGAGAAGGCGCCGCCGGCCAGGTCCGACCACCACGAGCGGCTGGCCAGGGCCGTCGCCAGGTGGAGCCACCTGATCTCGCCGAGTCCCTGGTGCACCTCGGTCCTGGACGGCGCCCTGCGGTTCGAGGGGGAGATCCTGGAGATCGGCTCCCCCCGCGACGACCTGCTGCGCCGCGCCGGGGCCGCCGCGCGGACCGCGGAGATCCGGGAGCGGCTCGGCCTGCCCGAGGGCAGGAAGGTCGTCCTGTACGCCCCGACCTGGCGCGACGACAAGTTCTACAGCAAGGGGCGCTACCGGCTCGACCTGCGCCTGGACCTCCAGCACCTGCGCGAGGAGCTGGGCGAGGACCACGTGCTCATGATCCGCAAGCATCCGAGCGTCACCGACAGGCTGCCCGGGGCCGGTACGGACTTCGTCCTCGACGTCTCGATGTATCCGGACATCCAGGAGCTGTATCTGGTGGCGGACATGCTTGTCACGGACTACTCGTCGGCGATGTTCGACTTCGCGGTGACCGGCAAGCCGATGCTGTTCTACACCTACGACCTGGAGCGCTACCGCGACGAGGTGCGCGGCTTCTACTTCGACTTCGAGGCCGAGGCCCCCGGGCCGCTGCTGCGCACGACCGAGGAGGTCGCGGCGGCCGTGCGGGACGTCGACGAGGTGCGCGCCAAGTACCGGAAGCCGTACGACGCCTTCACCGCCAGGTTCTGCCCGCTGGAGGACGGCGGCGCGTCGGCCAGGGCCGTGGACCGGATCTTCCGGTAGCCGCCGGTGAGAGGGCCGGCGCGCCCGGCGAAAGGCCGGGGAAGCCCTCTCCGGGCTTTCGCCTTCCCAAAGCCCCCGATCGCTGTGGCGCGGGCCGGTCAAGAAGTGGCATGGAGATCTTCTAGTGATTACAGAGCGTAGATGAGAGGGGGCACGGCGTGGCCATGCTGGAACACATGAGGGCCTATTCGTTGGACGACGTTCACGCGACCCGGAAACGAAAAGACTCCTGGTGGACCGTTTTCCTGGTCGACCCGGTGGCGTGCAGGCTCACCCTGCTCGTCGCCAACCACACGTCCATCACCCCCAACGGGCTCACCCGCTTCTCCCTGATCCTCGGGATGTGCTCGGCGATCTGCTTCGCGTCCGGACGGCTGGTGGCGGGGGCCCTGCTGTTCTACGTGAGCTTCATGGTCGACTGCATGGACGGGAAGATCGCCCGGCTCAAGGGGACGGGAACGGCGTTCGGGCTCTGGCTCGACTACGTGGGCGACCGCATCAGGGTGGTCTGCTGCGCCGCGGGACTGGCGTCCGGGCAGTACGCGGTGACGGGGGACGTCTCCTACATCCTGCTCGGTGCCGGGGTGGCGGTGCTCGACCTGTTCCGCTACGTGAACGCGCCGCAGATGAAGCGCGTGCGCGAGGTGGTCAAGGAGAACCGGCTCGCACGCCTGGTGCCCGTCGAGTCCGTGGTGACCGTGGGACACCCCCGGCCCGGCGAGGCGACGGTGGCCGCCGGGCACACCGTCCACGCAGGACACGCGGGGCATACAGCACACGCAGGGCACGCGGGGCATGCGGGACACGTCAGGCCCGTCGAGGTCATCACCCCCCGCGAGCCGATGCGGGTCGCCGGGTTCGAGGACCGGGGCGAGGACCGGGACGAGGACTGGGCCGAGGAACGCGCCGGTGAACGGGCCGGGGGCCGGGACGGGAACCGGGCCGGGCGGCAGGGCACCAAGGGAGGCAGGCGCCCGAAGCTGCCCCGCAGGTTCGGCCGGCTGCTGGCCCGCCACCGGGTGCGGACCCACCTGATCAGTGGCATCGAGTTCCACGCCGCGGTGTTCGTGGTCGCCCCGCTGATCGGGACGCCCGCCCTGGTGCCCCTCGCGGTCGCGGCGGGCGTGCTGCTCCTGCTGAACGAGGTCGTTTTGATCTACCGAATGTGGCTCTTCGCCCGGGTGGTGCCCGTCGTGCCGCTCGTGCGGAAGGCGCCGCGCGTATCTGTTTGACCAAGCTTTACGGGGGTTCGTTGTCATGCAGTCCGACCGTCCGATCTTCGTGATCGGTTGCCCGCGTTCCGGTACCACGATGTTGCAGCTGATGCTGCACTCGCACCCGCGCATCGCGGTGCCTCCGGAGACACGGTTCGTGGTGCCCGGCTACTACCGCAGGTTCTCCTTCGGGGACCTGCGCGAGGAGCGCAACCGGCGCAGGGTCGGCCGGTGGATCGTGAGCGACAAGGACACCAAGTTCAAGGAGCTCAAGCTCGACGGGGACCGGCTGATCGACGACATCGTCGCGGGGCCGCCCACGCTGGGGTCGGCGATGGGCATCACCTTCCGCTCGTACGCCGAGCAGTACGGCAAGAGCCGCTGGGGTGACAAGCGGCCCAGCTACTACCACCACGTGGACCTGCTGACGCGGTTGTTCCCCGACGCCCAGTTCGTGCACCTGATCAGGGACGGCCGCGACTGCGTGGCGTCGCTGAAGGAGATGCCCTGGTACACCAAGGACGTCTTCCACGCGGCGGTCAACTGGAGCGAGGCGATCGACTACGGCCGCCGGCACGCGAAGAGGCTCCCCGCCGACAGCTACTACGAGCTGCGCTACGAGGACCTGACGGCCTACCCGGAGACCGAGCTGAGCAAGCTCTGCGACTTCCTCGGCGAGGACTACGACCCGGCGATGACCGAGCCGTACCACGTCGCCAGGGTGGCGATCCCGCAGCACAAGGTCTGGCACAGCAACACCCACGGCGACGTCACGACCGCCAGGGCGGGCTCGTGGAAGGTCAGGCTGGAGCCCTGGGAGATCTCGGTGTGCGAGACCGTGCTGGGCGACCGGCTCGTCGCCAACGGCTACGAGCTGAGCGGCGCGCCCAAGGCGAGCAAGGCGCACGTCAAGGCGTGCGAGAAGGCGGCGGCCAAGCGGCGCTGGGCGCGCAGGCGCAAGGAGGTCCGCGACCGCGTCAACCGGTTCCGCGAGCCGAGCCCGGTGGCCGCGCGGCTCACCAGCCGGCAGCTCGGCGAGCTTGCGAAGGTCTGACATGACGTCCGATCGCCCGATCTTCATCCTGGGCTGTCCCCGCTCGGGGACGACGATGCTGCAGCTGATGATGCACGCCCACCCGCGCGTCGCCATCCCGCCGGAGACCCGGTTCATGGTCTCCACCTACCAGAGGCGACTGCAGTTCGGCGATCTCAACGACGCCGCGCACCGGCGCGAGCTGGGCGAATGGGTGGTCGATCGGCGCCAGACACGCTTCCATGAGCTGGACCTGGACCGCGACGAGGTGCTGGAGCAGATCGTCGAGGGGCCGCCGACGCTCGGCTCCGCGCTGGGCATCGTGCTGCGCGCGTACGCGGCCAGGCACGGCAAGCCGCGCTGGGGCGACAAGCGGCCCTCGTACTTCCAGTACACCGACGTGCTGCTGCGCCTGTTCCCCGACGCCCAGTTCGTGCACCTGATCAGGGACGGCCGCGACTGCGTGGCGTCGCTGAAGGAGATGCCCTGGTACAACGGGAGCGTCTACAGCGCGGTGTCGGCCTGGGCCGAGGCGATCGACTTCGCCCGGCACGGCGCGCCGAAGCTCCCCGACGGCAGTTACCACGAGCTGCGCTACGAGGACCTGACCGCGGAGCCCGAGGCCCACCTGCGCAGGCTGTGCGAGTTCCTCGGCGAGGAGTTCGACCCGGCCATGTGCGACCCGGGCGCGGTGGCCGACATCGCCGTACCCGCGCGCAAGACGTGGCACGTGCGCACCTTCGGCGAGGTGACCACCGCCCGGACCGGCTCGTGGCGCGAGCGGCTCGACCCCGGCGAGATCTCGCTGTGCGAGAGCGTGCTCGGTGACCGGCTGGAGACGTACGGGTACGAGCTCACCGGGGCGCCGAAGGTCGAGACCTCGCGGATGGTCTCCTACGAGCGGACCGCGGCCAAGCGGAAGCTGGCCCGCGTCAAGCGGGTCGCGTTCGACCGGCTGATCCGGCTCCGTGAGCCGAACCCGCTGGGGGCCCGGCTCACCTCCGCCCAGATCGTGATGGCGGGAGTGCCGCTGCCGCGCAACGAACCCGTCGCGGTCAGCGGATGACCGATCGACGCGTGACCGGCTCGCCCGGCTTTCCGGGTGTGGGCCCGCTGGGAATGAGCCGGTGACGCTCAGCGGGTGACCGGCTCGCCCGGCTTTCCGGGTGCGGGCCCGCTGGGAACGGGCCCGTGACGCTCAGCGGGTGACCTGCTCGAACAGGGCCTCCCACCGATCCAGGACGCGGTCCGGGCGGAACGCCTCGACGTGCGCGCGGGCGGCGGCTCCCAGCCGCCGCCGCTCCTCGGCCGAGGCCATCAGCCCGGCCAGCGCGGAGGCGAGCGCGGTCACGTCGGCCGGGGGCACCAGCACCCCGGTCCGCCCGTCCAGCACGAGCGACCTGAGCCCGCCCGACACGTCGAACGCCACCGAGGGCACCCCGTGGGACGCCGCCTCGCCGACGACCAGGGGCAGCCCCTCGTGCTCGCTGGACAGCGCCAGTATCGACCCGCCCATGTACTCGTCCCCCATCAGGGCCGCGGGCACCGCGCCGCGGAACACCACCCGGTCGCTCACCTCGCACGCCGCCGCGTGCGACATGAGCCGGTCGCGCTCGGACCCCTCGCCGATCAGGTGCAGCTCCCAGCCCTCACCCGCCTCGCGGCGGGCCTCCACGAGATCCGGGTGACCACCGGTGCCCCCGGGACCCGGGCGGCCGCACGCCTCCGCGAACGCCGAGATCAGCCGGTCGAACCGCTTCACGCCCCCCAGCCTGCCGACCCCGAGCACCCGGCGGGCGGTCAGCTCCGCGGTCCGCGACGGCCAGGTGGGCAGCGGGTTCGGGATGGACCAGGTGTTGGGCAGCAGCGCGTGCTCGGAGAACAGCCAGGCGTCCTCCTCGCTGAGGAACACCGCCTTCTCCAGGGCGCCGTAGTGGCCGCGGACCGAGCCGAGGTGCCAGGAGCCCCGCGCGTGCTCGTACGAGCCGTGGTACTGCCCGATCGGCAGCAGCCGCTCGGGCAGCAGGTCCCCGATCCGGGTGACCACGCCGGGCGAGGCGAGCACCGCGAAGCCCGGCCCGACCTCCCGCAGCAGCCCGTCGAGCACCCGCCGCTCGCGGCGCCTGCCCAGCCGCGAGAGCCTGCCCACCGGGGCGCGGTGGATCACGTGGCTGGTGTAACGCGGTCCCTCCACGTACCGGAACGGCCGCTCCGCCCGGTGCAGCCCGATCACGTGCACCTCGCGGCCCCGCTCGGCGAGGCCCTGCGCCGTGGTGTGGGTGACCCGCTGGACGCCGCCGAGGGTGTCGGCGTCCATGCACGCGAACACCACCGTCCCCGTACGCCCGCCGCTCACCGGAACCGTCCCGGCAGCAGCGGGCGGCTCAGCTGCCGTACCTTCGCCGGGACGCGTTCCCGCACGTCGGCGGCGGGGCCGGGCGGCCGGGTGTGGCAGGGCTCGAAGAAGGCGTCCACCACCCTCGCCGAGGCGTGTCCCTTCTCGTCGGCGCACCACGTCCTGCGGAACGCGATGTACCTGGAGGCGAACGCCGCCGTCAGCCCTTCCAGGTCGCGCAGCGCCTCGATCAGCTCCTCGGTCGTGGTCAGGCAGGGGCCGGGGGCGATCGCGGGCAGGTCGTGGTAGACCCCGCGCTCCACCCTGCGGTACTCGTCCCAGTCGTCGATCAGGAACAGCATCGGCCGCCCGGTGACCGCGTAGTCGCACATCAGCGACGAGTAGTCGGTGAGCAGCGCGTCCGAGAGCAGGATCAGGTCGTTGACCTCGGGATAGGACCCCGCCTGCCGGACGAAGTGGCGCAGGTGCTCCGGCACCTCGAACCGCTCGACCGGGTGGGTCCGCAGGACCACCGTCCAGTCGCCCGACAGGGCCTCGGCCATCGCGGCGAGGTCGGCCCTGACCGACTGCCCGGACCCCTTGGCCCGGTCGCGGTAGGTGGGGGCGTACAGCAGCACCCTGGACCAGTGCGGGATCTCCAGCTCCTCCCGCGCCCGCGCGGCCGCCTCCCGGTCGCCGCGCACGAGCACGTCGCAGCGCGGCGAGCCGTGCCGCAGCAACCGTCCCCGGTAGCCGTTGGAGGGCACGAAGACCCGCTCGAACTCGGCGCTGGGCGCGACCAGCGCGTCCCAGCGGTCCACCGCGGCCCGCCAGGTCGCCCTCGGCCCGTCGAAGTCGGCGCGCAGGTCGGGTGCGTCGAAGCCGACCGACTTGATGCCCTGGCCGTGCCAGGTCTGCAGGTAGCGGGTGCCGGGCGGTTTGGGGTAGGCGAGCGGCATGCCGTGGCTGTCGACCCAGTAGCCCGCCCTGGCCATGGTCCAGATGTGACGCCAGCTCATCCGCCGCACCGGCCTGACCTCGGGGGGAAGGTTCCCCCGAGGTCCGGCGACCGACCACACCACCTTCAGCGGGGTGTTCCGCCGCCTGAGCTCCTCGTAGATGTAACGCGGGTTCCCGGTGTACCCGGCGCCGACGTCGGACTCGAACAGGGCCAGGTCCGCGCGCGGCGGCAGCACGGAGATCAGCCCCTTGTAGACGCGGAGCTTCACCTCGGGCCCGCCCACCCTCCGCAGCAGGCGGGCGGCGGCCCGCTTGAGCCGGGGCAGCTGCCGCAGCAGCCCCCGGCGGCGCCAGAGCACCCGCAGGAACGCGGCGTTGCCCTCCGCCTTGACGATGACCCGGTGCCACAGGATCGTCGTGCCGAACGGCGCGGTGCGCGGGTCGACGAGCAGCCGGTCGGAGGTCACCCGCCCGTCGGGGTTGACGATCTCGACCACGGGGTCGTAGCGGCCCTCGAAGCCCAGGCGGCCGTGGCGCATCGCGGTGAGATCGATCGCCGCCTCGCTCAGGTAACCATCGCTGTTGCCGCCCCCGCCGCCGCGTTCACCGCCGTTGTCGTTCGTGGCGCCGCGTTCACCGCCGTTGCCGCTCCTGGCGCCGTCGTCCCGCGCGCGCGGTTCCAGCCGTACCCGGTGGTCCCTGAACCGCAGGAACGCGCTCCAGCCGGGCGTGGCGGCGAGCACCCCGAACGGGTCGTACGTCGTGATCGCCAGCCTGACCAGCGACCCCTCCCCGGTGACGGCCGCCTCGTGGCGCAGCCGGGAGGCGCTGTAGGGGAGCTCGGCCATTCGCAGCGAGGTGATCTCCCGCCTCTCGTCGGGGACCGGGCCCCAGTAGGTGCGCCCCCCTTCCCGTACGGCGACGCGCGGCGGGGCCTTCGGCCCGTTCAGCGACCGGGCGGCCACCAGGAGCTCGTCGGGCCTGCCGTCGAGGATGAAGCTGCAGCAGACCCGTACGATCGGGTCGATCGTCTCGAACACCACCGGGTCGAGCTCCGCGAGGTAGGGGCGGATCACCGAGACGAACTCGTCGATCCACGCCGGGTCGCGGGAGGGCAGCGGGTTGAGGTAGACCCGCAGGTCCTGGCGGACGAAGCGGCGCTGCCGCTCGTACACCAGGTCGCCGAGGCCGTTCTCCCGCAGGATGTCGTCGCTCAGCCGGGCCGCCCTGATCCTGGAGCGGACGTTGGCCATCTCCGTCAGGGACAGCGAGATCGACAGCCGCGCCTCGCTCTCCGCCGTGGCCCGGTGCCAGAGGTAGACCACCCAGGGGACCACCGCGAACCGGCGCGCCGCGCAGTACAGGGCGGTGCTGAAGACGTGGTCCTCGTAGTGCATGTCCTCGCGGAACGGCACCCGCCGCAGCAGCTCGGCCCGGTAGAGCTTGTTGGTGCTGAAGGAGTCGAGGAACATCTCCGGCTCCCGGGCGATGCCCTCGACCGTCCTGCGCCTGCAGAACAGGGCGGGGTAGTAGCGCGCGGTCTTCCCGGTCCGCTCGTACAGCCGCGCGATCTGCCCGGTGACGAAGTCCGCGCCGGTCCGCTCGATCTCCAGCAGCATGCTCTTGCAGGCGTGTCTTGTCAGCTCGTCGTCGCTGTCCAGGAACATCACGTACGGCGCCCGCGCCGCCGCCACCCCCCGGTTGCGCGGCACCCCGCAGCCCCCGCTGTTGACCTCCCCGCGCAGGTAGCGGACCCTCGGGTCCCCGCGCTGCAGCTCCCGGGCCACCTTCCCCGTGCCGTCGGTGCTCGCGTCGTCCGCGATGATCACCTCGATGTCGCGCAGGGACTGCCGGAGCACCGACCGCACGGCCCTGGCCAGCCGCGCGGCGTCGTTGTAGGTGATGACCACAACGCTGCATTCCGGGATATTGATCACGATCTGAGGTATTCCCGAGAAAAATAGTCAGTTGTCCCGCTTGTGCACTGATGACCCTTTTTTTGGGGTTGTCTGAAGCTGCCGGTCCCCGCCCCCCCCGCGCGGCCTCTCGGCTTCGTGGCCTTTCAGCCGAGGCGTTCCACGACGGTGGCGTTGGCCAGACCGCCCGCCTCGCACACATGACCTGGAGCCCGTAGCGTCCCCCCGCCCGATCGAGGACGCCCGGCAGCGTGGTCATCAGGCGCGCGCCGCCCGCGCCGAGCGGGTGCCCGAGCCCGGTCCTGGTGAGCCGGAAGCGCCCTACGGCCGGCTTGGATTCTCCAAAACGGCAAGGTTGTTTGTGTTTACCAACCCAGGAGTAGGCTGCATCCATGAAGGCCGCGGAACTCCCCCAGAACACCAACTGCTCCATCTGGCGCAGCCTTGAGGTGCTCGGCCAGAAGTGGACCCTGCTGATCGTCCGCGAGGCGTTCTGGGGCCGGACGCGCTACGCGGAGTTCCGCAGGATCGGTGTGCCCACCGACGTGCTCCAGGCGCGCCTGGCCTCGCTCGTCGAGGAGGGCATCCTCGAACGGCACCCCTACCGCAGGCCCGGGGAGCGCACCCGAGACGAGTACGTCCTCACGCCCGCGGGCCGGGACCTCGTCCCGATCCTCGCCGCACTGGCCGAGTGGGGCGACGAGCACCGCCCGAACCCGCGCGGCCCCGCCTCCGTCTTCGTCGACGGCACCACCGGCCGGCCCGTGGCCCTCGCCTTCACGGACGCCGTCGGCACGCCGGCCGACCCCTCCGACGTCAAAATGGTGCGCGGCTCGGGCGCGATGGCCCCCACGCCGTAACCCCGCGCGACGTGCTGGGCAGCGTAGATCTCAGTCGTACGTGATCCCCGTGAGCGAGACGCCGTCCTGCAGATAGGCGGTCCGTCCGGTGCGGCGGGCCGACAGGCAGGCCCGCAGGCGGCGCGCCCGCTGCGGGGGCAGGAAGGCGTCCGCGTCCGCCGCATCCACCATCCGCCAGGCGTCGAGCTCGTCCGGCGGCAGCCGGATGGCCGCCCGCTGCCGCTCGTCCAGGATCCCGCCGTCGAAGACCAGCCGGAACCCGCCGGGTTCCGGCCCGCGCGGACGCATCCAGTCCACGCACAACAGCACCGCGGGAGGAGCCGAGCAGGTCACGCCGAGCTCTTCGGCGGCCTCCCTGGTGGCGGCCTCCCACGGTGTCTCCCCCTCCTCGACCGCCCCGCCGGGAAACTCCCACCCCTCCTTGTACGTCGGCCGGACGAGGAGGACCCGGTCGGCCTCGTCCGTGACGAACAGCGCGGACGCGGCGGGGTGACGGGCAAGGCCGCGGCGGTACTCTTCGGCGTCCACGAACCGACCGTAACGGCGGACACCGAGGGCGGCACGGGTTTCGTTCCCGATGCCCGGGGAGAAAACGGGTTTCGTTCCCGATGCTCGGGGAGAAATTCGCCGGCCTCCGTACGGCCCTCGGCATCGAGGCGGTGCGCCGCGCTCACGTCGGCGTTCCGGCAAAGCGTTTTGCGGGAAACGCAAGGCGGAGGCACAGTGAACGCATGAGTGACGACTTCGACGCCGTGCTGGCCGCGGTCGGCCCACGGCTGCGCGAGTTGCGCCGCCGGCGCGGCGTCACCCTGAGCGCCCTGTCGGAGACCACCGGCATCCCGGTCAGCACGCTGTCCCGGCTGGAGTCGGGGCACCGCAAGCCGGGCCTGGAGCTCCTGCTGCCCCTGGCGAGGGCCTACCGGGTGCCGATCGAGGAACTCGTCGGCGCCCCGGCCGATCTCGACCCCCGGGTGTACTCGAAGCCGTTCACCCGCAACGGCATGACCGTCGTCCCGCTGACGCGCAAACCCGGCGGGCTGCAGGCGTTCAAGCACATCCTCCCCGCCGGCCTGACCGGCTGTGCCGAACCCGACCCCCGGTCGCACGAGGGCTACCACTGGTTGTACGTCCTCAACGGCCGCCTGCGCGTCGTGCTCGGCGACAAGGACTTCGTCCTCACGGACGGCGAGGTCGCCGAGTTCGACACCCACCTCCCGCACTGGTTCGGCAACGCCGACGAGCGCGCGGTGGAGTTCCTCAGCATCCTCGGCCCCCAGGGCGAGCGCGTCCACATCAGGGCCCGGTACCGCCCGGACGACCTCGATCGCTAGTGCCGCAGGGCGCGGCGGACCAGCCAGACGAGCAGGACGAGGCCCGTCAGGGCGGCGACCAGGGGGGCGACGCGCTTGAGCAGCGGCAGGCCCGCCACCTCCAGGAGGTTCAGGGCCTCCTCGTCGGGGCTGAGCGAGGTGCGCGAGGTGCCCGCGGGGTGGCTCTGGCGGGACTCCGCCTTCTCTCCGACGGCGAGGCCGGGGGGCGTCGGCACCGCGCTGAGGTGACGTCCCGGCCCGCCCGGGACCTCGGGGCCGTTCAGGCCCTCCGGGCCGCCGGGGCCGCCCAGCCCGGACGCCGCGGCACCCGCGTTCGCGCCGCCGGACGCCGCCGCGCCTTCGTGAGCCCCGTGGCCCTCCGTGCCGTGACCGGTCGAGCCGGCCGGGCCGGGGAACGCCGAGCCGGTGCCGCCGGGGCTCTCCGTGCCGGAGATCGTCGAACCCGCGGGACCGGCGGGCGCGGTGGAACCCGCGGACGCGCCGGGTGCGGGCGCGGAGCCGACGGGCTCGCGTGAGTCGTCCGGCCTGCCTGCGCTGTCCGCGCTGTCCGGGTCGGCTGGGCGTGCCGGGCCGGGGCCCCAGGTCTCCGAGATCGCCGGGACGTCGTCGGCCGCTCCCGCGGACGCCGATCCCCGCTTCGCGCTCCAGCCGCCCACACCGGTCGTCCCCGCGGTCGCCTCCGCGACCGTCTCCACGCCGGGACCCTCGCCCAGCAGGCGGGAGAGGTTGGCCGAGAACCTGTCGATCAGCTTCCCGCCGACCTCGGTCACCACGCCCCGGCTGACCTGGGCCGGGCGGCCGGTCACGTTGAAGGAGGTGTCGACGGTGACCCGGGTGTCCCGGCCCTGGGGGTGCAGGCGGGCGACGACCGTGGCACCGGCCGTGCCCGGCCCCTTGGCCTCCTTGCCGGAGGCCCGCAGGGTCATGGAGTGGGTGTCCTCGTCCACCTTCTCGAAGGCGACCCTGCCGTGGTACGTCACCGTGACCGGCCCGATCTTCACCTTCAACCGGCCGGTGAAGGAGTCACCCTCGATCTTGTCCACGGCGGCACCGGGCAGGCAGGACGCGATCCGCTCGACGTCGAGCAGCGCCGGCCACGCCTGGTCGACAGGCACCGGAACCGTGAACTCGTGCTCGAATCGCATCGCCATCGCTCCGCTCCTTACCGGTCGGCCGCTGTCGCGACATTACGTCTACACGAGGGTGTATTGCCAGTATGTCGCCCTGGAGCACGGCCGGGTCGCCCTCGACGGCCCGTGTCCGTGCGGTCCAAACGGTCCGCACGCCAGAACTGTGCCCGTTCTTGGTACTGCCCTCGTTGGCGGGGACGATGCGCCCATCGCGCCCCGCCCTCGAACCGGGCCCTCGGATCGGGCACTCAGACCGGCGGGTTGTGGCGGGAGTATTCCGTGAGCTTCCAGCGGAGCGGGCTGGCTCCCCGTACGCGGACGATCCGGTCCACCTCGAAGCGGACCAGCCGCTGCGCGCCCGGGACGTCTCCCGGATCCCAGTCGACGTGGGCGCGCCCGGTGAGGTGCAGGGCGTCGCCGCTCTCCCAGTCGAGGAAGAGCAGGCCGCAGCCGTCGTCCAGCTCCAGGTTCCCCAACGTCATGTACATGAAGTTGCCGACGTAGTCCGGCCAGACCAGCCGCCGGTCGTCCAGGACCCGGACGAAGCCGGGATTGCCGCCCCGGTGCGACAGGTCGGCGCCGAGGCCGGGCGCGGAGGTGGCGACGAAGAACGTGTCGGCGCCCTCGATCCACGCCCGGTCGTCGTCGCCGAACGCCGTCGCCGAGGAGAAGCCGGGGGAGTCGGTGGAGCCGGTTGATTCGGGAGGGGAGCCGGGGGGAAGGGGGGCGGGCGCCGCCGGATCCGTGACGACCTCCCGCGCCTGGATGTACTTGGGACAGTTGGCGTACACCTGCTCGGTACGGACGACCAGCCGCCCGCCCTCCCGGGAGACCGTGCCGTTGACCCGCATCCTGCGCCTGCTCCGTGGCTCGATCGCGAGCATCCCGACCTGGCCCCCGTCCAGCCCCGCCAGCGGGTCGTGCTCGCCCGGCACCGCGTCGACCACGACGGTCCGCTCGTCCACCGCCTCGGCGAACCCCTCGGGCCCGGTCAGGACGGACGCCCACAGGTGCCCGTCCCGTCCCGTCGCCCCGATCAGCAGCATCCGCTGCCGTTCCAGGAACTCGGCCGCCACCGCCGGGATCTCCGGCCGGGTCCTGGCCGAACCCAGCGCCACCGCGCGTACCCCGGCCCTGCGCTGGACCGCGAGCTCTCCCGCGTGCTCCATGGCCGTTTTAGACCATGACTCATTTGGTGAGTCGGCGGTAGCAAATGAGGGCTGCGGCGATGGCGACGAAGGATGCGAAGTGGTCGGCCCGGCGCTCGTAGC
>NZ_JBIAQI010000015.1:0-208187 GCF_042888905.1 Streptosporangium sp. NPDC002721
CAAGAGATACAGAAGGTCTTCACACAATGGCCACGATGCCACCGCAATAACGTTCCGTCATCCCATCACGAAAATCTTGCCAGATCCCACTTCTCCACCAAGTCGCGCCGCTACTCCACCACCCTCGGCGACCTCCGGCAGGTACGCACCGCGCACAGGGCCACCGAAGCACGCGAACGGCACGGACTCGCGGCCCTCGGCGACGAGACGACCCTCGTACTCGGTCACTGGCGGTTCGCCGGATCGGGCTACTCCCCCGGTGAGGCGATCATGGCCGAGCACATCCGCCAGAAGGTCGCCACCGCTCGGAAGATCGCCACCGAGCGGGAGGACGGGTGACAGCACCCGGACCGCCCGGCGAACGGCGGCTCTACCGCATATGCGACGCCATGCACCTGCTCAGCATGAGTCGCAGCGTGATCTACGAGCAGATCAGGGCGGGCCGTCTGCGCTCCGTCACCCAGGGTCGTACCCGGCTCATCCCGGCCTCGGCCATCTCCGACTACATCGCTCTACTCGAACGGGAAGCGAGGGCATCATGACCGCACGACGCAGCCGGGGAGACGGCGGCCTGCACTGGGACGAACAGCGAGAGCGCTGGATCGCCTCGGTGACGGTCGGCTACACCCCCGCCGGGAAGCGCATCGTCAAGAAGGCCAGCGGCAAGAGCAAGACGGAGGCCAAGGAGAAGCTCAAAGAGATCATCCGCGACTACGACGACGGCCTGGCCATCGCACCGGCGAACTACACGGTGACCGACGCCGTGAAGTACTGGCTGCAACATGGCCTGGCCGGACGCTCGGCGACCACGGTGAAGATGTACACCACGTTCGCCGACAAGCACGTGATCCCGGCGGTGGGAGCGCGCAAGCTGCGTGACCTGTCGGTGGAGGACGTCGACCGGTGGCTGGCCAGCAAGACGGGTGAGCTGAGCACCCGTTCTCTCAAGCTGATTCACGGCATCCTCAACCGGTCGGTGAAGAGCGCCATGCGCCGCGACAAGGTGAAGCGGAACGTCGTCGATCTCTGCGAGATCCCGGAGGGGCGCGAGGGTCGTACCTCCAAGGCACTCACGCTCGCGCAGGCCGGCTCCATCATCGCCCTGGCGGAGCAAGCCAATCCGCGCATGCGGGCGTACGTGGTGCTGTCGCTGCTGATCGGTGCTCGTACGGAAGAACTCCGCGCGCTTCTCTGGTCTCACGTCGTCGCGTTCGACGAAGAGCGCAAGGCGTGGTTGCCGGTCACCGAGACGGGCTGGGAGAACGAGCAGTTTGCGATCTACGTGTGGCGGTCCGTGCGGCAGAAGGGAGACACCAAGACCGTCAAGTCGCGTCGTTCTCTCAAGCTCCCTCGGCGGTGCGTGGACGCACTGCGGACTCTCCGGGAGGAGCAGGAGAAGGCTGGGACGGAAGCGGATCTTGTCTTCTCCACCTCGAAGGGCACCGCCATGAGCGCGGGCAACGTGCGCCGCGACGTGCGGAAGATCATTGAGAAGGCGGGACTCCGTGGCACCGACTGGACCCCTCGCGAGATGCGGCACAGCTTCGTCTCGCTGCTGTCGGACTCCGGCGTCCCGATCGAGGACATCTCCCGGCTCGTCGGGCACCGCAACACGGTGGTCACGGAGACGGTCTATCGGAAGCAGATCCGGCCGGTGCTCATGCAGGGGGCGGAGGCCATGGACGACATCTTCGGGAGTTAGTCACCCAGTTAGTCACTCACGCCCCGTCCTGAAGATCAGGAACGGGGCGTTTTGGCTGGTGGGCACTACTGGGTTCGAACCAGTGACATCTCGCTTGTAAGGCGAGCGCTCTACCGCTGAGCTAAGCGCCCGGGGAAATCCCGTTGGACAGACGGGATAACACTTTACGGCACCCGGGGGGACTTCAGTACATCGAGAGACCACGTGGTTCCCGCGTCGGTGAAGCCGGCGGCGCGCCAGCCGAGGAGGGCGGCGCCGAGCATGCCCGCTGACATGCCGAGGGCGGCCTGGCGCAGGGGTGGGGCCTGGCGGAAGGTGAGGCGTTCCTGGAGCCGTTCGGCCAGGGGGTCGGAGAGCAGGGGGCCTGCTTCGGCGAGGCCGCCGCCGAGGACGACGGCGGAGGGGTCGAGGAGAAGTGTGTAGGTGGCCAGGGCGAGGGAGAGCGCCTCGACCGCGTCTCCCCACACCTCCATGGCGAGAGGGTCACCGGAGGCGGTCAGGGCGGCGACCCGCTCGGCGGTGACAAAGACGGCGGCGGGAGAAGAGACAGCGGGAGAAGAGGAGGCGGCGGCGCGGGTGGAGTAGCGGCGGGCCACGGCGGAGGCGGAGGCGTAGGTCTCCAGGCAGCCGATCTGGCCGCAGGCGCACGGTTCGCCCTGCGGGAAGACCGGGATGTGGCCGATCTCGCCGCCCCAGCCGGCGCTCCCGCCGTACGGCTCGCCGTGCAGGATCGTGGCGCCCGCGATGCCGGTGCCGATGGGCAGGAACAGGAAGTCGGAGAGCTCGCGGCCGGCGCCGAGGACGCTCTCGGCGAGACCGCCGGTGCGGACGTCGTGCCCGAGCATGACGGGGACGTCCAGCGGGACGAGATCCGTCGCCGGGACGTCGCGCCAGCCGATGTTGGCGGAGTAGAGGGCCGCTTCGGCGGTGACCAGGCCGGGTACGGCGAGGCCGACCCCCTCCGGCGTGCCGCCCCCCGCGGCGGCGAGGTCGTCGATGAAGGAGCGGATCGTCGCGATGACGGCCGCCGGCCCCCTGTCGCGCGGGGTGGCGCGGCGGTCGGTGCGGAGGATCTCGCCGGAACGGGTGACGAGGCCGCCCTTCATCGATGTTCCACCGACGTCAAGGGCCACAACGAAGGAGCTCATGCACCTGTCCAGCGGATCGAAGGGGCGGGCCGAGCCCGACCCTAGCGCACGCCTGGCAGGCCGGAATGAGGGGATCTCCCCTCGCGTGAGGGATGCGTGAGTTACGCCGGATGAGCCGGATACGTGAGTGACGGCGGTGAGTCGCGCATCGCACCGGGGGCCTGTCTCGTCCGACCGGGACACGCCCGTGTTCGACGCGCGCGGCCAGGGGACCTCGAAACGGCCGACAGCTCAGGAAAGGGCTCGGGTGGCTCCAGGAAGAACGGCCGGGACGAACAAGATCCTTCAGGGGACCCGGCGCAGGACCCTGGCCAGGGCGGCCTCCACCTCGTCGGCCAGGCCGGGCGCGCAGGAGGCGGCCAGCCTGCCGTCGCCTCGCGCGAGCCGCACCGACCCGCAGGAGCGGCACTCCACCTCGCCCAGCCGGCAGATGAGCGCGACGGAGCCGCACGAGGAGCACCTGTCGAGGTCGGTTTCGTGGGTGCGCCGGCAGTCCGGGCAGATCAGCACCTGCGTCTCGTCGCGCACCCCGCGCGTCCACGGGCTGGCGCCACGGATCGGGTCGGTCTGCCTGGCCCCGCAGGAGAAGCAGGGCATGATCGCCTCCGAGAGGTCGGACCGGCAGGCACCTCGCGAATGGGCGTCCGCCGGATCACCGCTTAGGGAAGTTCGGCGAGCACCTTGTGGTACTCGGCGACGTCACGGGCCCGCGAGATCGGGTTCATGACGCGCCAGCGGACCACGCCCTCGCCGTCGATGACGAAGGTCCCGCGTCCCGCGCAGCCCTTCTCGTCATCGAACACACCGTATGCCCGCGCGACCTGTCCGTGCGGCCAGAAGTCGGAGAGCAGCGAGAAGGTGTAGCCCTTCTGGTCCGCCCACGCGCGGTGAGCGAAGATCGAGTCAACCGAGATCGTAAGAACTTTAACGTCTTCGGGCAGGTCGGCGACGAACTCGTCGCGGACGGCGTCGAGCTCGCTGCCGCAGACGCCGCTGAAGGCGAAAGGGTAGAAAATCAGCACGATCTTTTTGCCCCGATGCTCGGAAAGCTTGACCGGGGTGCCGTGCTGATCCCTCAGCTCGAAGTCGGGGGCCTGGCCACCCACCTCGATCGCCATGATCGGGGATCCTTTCGTCGGCTGACGGCAGGCGTCATCATCCTGCCGTACGGCCCGCGCGAGCCGTACGGCAGGGCGGACCCTTAGCGGCGCGCCTTGGGCGTCGCCAGACGCGTCCCCGACCAGTCGGGAGCGGCACTGATGCTGCTGGTCTGCGAAAGACCCGCAGTGGTCGCGTCTTCCCCGATGTCGCTCGGCTCCACGTGCCCGTCCCGGCCGGCTTTGGGAGTGAGCAGCCAGATCTGGCCGCCGTCGGTGAGGTTGGTCACCACGCTGCTCAGAGCGTCGAACAGATCGCCGTCACCGTCACGCCACCAGAGCAGCACGACGTCGACGACGTCCTCGAAGTCTTCATCGACCAGCTCGTTGCCGGTCAACTCCTCGATGGAGTCGCGCAGATCGTCGTCGGTGTCCTCATCCCATCCGACCTCCTGCACCACCTGACCCGGCTTGAGGCCGAGTCGTTCGGCCAGGCCGCGTTCGCCCTGCGCCTGACCCGCGGTCGCGCTCACGTTTGTCCCTCCTGCTTGAATGGCCCCGCAATCACACGGTGCTCAGAGTGCTTCGGCACAGTCCACACGCTGTGACCCTCAGTCGTCAACGGTCGCCACGGCAACGACTGGGCTACGTATGAATTAGTCCGACAAAAATGACAAACGGACCTGGCGTTCCCGATTGTCGACGTTGAGATCCACCACGGCGATGGACTGCCAGGTTCCCAGCGCGAGCCGCCCGGCGAGAACCGGGACGGTGGCGTACGGCGGAATGAGGGCGGGCATGACATGCGACCGTCCATGCCCTCGTGATCCGTGCGCATGCCTCCATCTGTCGTCGGCCGGAAGCAGATCCTCCAGGGCCGCGAGCAGATCGTCGTCGCTGCCTGAGCCCAGCTCCAGCAGCGCGACCCCCGCGGTCGCGTGGGGCACGAAGACGTTCAACAGGCCGTCGCCCCCACATGACCGGACGAAGCTCTCGCACTCGGAGGTGATGTCGTGCACCCGTTCCCGGGAACCCGTTACCACCTCGATCGTCTGAGATCTCACATACCGATCCTACGATCCATCGTGAGCTGCGATGACGGCCGCACCCGGTCCCGGGGACGCCGGGCGCCTCCGCCGCCGCCCGATCTCCCGCCGGCACGGAGACAAGATCGCTGTGTCCGGCTCCCGGAATGTCCCGGCCTGGACCGTTCCTCCGGTGGGAGAGGGCAGGGGGACGGTTTCTGAACATTCCACATGTCCTGGCCACGAGGGCGGGTGGTGACCTCGCGGACGGGCCGGTGCCCGCGGTTCCCGATCTCGCGTCACGCGGCGCCGTCCCCGGCCGGTGCGGGCGCGCCGGACCGGAGGTCTCTCCGCGACCGGAAGCGGCCGGGGAACGGCCGGGGAGCGGCCGGGGAGCGCCTCGCGGCCTTCCCGTCCCGGTGCGGGCCGGGGATCCCGGTGCGAGCGGGGGATCCCGGTGCGGGCCGAAGATCCCGGTGCGGGCCGGGGATCCCGGCACGAGCCGGGGATCGTCCTCCTGGCAGGGGGGCGAATCGTTACCACTTCGGCACGCAGCCCCACGGCCCCGGGCACCTTCCCCGCCTCCCGCCGCGTTCCTCCCCGTGAGAAGCCCTGTGAGAAGCCCCGTGAGAAGCCCCGGAGAAAGCCGATGCCCCCTCCCCGGGAAAACAGTGGGAAACAGGGCGAAAGCCGGTGTGGAAGGCTCCCGGTGGGCACTTCGGGAGAGGGTCGTACGTTGCGTGTGGGAAGGGTCTCGACCACGATGTCCGGACACGTCGCGCGACGGCGAGAGGTGCTTCCCCGATCCCGGGAGGACCCCGTAGGGGTCGCCCCCAGGACCCGCGGGACGGGCGCCGGGACAGGCGAGACGCGGGTCCCGGATTCCTAGGGGGTGGGGAACCTGTAAAAAGGGTGGAACCTCGATGTAACCTTTGGTGGCGATTCGTCCTACCATCGGTGGTCTAGGCCACTTTCGTATCACTGCCAGCAGGGATCTCCTGGTTACCGGTAAGTAGAGATGCACTTTCCGGGGTAAGCGACCAGGATGGAAGACGACCTACACCAGACAAAAGTCCATCCTCGGAAGGCGAGACCCAGTGGCTTCCGGACGCCAGCGTTTCTCGATCATCAGCGACGGCCTACCCAGCCAGCTTCCTGATGTCGACCCCAGCGAGACCCAGGAGTGGCTCGAGTCGCTCGACAACGTCATCAAGACGGAAGGTCGCACTCGGGCCCGTTATCTGATGCTCCGGCTCTTGGAGCGCGCCCGCGAACACCAGGTCGGGGTCCCCGGCCTGCGCAGCACCGACTACATCAACACCATCCCGCCGGAGCGCGAGCCCTGGTTCCCCGGCGACGAGTACGTCGAGCGCCGGATCCGCGCCTACACGCGCTGGAACGCGGCCGTGATGGTGACCCGGGCCAACGCCCGCACCAACGTCGGTGGGCACATTGCCACCTACGCCTCCGCCGCCTCGCTCTACGAGGTGGGTTTCAACCACTTCTTCCGCGGCAAGGACCACGGCGAGTCCGGCGACCAGGTCTTCTTCCAGGGCCACGCCGCACCGGGCATCTATGCCCGAGCCTTCCTGGAGGGCCGCCTCAACGAGGGCCAGCTCGACGCCTTCAGGCAGGAGCTCTCGCACGGGTTCAAGGGACTGCCCTCCTACCCCCACCCGCGCCTGATGCCCGACTTCTGGGAGTTCCCCACGGTCTCCATGGGTCTCGGCCCGATCGGGGCGATCTACCAGGCCCGGTTCAACCGCTACCTGCTGAACCGGAAGATCAAGGACACCAGCCGCAGCCACGTCTGGTGCTACCTCGGCGACGGCGAGATGGACGAGCCCGAGTCGCTCGGCGCGATCGGCCTGGCCGCCCGCGAGGAGCTCGACAACCTCACCTTCGTCATCAACTGCAACCTGCAGCGTCTCGACGGCCCGGTACGCGGCAACGGCAAGATCATCCAGGAGCTGGAGTCCTACTTCAGGGGCGCCGGCTGGAACGTCATCAAGGTCGTCTGGGGCCGCGACTGGGACCCGCTGCTCGCGGCCGACGTCGACGGCGTGCTGGTCAACAAGATGAACACCGTCCCCGACGGCCAGTTCCAGACCTACTCCGTCGAGGCCGGCGGATACATCCGCGAGAACTTCTTCGGTGACGACCCGCGCCTGCGCAAGATGGTCGAGCACCTGTCGGACGAGGACATCCGCAAGCTGTCGCGCGGCGGCCACGACTACCGCAAGGTGTACGCGGCCTACAAGGCGGCCCGCGAGCACGTCGGCCAGCCGACGGTCATCCTCGCCCAGACCATCAAGGGCTGGACCCTCGGCAAGGACTTCGAGGCGCGCAACGCGACGCACCAGATGAAGAAGATGTCGAAGGCCGACCTGAAGGAGTTCCGCGACCGGCTCTACCTGCCGATCCCCGACTCCGCGCTCGAGGGCGACCTCCCCCCGTACTTCCACCCGGGCGAGAACGACCCCGAGATCCAGTACATGAAGGAGCGGCGCGCGGCCCTGGGCGGGTTCCTGCCCAAGCGCGTGACGCGGGCCAAGCCGGTCAAGCTTCCCGGCGACGCCGCCTACGCGCAGCTGAAGAAGGGCTCGGGCAAGCAGAACGTCGCCACCACGATGGCGTTCGTCCGCCTGCTCAAGGACCTCATGCGCGACAAGGAGCTCGGCCACCGGTTCGTGCCGATCATCCCGGACGAGGCGCGCACCTTCGGTCTCGACGCGATCTTCCCGACGGCGAAGATCTACTCGCCGCACGGCCAGACGTACGAGGCGGTCGACCGCGAGCTGCTGCTGTCGTACAAGGAGTCGACCGAGGGTCAGATCCTGCACGAGGGCATCAGCGAGTCGGGCTCGATGGCCTCCACGATCGCGGTCGGCTCGTCGTACGCCACGCACGGCGAGCACATGATCCCGATCTACATCTTCTACTCGATGTTCGGCTGGCAGCGCACCGCCGACCAGATGTGGCAGCTCGCCGACCAGATGGGCCGGGGCTTCCTGCTCGGCGCCACCGCCGGCCGCACCACGCTGAACGGCGAGGGCCTGCAGCACGAGGACGGCCACACCCCGCTGATCGCCTCGACGAACCCGGCCGCGATCTCGTACGACCCCTCGTGGGGGTACGAGGTGGCCCACATCGTCAAGGACGGCCTGCGGAGGATGTACGGCGAGGAGCAGGAGAACGTCTTCTACTACCTGACCGTCTACAACGAGCCCTACCTCCAGCCCGCCGAGCCCTCGGACCTGGACGTGGCGGGCCTGCTCAAGGGCCTGTACAGGTTCGCCCCGGCTCCGTCCGTCTCCGGGCCGAAGGCCAACATCCTCGCGTCCGGCGTGGCCGGGCCGTGGGCGGTGGAGGCCCAGCGGATGCTGGCCGAGGACTGGGGCGTGGCGGCCGAGGTGTGGTCGGCCACCTCCTGGGCGGAGCTGCGCCGCGACGCGCTCGCCGCCGAGGAGCACAACCTGCTCAACCCCGAGGCCGAGAAGCGCGTGCCGTACGTCACGCAGGCGCTGTCGGCGGCCCAGGGGCCGTTCGTGGGCGTGAGCGACTACATGCGGGCGGTCCAGGACCAGATCGCCCAGTGGGTCCCCGGTGACTGGACCTCGCTCGGCACCGACGGCTTCGGCCTGTCGGACACCCGGTCGGCGCTGCGCCGCCACTTCCACGTGGACGCGGCCTCGATCACCCTGGCCGTGCTCACCCAGCTGGTCAACCGGGGCGAGCTCGACCAGGAGGTCCTGGGCGACGCCATCTCCATGTACCACCTGAAGAACGGCGTCACCGAGGCCGCGGGCGCCGAGAGCAACGACACCCAGTCCATGGGAGTTTGATCGTCCCCGGGCGGGTTCTCCTTTTCCATGGAGGGCCCGCCCGGTTAGTGTTGAATCGCTTCCCCCGGCGAACGATTCCAGGGGAGAGCTGTTCCATGGCAAGAATCCTTAGGGCGGCCGCGACGGTCACGGCCCTGTCAATCGCGCTCTCCGCCTGCGGCGGCGGTCCCGGCGAGGACGACGCCGGTGGCGGCGGTACCGGCCAGGGCAGTTCCGTCTCGGGCACCTCGGGACCGGTCGCCACCCCGACGACGACCACGGCCACCCCCGGTGAGGCGATCGCCTGGGGCCCGTGCACCGACATCAGGCGGCCCGGCGCCGAGACCCCCGCGAAGCCGGACCCCGCGCAGCAGTGCGGGAGGCTCAAGGTCCCGCTCGACTACGCCAGGCCGGACGGCGAGTCCATCGAGATCGCCGTCATCCGCGTCAGGGCCACCGACCCCGGCAGGCGGATCGGCTCGCTGGTCTTCAACTTCGGCGGTCCCGGCGCCTCGGGCGTCGACACCCTGGCCCAGGCCGCCAAGGCCTTCACCACCCTGAACGGCCGCTACGATCTGGTCAGCTTCGACCCGCGCGGGGTCGGCCGCAGCTCCGGCGTCCGGTGCGGGGACAGCGGGGTGATCGAACGGTTCACCGCGATGGACAC
This sequence comes from Streptosporangium sp. NPDC002721, assembly GCF_042888905.1. Taxonomy (NCBI): domain Bacteria; kingdom Bacillati; phylum Actinomycetota; class Actinomycetes; order Streptosporangiales; family Streptosporangiaceae; genus Streptosporangium; species Streptosporangium sp. NPDC002721. Next base: position 9,464 of record NZ_JBIAQI010000015.1, read on the forward strand.
CCTGCCCGCCAACGAGGCCGAGCGCGCCAGGAGCCGGGAGACCACCAAGGAGTTCGTGACGGCCTGCCAGCGGACCTCCGGCAGGCTGCTGCCCTACATCGGCACCGTGAACGCCGCCGCGGACATGGACCGCCTGCGCGCGGCCCTGGGCGAGCAGCGGCTGGACTACTTCGGCATCTCGTACGGGACACAGCTCGGCGCGGTCTACGCGACCAGGTTCCCGAAGAACGTGGGCCGGTTCGTGCTGGACGCCCCGCTGGACCCGAGCGTCACCCTGGCGACGCGCACGATGGTCCAGACGAAGGGGTTCCAGCACGCCTACGACGCCTTCCTGAAGGACTGCGCGAAGCAGCCCCGCGAGTGCGAGATCGGCAGCGACGCGACCATCGCCAACAAGAACGTCATCAAGCTCATGGACGACCTGAACGACAAGCCGCTCAAGGTCGGCAAGCGCCTCCTGACGCAGGGGCTGGCGGGCACCGGCATCGCCGCCGCGCTGTACTCGCGGATGACCTGGCCGCTGCTGGACCAGGCGCTGGCCCAGGCGTCGAAGGGCGACGGGCGGATCCTGCTGGCGCTGGCCGACAGCTACAGCGGCCGCCAGCCCGACGGGAGCTACACGACGCTCATGAGCAGCTTCCCGGCGATCAGCTGCGCGGACACCACGGAGCGGCCCACCCCCGAGCAGCTGAACGCGCTGGAGGACGAGACGCTGAAGGTCTCCCCGCTGTTCGGCGGCGCGGGGATGGGCCTGATCTGCTCGATGTGGCCGACCCCCGGCGACGACGCGGCCAGGCGGATCAACGCCACGGGCTCGGCGCCGATCCTGGTGGTCGGCGGCACCGGCGACCCCGCCACACCGTACGAGTGGGCCCCGAAGCTGACGGCCGAGCTCAGGACGGGCGTGCTGGCGACCTACAAGGGCGAGGGACACGGCGCCTACCTGTCGGGGAACGCGTGCATCAAGAAGGTGATCGACGCCTACCTGATCGACGGCAAGGTCCCGGAGCGGGGGGTCGTCTGCACCGGCTCGTGACCGGGCCTCCCCCGAACCGCCCGGCGGACCTCGGCAGGCCCCCGGGCGGGGCGGCCCGGTCCTGGAACGGGCGGATCCCAGCGGGCCCGGACCGGTCTCAGCAGGTCTCCAGGCGGGGCAGGTCGGTCTCGAAGCGGAAGCCGACCCTGCCGAGGTGCTTCTCGAGCAGGTCCTTCATGGTCCCGTCGGCGTACATCGAGGTGATCACTTCGTTGATCCTCCGGCAGGCCACGGGGTCCCCGGACCTGAGCGCCACGCCGTACCTCTCGGTGGTGAGCCCGAGCCCGGCGACCTCCAGCTTCACATCGCGCAGGCGGGCGCCGAAGCCGGCGATCAGCAGGTCGTCCCCGGCCATGGCGTCGGCGCGGCCGTCGGCCACCTGGGACGCGCACTGCGAGGGGTCCTTCCCCTCCACGGTGACGAAGTCGACGCCCTTCTCGCGGATCAGCGTGCCCGTGGTCTGGCCCGGGGACAGGCAGATCCTCCTGCCCCGCAGGTCCTTCAACGTGTCGATCTTCGCGCTGGCGCGGACGAGCACGTCGCGGTGGGCGATGTAGTACGGCCCGGCGAAGGCGACGCGGTCGCGGTCGGCGCCGTCGATGGAGAAGTTGGCGATCACGAGGTCGACTTTGCCCCGCTCCACCGCCTCCTCGCGGACGGTGTGCCCCACCGGCACGAACCTGAGCCCGTCGCCGGGCACCCCCAGGGCCGTGGCGAGGTGGGCGGCCACGTCGATCTCGAACCCCCGGGGCGGGTCCTCGCCCAGCGAGACCCCCGGCAGGCCCTTCCTGAACCCCACGCGGAGCCTGCCGGTCTCCCTGACCCGGTCGAGCAGGGGCGAGCCGGTGGAGACCTCCGGAGGCGAGGCGGACGGGGACGGGGAGAGGGGCGTGGGCGGGTGGGAGAGCGGGCGGGTGGGCTCGGCCCGCCCGCCCCGCGCGACGCCGAACTGGGAGAGCAGCACGGCGCCCGCCACGCCGAGGACCGCGACCCCTCCGGCGACCGCGGCGACGACCGCGGACCGGCGTCGCGCGGGCCGGACCCGCTTCTTCGGCCGCGTCAGGTCCCCGGTGGCGGCCCGCGCGCCCTCGGCCAGTTCCTCCTGCGAGGCCTCGAGAGTCTCCGCCCCGTCCACCGGGTGGCCGAGCAGGCGCTTCAGCAGCGTGTCGGAGGTGGGCCTGAGCGTCTGGTCCTTGTTCAGGCAGTCGGCGACGACCTCGCGCAGCCCGTCGGGCAGTCCGCTCAGGTCGGCCTCGTGGTTGATGACCCGGTTGAGCGTCGCCACGATCGTGTCGCTGCCGAAGGGGGCCCTGCCGGTGGCGGTGAAGACGATGGTCGAGCCCCAGGCGAACACGTCGGCGGGGAAACCCACCCGCTCTCCGGCGATCTGCTCGGGCGCCATGTAGGCGGGGGTGCCGACCGCGCGGGTGGTGATCGTACCGCTCTCGTCGATGATCTTCGCGATGCCGAAGTCGACGACGCGGGGGCCGTCGGCGGCGAGCATGACGTTGTCGGGTTTGAAGTCGCGGTGCGCGATGCCCGCGTGGTGGATGGCGGTGAGGGCGGTGGCGGTGCCGACGGCGAGGCGTTCGAGCGACTCCCCGTCGAGCGGCCCGTCGCGCTCGACGATCTCGCGCAGCGAGGGGCCCTCGATCAGCTCGCTCGCGATGTAGGGCGCCTCGCCGTCGAGGTCGGCGTCGAGCACCCTGGCGGTGCAGAAGGCGGCCACCCTGCGGGCCGCCGCCAGCTCGCGGGCGAAGCGGGAGCGCGCGTGGGTCTCCTCGGTGAAGCGCACGTGCAGCAGCTTGACGGCGGCGCGCTCGCCGTCGTCGGACTCGCCGAGGTAGACGACCCCCTGCCCGCCCTCCCCCAGTCTGCCCTTGAGCGCGTACGTCCCCAGCCGAGGCGGGTCCCCCGGCCGCAACGGTCTGATCTCCGGCACCGCGGACCCCTCGTTCCCTGTGCTTTGCCAGCACATTACACATCGGGACGGCGGTGATCGCCCCCCCTTCACCGGACGGCTGACGTGAGGACGATCCAGGCGAATTCGCTCAAGGAGTGTTCGCCATGCCCGTTCCCTCCCCGAAGGGAACTGCGCATGAGCGCCGCGCCGGCCGTCACTCGCTCCCGAAGCACTTCCGAAGCACTTCCGAAGCACTCCCTGAGCGCTCCCGGGGCGCCCGCGAGCCGCCGGGCAGGTGCGGCGCTCACGCGCCGCCCCGCGCGGGCACCTGTGGTTTCCCACGCGGACGAATTCCCGTGAAAGATTCGGATGACGGTTGAACAGACAAAACCACCTCGATAGCCTGTGGCGACGCATCTCATTGGAGCTCGATGGCCGCACGACCAAAACACCCAATGGCCTCACCACAGAGTCCTTCGGGCAAAACACCCCAGAAGTCCTCGGGTTTCAAGGCCTCTAAAGTGGTCACCCTCACCGGGATCGGTGTCGTCTCCCTGCTCCTGATCGGTTACTGCTCCGCGCAGGAGGACTACGAGGAGGTGGGCGCCGAGTGCGTCGACCTCAACAGCCGCCAGCCGGACGGCACCTACGCGGTCGTGGACGAGGACCACTGCGACGACGACCGCCACTACTACGGGTCACGCGGCGCCTACGGCTGGTACTACGGTGGCGTCAGATCCGGCACCCACATCCGGCAGGGCACCACCGTGCGTCCCTCGGACGTCCACATCACCAGCCGTAAGGGCACGGTGATCCAGCGGGGCGGCTTCGGCGGGCGCGGCGGATCGGGTGGCGGGAGCTGATCCGCCCCGATGAGCAGCAGGTGAGCAGGAGATGAGACGCGAGACCTCGCTCCCCCGCGACGACTGGGAGAGCGTCATCGAGGGCCACGGCCTGGCCTACCACCGCTCGGCCCACCCCGAGGGCCTCACCCGCCCGTACTGGGACGAGGCCGTCCAGTACGTCTTCTCCATGGACGAGGTCCTCGACCTGGAGAACCAGGTCGAGGAACTGCACCGGATGTGCCTGCACGCCGTGGAGCACGTCGTCGCCAAGGGCCGCTACGCCGACTTCGCGATCCCCGAGTGGCTCGCCCCGGAGATCGCCGCCTCCTGGGAGCGGAACGACCCGCACCTGTTCGGCCGTTTCGACCTGCGCTACGACGGCACCGGCCCCGCCAAGATGCTGGAGTACAACGCCGACACTCCCACCAGCCTCCTGGAGAGCTCGGTGGTGCAGTGGTTCTGGCTGCGCGACCGCTATCCCGACGACGACCAGTGGAACTCCATCCACGAGCGGCTGATCGCCAGGTGGCAGCAGATCTCGACCGGCCTGCCCACCGGGCCCACCCACTTCGCCTGGACCAACATGGACGAGTCGGGCGAGGAGGTGATGACCCTCGCCTACCTGCAGGAGACCGCCGACCAGGCGGGGCTCAAGACCGTCGCGGTGGCCATGGAGGACATCGGCTGGGACGACCTCAACCTCCGCTTCGTCGACATGGAGCGCAGGGTGATCCGCTCGCTCTGCAAGCTGTACCCGTGGGAGTGGGCCGTCGCCGACCCGTTCGGGACGCGGGCGGTGCGCCAGCAGGTCTCGACGACCTGGATCGAGCCGCTGTGGAAGATGCTGCTGTCCAACAAGGCGCTGCTCGCGGTGCTCTGGGAGCTGTACCCGCAGCACCCGAACCTGCTGCCCGCCTATCTCGACGGTCCCCGCGACATGTCCTCGTACATCGTCAAGCCGCTGCTCGGCCGCGAGGGCGCCAACATGCGGATCGTCACCCCCGGCGAGCACGTCGAGACCCCCGGCGGCTACGGCGCCGAGGGATACGTCTACCAGGAGTTCCGGGCACTGCCCGTCTTCGAGGGCTGGCGCCCCGTGCTCGGCGCCTGGGTCGTCCACGACGAGGCGGCGGGTGTCGGCATCCGCGAGACCTCGGGGTTCATCACCGACGACACGTCGTCATTCGTCCCGCACCGCATCGAACTCTGAGTCCCGGAAAGAGAAACAACACATGAGTCCCACCCCCGCGCCGGCCCTGACGTCCGTGCCCGCCGTGCCCGACGTGACGATCTCGCTCGCCGAGACCCTCGGGCGCGGCGCGCTCGCGATCGCCTCGTACGCCGCCCTCGGCGTGATCCTGCTGATCGTCGGCTTCTACGTGATCGACCTGGTCATCCCCGGCAAGCTCAGCAGGCTCATCAAGGAGGAGCGCAACCCCAACGCGACCCTGCTCACCGGCTCGGGGCTGGCGGCCGTCGGGCTGATCGTGGCGGCCTCCATCTGGTCCTCGGGCGGCGCCCTGCACGAGGGCCTGCTCGCGACGTTCGTCTTCGGCCTGGTCGGCATCGCCGTGCAGACCGTGGCGATGGTCGCGTTCGACAAGGTGGCGGGCATCTCGGTGCGCGAGCTGGTCACGGAGTCGGAGCTCCAGCCGGGCGCCCGGCTGCTGGCGGTCACCCACCTGGCCATCGGCCTGATCACCGCCGTCGCGGTCATCTGAGCCGCCGCACCGTCCGCACGTCCACACCCCGGCGGGCGCGCGGGACCCGTTCACGCGAGACGTGCGGAACCTGGTCGCGTGAGAGGTACGGGATCCGTTCACGCGAGACGTGCGGGGCCCGTTCGTGCGAGACGTACAGGATCCGGGTGCGCGCGCTGTTCCCGACCGCGGCTGGCGCATCTCGCGCGACCTGGCACTCTTAGTGGCGTGAGGGAGCGGAACGCACGAGGGTTCAGGAACGGCGGCGTCGTGACCGGGGAGGACGAGAGTGATCTCGACTCGGACCGGGTCCGGGAGGACACCACGCGCCGGTTGGAGCGGGCCATGGGCACGCTGGGCACGGCGGCCATGTCCCGGATGGACGACCGGCTCATGTGGTTCCGCGCGCTGTCGGCCGAGGACAGATCCTGGGTCGGGCTGGTGGCCCAGGCCGGGATCGCCGCGTTCGTGGAGTGGTTCCAGCACGCGGGCGAGGGCCGGCCGACGCCCAGCATCGAGTTCTTCGGCACCGCTCCCAGGGAGCTGAAGCGGTCCATCTCGCTGCAGCAGACCGTCGACATCGTGCGGGTCGTGGTCGAGGTGGTCGAGGCGCAGACCGGGGAGCTGGCCGCGCCGGGCGGGGAGGACCAGCTCCAGCAGGCGATGCTCCGCTACACCCGCGACGTCGCGTTCGCCGCCGCGCAGGTGTACGCGCGGGAGGCCGAGGCGCGTGGGGCCTGGGACGCGCGGCTGGAGGCTCTCATCGTGGACGCCCTGGTCCGGGGTGAGGTCGACGACGGCCTGCACTCGTGGGCCGCCGCGCTCGGCTGGACCTCCGCGCCCGTCGTGGTGCTGGCCGGGCAGACCCCCGACGACGACCCGCAGGCCGTGATCGACGCGCTGCGCGACCGGGGCCGCAGGTCGGGCCTGGACATGCTGGCCGGGGTGCAGGGGGACCGGCTGATCGTGATCGTGGGCGGGGCGGACAGCGTCGCCGCGGCGGCCAGGCACGTGGTGCCGCGCTTCGGCCCCGGCCCGATCGTGATCGGGCCCGAGGTCGCCGACCTGCACTCGGCCGCCAGCTCGGCACGGGCGGCGATGGCCGGGCTGCGGGCCGCCGCGGGGTGGCCGGACGCGCCCAGGCCGGTCCACGCCGAGGACCTGCTGGCCGAGCGGGCCATCGACGGCGACGCCGACGCCAGGGCGCAGCTGGTCGAGAACGTCTACCTGCCGCTGATCGGCACCCCGCTCCTCGACACCCTCGCGACCTACCTGGAGCAGGGCACCTCCCTGGAGGCGACGGCCCGGCTCCTGTTCGTCCATCCGAACACGGTGCGCTACCGTCTTCGTAAAATCACGGAGCTGACCGGCTACCAGCCGACCGAGGGACGGTCCGCCTTCACCCTCCAGGTGGGGCTGATTCTCGGACGTCTGTCCGAAACGCCGGCGACCTAGAGCTCTTTACTTAACCTTGACGAAACTCCCGCTGTAGCTTCCCTACAAAGAAGTAGGGACAAACTTCGTCTGGATCTCCATCCATGTAGTGAACCTCTACAGGGCAGGCTGGATTTTGTGCTCGTCATCGTCGCTCCGGGCCAGGGTGCCCAGACTCCAGGCTTTCTCAGCCCATGGCTCGAACTACCGGGCGTGGCCGATCGGCTGACCGCATGGTCGGATCTGGCCGGCCTCGATCTGATCGCCTACGGGACCACCGCCGACGCGGACGAGATCCGTGACACCGCCATCGCGCAGCCACTGCTCGTGGCCGCCGGCCTGGCCGTCGCCGAGGTTCTCGGGGCCTCCCCCGACCTCGTCGCCGGGCACAGCGTGGGCGAGTTCACCGTCGCCGCCCTGGCCGGAGTGATCACTCCCGAGCAGGCCGTCGGCCTCGTCCGCGAGCGCGGCCAGGCCATGGCCAAGGCCGCGACGATCACCGAGACCGGCATGTCCGCCGTCCTCGGCGGCGTCGAGGAGGAGGTCCTGGCGGCCATCGCCGACAAGGGCCTCACCCCCGCCAACATCAACGGCGCCGGGCAGATCGTGATCGGCGGCACGCTGGAGCAGCTGGCCGCCTTCAAGGCCGAGCCGCCCGCGCGGGCCCGGGTGATCGCACTGTCGGTCGCCGGCGCGTTCCACACCGAGCACATGGCCTCCGCGGCCGGCCACCTGCGCGAGGCCGCCGCGGGCATCACCCCGGCCGACCCCTCCGTCACGCTGCTGTCCAACAGCGACGGCGCGGTGGTCACCAGCGGCGCCGAGTTCATGGAGCGCCTGGTCACCCAGGTCGCCAACCCGGTGCGCTGGGACGCCTGCATGGCCACGATGGCCGAGCGCGGCGTCACCACGATGATCGAACTTGTCCCCGGCGGCACGCTCACCGGCCTGGCCAAGCGTGCTCTGCGCGGGGTGACGACCGTCGCCCTGAAGACCCCCGACGACCTGGAGGCCGCGCGAGCCGCCCTTGAGTCGAATGAGGAGCGGTGATCGACGAATGAGGATCTCACAGGGCTCGCCGGGCGCGAGGGTTCTGGCCTTCGGCCACTACCAGCCCTCCAACGTGGTCACCAACGACGACCTGTCGGCGACCATGGAGACCAATGACGCCTGGATCCAGAGCCGCGTCGGCATCAAGGAGCGCCGGATCGCCCCGGACAGCGAGTCCGAGATCGACCTGGCCGTGCAGGCGGGCGGCAAGGCCCTCGCCGCGAGCGGCCTGTCGGCCTCCGACATCGACCTGGTGATCGTCGCCACCTGCACGCTGGAGACGCAGATCCCCAACGCCGCGGGCCGGGTGGCCACGCGGCTCGGCATCGACGCCCCCGGCGCGTTCGACGTCAACACCGCCTGCTCTGGCTTCTGCTACGCGCTCGCGGTCGCCAACGACGCGGTCCGCGCGGGCTCGGCGACCCACGTGCTCGTCGTCGGCACCGAGAAGCTCTCCCAGTGGATCGACTGGACCGACCGGGCCACCGCGGTGATCTTCGCCGACGGCGCGGGCGCCGCGGTCGTCGGCCCCTCCGACACCCCGGGCATCGGCCCCGTGGTGTGGGGCAGCGCCGGGGACAAGTTCGACGCGATCATCATCAAGGACCGCGACTCCTTCCTGCACCAGGAGGGCCAGACCGTGTTCCGCTGGGCGACCACCACGCTTCACCCCATCGCCAAGGAGATCTGCGACCGTGCCGGGGTGGATCCGGCCGACCTCGCCGCCTTCGTACCCCACCAGGCCAACCTGCGCATCATCGAGACGATCGCCCGCAAGCTCGGCGCGGACAACGCCGTCGTCGCCAAGGACATCGTCCTGGCGGGCAACACCTCCGCCGCCTCGATCCCGCTCGCCCTGTCCCGGATGATCGAGCGTGGCGAGGTGCGGTCGGGCGGGCTCGCCCTGCTGCTGGGCTTCGGCGCGGGCCTGACCTACGCGGGCCAGGTCATCGAGATCCCCTGAAGAATCCCCCCAGAACTTCCGCGCGGCCCCGCCGCACGGGAAACAAGAAGAAACCTCATTCCAAGGAGAACACGCGACATGGCTCTCACCGAGCAGGAGATCCTCGCCGGCATCGGCAAGATCATCAATGAGATCACCGGGATCCCGGCCGCCGAGGTCACCCCGGAGAAGAGCTTCGTCGACGACCTCGACATCGACTCGCTGTCCATGGTCGAGATCGCCGTCGCCGCTCAGGACGAGTTCGGCGTCGAGATCCCGGACGACCAGCTCAAGCACCTCAAGACCGTCAAGGACGTCATCAACTTCATCCAGAACTGAGACGTCCCCGCTCTTTCCCCCGACCGATTTGACCAGCGATTCACAAGGAGCGCAGCAGTGAGTACAGACCAGGTACGTGTCGTCGTTACCGGGCTCGGCGCGACCACGCCCCTCGGTGGGGACGTCGCCTCGACCTGGTCGGCGCTCCTCGCCGGTCAGTCGGGGGTAAGCACCGTCACCGCCGACTGGGTCGACTCCGTCCCGGTGAAGTTCGCCGGTCTCGCCGCCGTGGACCCGACCGAGGTCCTGCCCCGGCCGGAGTCGCGGCGACTTGACCGGGCCGAGCAGTTCGCACTGGTCGCGGCCCGCGAGGCGTGGGCGCACGCCGCGATCGACAAGGTCGACCCCGAGCGGCTCGGCGTCGTCGTGGGCAGCGGCATCGGGGGCATCACCACGATCCTCGCCGCCTACGACACCTTCAAGGAGAAGGGCTGGCAGCGGCTCTCGCCGTTCACCGTTCCCATGCTGATGCCGAACGGCTCGGCGGGCTGGATCGGCATCGAGGTCGGCGCGCGCGCCGGCGTCCACGCCACGGTGAGCGCCTGCGCCACCGGCGCCGAGTCGATCGGGTACGCCATCGAGATGATCCGCTCCGGCCGGGCCGACGTGGTCGTGGCCGGAGGCACCGAGGCGGCCATCCACCCGCTGAACATCGGGTCCTTCGCCGCCATGCGCGCCATGTCCACCCGCAACGACGAGCCTCAGCGCGCCTCCCGTCCGTGGGACAAGGGCCGCGACGGCTTCGTCCTCGGCGAGGGCGCGGGCATCCTGGTGCTGGAGTCGGAGGAGCACGCCCTCGCGCGCGGCGCCACGATCTACGCCGTGGCCGCCGGTGTCGGCTACTCGGCCGACGCCCACCACATCGCGCAGCCCGAGCCCACCGGCGCCGGGGTCATGCTGGCCATGCGCCGCGTCCTGGAGAACGCCGGTCTCACCGGCCAGGACATCAAGCACGTGAACGCGCACGCCACCTCCACCCCCGCGGGCGACGTGGTGGAGACGATGGCCATCAAGGAGGTCATCGGCGACCACCCCCTGGTCAGCGGCACCAAGTCGATGACCGGGCACCTGCTCGGCGGCGCCGGCGGCATCGAGTCCGTCTTCACCGTCCTCGCGCTGCACGAGCGTCGCGCGCCCGCGACGATCAACGTGGACGACCTCGACGACGGCGTGGAGGTCGACATCGTGCGCGACGAGCCGCGCGCCCTGCCCGACGGCCAGATCGCCGCGATCAACAACTCCTTCGGGTTCGGCGGGCACGACGTCGCCGTGGCCTTCACCACCATCTGACGGTTCACCACGATCTGGCAGGGAGCCGGCCTGACAGGGGCCGACCCGACGAGGGCCGGCCTCCCTTCCGTGACGCGCGCCGGGGAGTTCCGGTCTCACCGGCCGGGCCTCCTCCGCTTCGCGGGTGATCGGATCGGAGGGCCGGGACCGGGATCCCACCCGGCTTCCACGGGCTTCGGGCGGCAGGTCCGGCGGCCCGGTTCTCCCCCGCCGGACGGCCGGACCCTGCCGACACCGCGCGGCGAAGCGCCGCGTTTCCCGCCCAGGACCGAGATCCAGGGTCTCCCACGCTGGAGGTAGCCGATGACCGTGCTCGACAACAGGGCGGTGAGCGAGGGGTCCGAACAGGATCCTCCCGATCCCCGTGACCCCCGGGCGCGTCTCTCCGCCCTGTTCGACGAGGGCTCGCTGCGCCTGATCTCGCCGGCCGACCGCAGCGGCGTCCTCGCCGCGACGGGCCGCGTGGAGGGGGTGCCGGTCGTCGCGTTCGCCAGCGACGCCCGCGTCCAGGGCGGCGCGATGGGCTCCGAGGGGTGCGAGCACATCGTGCACGCCTACGACGTCGCGGTCCGCGAGCGGGTTCCCGTCATCGGCGTCTGGCACTCCGGGGGCGCCCGCCTCGCCGAGGGAGTGGAGTCGCTGCACGCGGTCGGCCGCGTATTCGCCGCGATGACCCGCGCCTCCGGCGTGGTCCCGCAGCTGTCGGTGGTCGTCGGCCCCGCGGCCGGCGGTGCCGCGTACGGCCCGGCGCTGACCGACATCGTGATCCTGGCCGACGAGGGGCGCATCTTCGTCACCGGCCCCGACGTGGTGCGCAGCGTCACCGGCGAGCAGATCGACATGGCCGGTCTGGGCGGTCCCGAGCCGCACAGCAGGCGCAGCGGCGTCGTCCACGTGGTCACCAAGACCGAGACCGACGCCTACGTGCAGGCCCGCCGCCTGGCGGTGCTCCTCGGCCACCAGGGCCGGGTGCGCGCCGAGGTCGAGGAGGTCGACTTCTCCGGCCTGCTGCCCGACAACGTGCGCCGCGCCTACGACGTGAAGCCGCTCGTCACGGGACTGCTGGACGAGCCGGGTGTGGAGCTGCACGCCAAGTGGGCGCCCAACGTCGTCACCACCCTGGGCCGCCTCGGGGGCCGGACCGTGGGTGTGGTGGCCAACAACCCATTGCGCCGGGGCGGCTGCCTCGACTCCGCCTCGGCGGAGAAGGCCGCACGGTTCGTCCGGATGTGCGATGCCTTCGGGGTGCCGCTGGTCGTCCTGGTGGACGTCCCCGGCTATCTGCCGGGAGTCGGCCAGGAGCACGACGGCGTGGTCCGCCGTGGCGCCAAGCTCCTGCACGCCTTCGCCGAGGCCTCCGTGCCGCGCGTCACCCTGGTGACCAGGAAGGCGTACGGCGGCGCCTACATCGCGATGAACTCCCGCTCGCTGGGCGCGACCAGGGTGTTCGGCTGGCCGACGACCCAGATCGCGGTCATGGGCGCGGTCGCCGCGGTGCGCGTCCTCAAGCGCCGCGAGCTGGCCGCCGTCCCGGAGGAGGATCGCGCCGCCCTGGAGGCCAGGCTCGCCGAGGAGCACGAGATCCTCGCCGGCGGCCTCGACCGGGCCATCGAACTCGGCGTGGTCGACGAGGTCATCAAGCCCGAGGAGACCCGGGGCGCCATCGCCAGGGTCCTCGCCCAGGCGACCCCCGCCAGGGGCGCCCACGGCAACATCCCCCTCTGACGGTCGTTCGACGAGCCCCCGCCGGTCCCCCGGCGGGGGCTCGCCCGTTTTCCCGCCGCCCTTCCCCGCGCCGGGAAAGGGCGGCGCGCGGTGCCCCCCTTCCCGGAACGGGACGATCGTGGCCGGAGCCTTCGGGAGCTGCCCGCCCAGGAGGCCACAGGCGATCACGAAGGCCGTAGATGACCACAAAGGTCACAAAGGCCATAAAAGAGCCTGGAAGGTCACGAGAGGCCACAGAGGGCCGCGCCGAGGGTCGGCGTGACGGCTCCCGGGCACGTTCCAAAACCCCGTCCGGGGCGGCCGTCCTCCGCGAGGGAGCGGACGGCGCCGGCAGGACAGGCCCGATCAGACGGCGGCGTGCAGCCAGCGGACCGGAGCGCCCTCGCCCGCGTAACGGAACGACTCCAGCTCGGCGTCCCACTGCTTGCCCAGCAGGCGGTCGAGCTCCTCCTCCAGCACCACGCGGCCCTGGCGGGCCATCAGCATGGCGGAGCGCAGCCGGTCCTCCGGGATCAGGATGTCGCCGGTGGCCCCGACCACGGCCGTGAAGGCGCCGAGGGAGGGGGTGTAGGCGTGCCGGGTCCCGTCGGCACCCGGCGAGGCGTCCTCGGTGATCTCGAATCGGATCCGCTGCCAGCCCATCAGCGACGAGGTGATGGCCGCCGCGGTACCGACACGGGCCTCCCACTCGGCCTGCGCGCGCACGTGGCCGGGCGCGGCGGGCTGTGGCGTCCAGGTCAGGTCTACGGGCACGCCAAGGACACCTGCGACCGCCCATTCAATATGAGGGCACAGCGCAGGCTGAGCCGAGTGGACGTAAAGCACGCCACGAGCAGACACCGGACCTCCCGTTTCGTACGAGGTGCGCCTTCCCCAACGGCCTCATACCAGGATGATCACAAGTGACTGAAGGAGAGACTACCGTCGGTTGTGACGCCGCACCAGAGGGGGGTCATACCGAGATGTTGCGGCGCCGGCACTTGGCCGGGGCATCCTCGGGAATGAAGGAAACCCACCAACTGGTGATCGCCCCCCGGAGGACCAGATGCATACCGGTATCGAACGGGTCGAACCCATCCCCGATTCACCCGCCCTGATCAGGAAGGGCCAGCTGCTCACCGACGCCTCGGGGCTCGCGGCCACCGCCCGCTGGGCCGACGCCGTCACCGAGACCGGGGGAATCTACCGGGTGCGCCTCTCACCGGGCGTGGACGTCTGCGACCTGGTGGCGTCGGTGCGGGCACGGGGCGTCCGGGCCTCCCCCAACCACGTCCTGACGGGCCAGCCGCTCTATTTCGGCGGCCCGGCCTCACGCCCCTTCCCCAGCGCCGCCCTCCCAGCGCCCGAGCCCGCCCCGGCCGGGCCCCCGGCGAGCGCCGTGACCGTGGCCCTGGCCGACACCGGCCTGGCGGAGCACCCCTGGTGGCAGGAGAGCCCGTGGTTCCTGGAGCGGGGACGGGAGTCCGCCGAGGTCCCCGACTCCGACGGCGACGGAGAGATGGACCTCCAGGCGGGGCACGGCACGTTCGTCGCGGGGCTGGTCCTGCGATCGGCTCCCCTGGCACGGCTGCGGCCGATGCGGGTGCTGGACGGCCACGGGATCGGGGACGAGGCCGGGCTGCTGCACGTCCTGGGGCGGCTGCGGGCCGCGCCGCCACGGGTGCTCAACCTGTCCTTCGGCGGGCACACCTTCGACGACCAGCCCTCCCCGCTCGTGGAGGCCGCCCTGGAGGAGCTGGCCGGTACGGTCACCGTGGCCTGCGCGGGCAACACAGCCTCCGACCGCCCCTTCTGGCCCGCCGCGTCGCCCCGGGTGATCTCCGTCGGAGCGCTGGACGCCGCGGGGGAGGCGAGGGCCCCGTTCTCGGCGTACGGCCCGTGGGTGGACGCGTGCGCCCGCGGCGAGTGGCTGTCCAGCACCTTTCTCGAACACGGGGCGTTCCAGGGGTACGCGCGCTGGAGCGGAACCTCCTTCGCCACCGCCCTGGTGAGCGGGGCGATCGCCGCGGCGTGCGCGGACCGCCCCTCCCCCGAGGCCGTGAAGCACGTCCTCGCCCCGTCCGGGGTCAGGCGGATCCCCGATTTGGGAGCCGTCGTGCCCACGCCCGGCTAAAGTCTCACCCAAAGTCTTCACACGAACACTCAGAGTGTTCTACGCGGTCATGGAGGTGCCGGTGGGCGACCAGCACACGATCGACGCCGTCCTGGTGAACGACCAGGTGGCCTGGGACGAGCTGGTCGTCCGTTTCCAGGGGCTGCTGTGGTCGGCCGTGCGCGCCTACGACCTGAGCCCGGCCGACGCCGCCGACGCGGTGCAGGGCACCTGGTTGCGGCTGCTGGAGAGCCTGCACACCATCCGCGACCCCGACAGGATCGGCCCCTGGCTGTTCACCACGGCCAAGCGCGAGGCGTCCCTGCTGAGCCGGCGGCACCGGGGTGAGCGGCTGGTCGCCGACCCTGCGGACGCCGAGCACGCCCACCTCGCCCCGGCCGGTGCCGGGCACGCCCACGCCGATCCCGCACTGGCCGTGCTGAGCGCCGACGAGGGCCGCCGCCTGTGGCAGGCCGTCGACGAGATGCAGGAGCCGTGCCGCTCGCTGTTCCGGCTGATGGCCACCGCCCCCGACGCGGGCGTCCACCAGTTGGCCGGGCGTCTGGGCATGCCCAGCGGCAGCTACGGCCCCACCCGGGGCCGCTGCCTGAACCGACTCCGCACCCTGCTCACCGCCCGGGAGGCGACACCGTGACGCGACATCCGACGGCGATCGACGACGAGTCCCTGATAGCCGCGCTGCGCCTGGCCTCGGGGAGCGACCCGGTGCCCGCGCGGGTGACGGCCGCCGCGCGCGCGACCTTCGGCCTGCGGCTGCCCGACGCCGCCACGGCCCGCCCGGTGGCCACGCCCGTGCCGCGAGGTGTCCGGTCCGCCGAGGAGCCCCGGTTGCTGAGGTTCACCGCCGGCGGGCTCACGGTGGAGCTGGAGGTCACCTCCCTGGACGGCCTGGTCGACCTGGCGGGCCAGGTCTCCCCCTGTCCCGAGGCGGGCACGCTGGTCGAGATCCGCACCCTGCATCTCACCGAGTCACGCGCGCTGTCCCCGACGGGCCAGTTCGCCGTCACCGGCCTGCCGCCGGGCTGGTTCAGCGTGGTGTGCCACCGGCCCGAGGGCTCTCCCGTGGTCACCAGCTGGACCCGGATCCGCCCGTAGGTGACCGCCGACGAGGCGCTCGCCGCCGCCGAGCACGCGGTCGACCTCTCGGGCAGCGACCCGGCCCGCGCCCTCGCGCTCGCCCGCACCGTGCTCGCCGCGCTCCCCGCGTCCTGCCGGGAGGCGTCCCGCCGGGCCGTCCCGGCGGGCGCCCCGGACGGCACTTCGGATGGCGTTCTAAGTGACGGTGTCCCGGAGGGCAGCACCCCCGGCAGCGGTTACTACGGCACTCCGGGGGGCGTTCTGGACGATGGTGTTCCGGTCGGCGGTGCCCCGGAGCGCGACCCGGAGGGCAGCACCCCCGGCAGCGGTTACGACGACGGCTACGACGGCGGCCCTGGTGGCGGCGCGATCTCGGGCCGGGTCGCGGGGTGCGGGCACTGCGAGGTCGAGGTGGTGGCGCACCGGGCGGTGGCGGTGGCGGCGCGCGAGCTGGGCGACCTGCCGTTCGCCGAGGAACGGCTGGGCCGGGCGGTGCGGATCGCGCTCTCGGCGGGATTGCCGCACCGGGCGGCCCAGGCGCGGCTGTCGCTGGTCCACATCCGTACGGAACTGGGGCACCCGGAGCAGGCACTGGCCGTCGCCGCGGACGCCGAGCCCGGTCTGACCCCGGCCGAGGTGGGCAAGCTCGGCGTGCACCGGGCCGTGGCCCTGGCGCGGCTCGGCCGTTACCGCGAGGCCGTCGACCACTGCGACCTGGCCGTTCCCGTCCTCGGCGGCGACGTCAGGTTCCTGGCCGGGGCGATGCTGAACCGCGGTCTCGCCCGGGTGTTCCTCGGGGAGTTCGAGGCCGCGGAGGCCGACCTGAGCCGGTGCGCGGAGCTGGCCGGGGAGGCGGGCCTGGAACACGTTCTCGCGCTCGCCGAGGGCAACCTGCCGTTCCTGGCCGCGCGGCGCGGTGACCTGGCCGCCGCGTTCAGCGCCTACCGGCGTGCCGAGAGCATCCTGGTCGGTTATCCCGAACGGCTGGCCACGGTGCGGTGCGACCTGGCCGAGGCGCTGGTCGGCGCCCATCTGCCCGGCGAGGCGCGGGTGTTGCTGGAGATGGCGGTTCCCGAGCTGGCGGCGGCGGGCGCCGGGACGGCCCTGGCCGAGGCCCTCCTGCTGCTCGCCAGGGTCGAGCTGCGCACCGGTGATCCCCGCCGTGCCCGGGAGAGCGCGGAGCTGGCCGCCCGCGAGCTGGCCGCGCAGGGACGGACGGTCCTGGTCCCGGTCGCCGACGAGATCGTCCTGCGGGCCCGGCTCGCGCTGGCCCCGCCTTCGGCGGAGCTGCCCGCGGCGATGCTCTCGTGCGCCGACGCCCTCGACGCCGCCGGGCACCGGGACGCCTCGGCGGCGCTCAGGCTCACCGCCGCCGAGGTCTCGCTCGGCCTGGGCGACCGGCCGTCCGCCGAGGAGCAGCTGGCCCTCCTGTCCCGCCCGGGCCACGGGGTGGTCGCCCTCCAGGCGACGGCGCTGCGGCGATCCCTGGCGGGAGACCGGCGGGGGGCGTTCGCCGCGGTGCTGGCCGGGCTGGCGGAGGTGGGCGCCGGGACGAGGACGTTCGAGGATCCGGTGGTGCGCGCGCACGCCGCCAGGGCCGGTGAGCCGCTGGCCGGGTTCGGGCTGGCCCTGGCCATGCGGACCGGGCGGGGTCGCGCGGTGCTGGCCTGGGCCGAGCGGTGGCGGGCGGTCACCGGGGGTGCGGGCCGGCCGCTCGCGCCCGGCCTGGCCGCGCTGCGGGCGGCGCTCGGCGAGTCGGTCCTGGTGGAGTTCGTCCGCCACGAGGGGGATCTGGCCGCCGTCGTGGTCACCCGGGACCGTGTGACGCTGCACCGTCTCGGCCCGTTCCCCGCCGTCGCGGAGGCCACCGTCCGCCTCCGGTACGGGCTGCGCAGGACGCACCTGCTCGACGGGAGCGCCGCCGAGCCCGGCGCGGAGGCCGCGGAGCTGGAGCGGCTCCTCTTCGGCTCGCTGCGTGACCGGCTGGGCGACCGTCCGTTGGTGATCGTGCCGACGGGGACGCTGCACACCCTGCCCTGGCCGCTGCTGCCGACGAACGCCGACCGGCCGGTGACCGTGGCGGCCAGCGCCGCCGCCTGGCTGGCCGGGCGGCGGGTGCCGGCCGTACGGGCCGGGAGGGACGCGGCGGTGCCGGTGGCGGTGGCGGGACCGGGGCTGCGGTACGCGGAGGCCGAGGTCCGCATGGTCGGCGAGTGTCACGCGGGGACCGAGCGGGTGGCGGCGCGGCGGGCGGAGGTGATGGCCGCGCTGGAGCGGGCCGACATGATCCATCTGGCCGCCCACGGGATGTTCTCCCCGCGCAGCCCGCTGCTGTCGAGCATCGACCTCGACGACGGCCCGCTGATGGCGTACGACCTGCTGCGGCTGCGCACCCCGCCCGCGCTGGTGGTGCTGTCGGCGTGCGACGCGGGGATGGCGCACGCCCCCGCGGACGGCGCGCCCCTCGGGCTGGCGGGGACGTTCCTGTCGCTGGGGACGCGGTGCGTGGTGGCGAGCCTGGTGCCGGTGCGCGACGAGGAGACGCTGACGCTGATGACCGCCTTCCACCGGGCACTGGCCGCCGGCGACCCGCCCGCGCGAGCGCTGGCCCTCGCGAGCGGGAGGACCGGCGTGGCGGGCTTCGTCTGCTTCGGGTGCGGCGACGGGCCGGTGGCGACCGGCCCGGAGGAGCCGGTCGCCTAGAGCGGCAGGCCGGAAGGGACTGGTCACCTGGAACGGCCGGCCGGCGGTAACCGGCCCGGAGCGGTCAGCCTGTGGCGGGCGACACGGAGGGCCCGGTCAGCCGGTGGCGACCGGCCGGGAGGGGTCGCTCACCCAGTCCGACCATGACCCGACGTAGAGCGCGGCCGGGATGCCCGCCACCTCCAGGGCCAGCACCTGGTGGGCGGCCGTCACACCGGACCCGCAGTAGGCGCCGACCTCCACGCCGGGGACGACGCCCAGGGTGTTGA
This sequence comes from Streptosporangium sp. NPDC002721, assembly GCF_042888905.1. Taxonomy (NCBI): domain Bacteria; kingdom Bacillati; phylum Actinomycetota; class Actinomycetes; order Streptosporangiales; family Streptosporangiaceae; genus Streptosporangium; species Streptosporangium sp. NPDC002721. Next base: position 27,891 of record NZ_JBIAQI010000015.1, read on the forward strand.
AGCGTTCGCGCAGGAAGTCGGGCAGGTGGAAGCGGCCGGCGGCGTCGACGTTCTCACCGGTGGGGGCGCTGACCGCGCCCGGGACGTGCCCGGCGACCGGGTCGATCGGCTCGACCTCGCCCCGGTAGCGCTCGGCGGCGCGGGCGTCGAGCAGCACCCCGTCGGCGGCGAGCTCACCGGCCCGCGCGGCGTCGAGCAGCGGCATCCCGCCCGGCCGCGCCTCGAAGTCGCCGGGCTCGGGACGGCTCTCCTCGGTGGAGACGGGCAGGCCCTCGGAGACCCAGGCGCGCAGGCCGCCGTCGAGGACCCGCACGTCGGGGTGGCCGAAGTAGCGCAGGAGCCACCAGGCGCGGGCGGCGGCCGCGGTGGAGTCGGCGCCGTCGTAGACGACGACGGTCCGGGAGCCGGACACGCCGAGCCGGCGCATCGCCTCCTGGAACGCCTCGGCGGAGGGCAGCGGGTGGCGGCCTCCCTCGCCTCCCGGCCCGGGGTGGGCCGTGAGGTCGGTCTCCAGGTCGCAGAAGACCGCGCCGGGGATGTGCCCCTCACGGTAGGAGTCGATCCCGGCCGGACCGGTGGGCAGGACGGCGAGCTTCCAGCGCACGTCGAGGACACTCGCCCCGGTCAGGCCCTCCAGCTCGGCGGGAGTGATCAGCGGGCTCATCGAATACCTCCGGCGTGAAGATCCCGGCTCTGGCGGTGGGGAGACGTCAACGGGTGCTCACCTCGAGAAGGGGGACGTGCTGCTCGGCGGGTGTCAGCGAGCCGTGGCAGCCGATGAACCCCGCCTCGTGCGGCTCGGCGACCGAGGCGACGAGGGCGCAGTCGGTGTACGGCACCGCGAGGACGTCGCCGATCCTGGGCAGCCATTCCGCGCGGACCCCCGGCCCGAACCAGCCGGACTCGACCGCCTCCTCCCGGGAGGCCACCCAGGCCTTCCCCGCGAGGACGTCGCGCCAGGTGTCGAGGACCGCCTCTGCGGCTCCGGGGACGGTGTAGAGGTGGCGGGCCCTGGTCTCCCCGCCGAGCAGGTCGACCCCCTCGCGCAGCTCGGGGAGGGCGTCGACGTCGACGCGGTCGGTGATGTTGATCATGCCGTGGTCGGCGGTGACGTACATCGCCGAGCCCGGCGGGAGCGTCTCCGCCAGCCGCTCGGCCATCCGGTCGACCAGGGCGAGCCGGTCGAGCCAGACCGGGGAGCCCCAGCCGGTGACGTGGCCGGCGGCGTCGAGGTCGCCGTAGTAGACCGAGACGTGGGCCCGGGGCTCGGCCAGCGCGCGGCGGACCCCGGCGATCCGGTCGTCGATCTCGTCGGCCCCGACGAAGCGCACGCCCCGGTAGACGGCCCGGTTGAAACCGGTGGTCTCGAACTTGGCCGGGCCGACGTAGCTGACCTGGACTCCGGCCGCCGCCGCGCGCTCGTAGACGGTCGGGGTCGGCTGCCACTCGCCGGGCTCGACGAGGGGGCCCGGGGCGGTCCAGCGCAGGCAGTTGAGCAGGTAACCGGCGCCGGGCACGGCGAGCTGGTAGCCGAGCATGCCGTGCCCGCCCGGCGGCAGGCCGGTGCCGAGGGTGCTCAGGCTGGTCACGGTCGTGGCGGGGAAGCCCGCGGTGAGCACCCCGCCGGACACCCCGCCGGACAGGGAGGACAGGAACGGGGCGACGCCGGGGTGGGCGCGGAGCAGCTCGGCGCCCATGCCGTCGACGAGGAACAGCAGGACCCGCCCGGCCGGGGCGAGATCCAGCGGGTTGTCGCCGTCCACCCCGACCGCGGCGAGCAGCGAGGAGGACAGGTCCGCGAGCGAGGCCGTCCCGTACGCGGGAACCAGGGGGTTCACGAGGCGGTACGGGCGGTGGCCTCCGACAGTGCCTTGGCGAAGGCCAGCACGTGGGAGACGGCCTCCGGCCCGTCGGCCGCCTCGCTCACCCGCAGGGAGAGGTCGTCGGCCGTGATGGCGCCGGTGTATCCGTGGTCGGCGTCGCAGTTCTCGTCACCGCAGGTCGCCGGTTCCAGGTCGACGTGGGAGATGGCCCCCCAGCCGATGGTGAGCGTGACCTCCGTGGGCGGCACTCCGGGCACGTAGGAGGCGGGGTCGGGGACGACCCGGGTGACCGCGACCGACTGGATCCGGCTGAGACGAACCGCCTCGGTGGTCGTGGAGGCGTGGGACGCCGACACCCCCTCCACCGGCGGGTGCTCGTCGGTGTGGCAGACGAGCAGCCGGGTGGGGGAGAGCACCAGCACGGTGACGTGCCTGCGCACCTCCATGGCCGGGTCGAAGGTGGCCTCGTGGTGCACGACGTAGGCGCCCACCTGCTCCTTGCCGAGCGCGGACTCGACCGCGTCGGCGACCAGGTCGGGATAGTAGCCACTGCGGTCGATGGCGTCGCGCAGGCCGGCGGACGAGAGTCGGGTTTCCCTCATGGGTCCATCCTGCCCTGTCCGGGGCAGCGCTTTCACCGGGAGCACGTGACCTTCGGCCGGCGGTGCAAATCGTGATGCGGCCCGCCATCGGCTTCTTCCGGCCGGGAAAACGTCATCGGGGGTGGTCGGGGAGCCCTTTCCTGCCCGCGACTTTACCTCTCGCTCGGTTTGGCGCGGCCCCATCGGGGTTACCGGGAGCAGTGGTGGTGGCGTACGTGTGCCGTCCCGAACAGCGGTAACGGGCGATTCTCGGCATACATCGCCTTGTTTTACATATCTGGGATATGCGGCGCACCGCGCCGGAATCGGAAACGGTGAATTCCTACCGGAATCAGGGGCGAGGAAATATGGCCGGTGAGGATACGGATCCAGCGGAACGGGCCGGAGTGGCTTGGCCGGGGTGGCGGGCCGGCCTCTCGCGCCTCGCGATGGCCGTCCCGGTGACCCTGGTGACGACCGCGATGACGACCGCGGCGACCGCCGTGGGCCCGCCCGCCTGGAGAGCGCACCTGCCCGTTGACCTGATCCTCACCACGGTCCACGACGGCCCGTTCGAGGCGGGTGGCGCCGGTACGTTCTCCATCGACGTCACGGCGGCCCCCGGTTCCGCCGGGATCACCCGTCCGACGGGGGTGACCTACCACTTCCCCTCGGGCCTGACCCCGGTGAGCGCCTCGGGTACGGGCTGGAGGTGCCGGATCACGGCCGGGATCGTCGGCTGCGGCACGCGTGACCTGGCCGCCCCCGGGTTCCAGCTCCCCCGGATCACGGTCGGCGTGGCCGTGTCGCCGGACGCCTCGGGGACGCTGACCGCGTCCGGCCGGGCCGTCCACTTCGCCCGGGAGGGCACGGACACGGCCGAACCCGCCGTGGAGCCCGGTCCCGCGCCCGCCACCGTCGCCAGCACCGTCCAGATCGTCCCCGCGACCCGGCGAACAGGCTAGGAGGTTCCGTCTGGATCATCGCGTACCAAGGACCGGAAAGGGATCTCGCATGCGGAGCCGGGCCGGAAGGAGGCCGGTGACCGTGACGGGTGGGGCGAGCGGGGCGCTACCTCGGCAACACGGTCCCGGACGTCGTCCAGCCCCTGCCGGGAAGCGGCGAAAACGCCGCATGTCACATCCCGCCGAGCTGTCCCGTCCGAAAGGTGTGACCACCGACAACGACAAGGAGTACGCCATGGACGCCCGCCTGAACCTCTACGACAACCCGGTCAGCGCCAAGGTCCTGAGGTACGTCACCTCCGCCAACAAGGCGGTCGTGGACTCGACGCTGCCGGCCGCGACGCAGGAGCTGGTGAAGATCCGCGCCAGCCAGATCAACGGCTGTGGCTTCTGCACCGACATGCACACCAAGGAGGCCGCGCACGCCGGGGAGACCCCGGCGCGCCTGAACCTGATCGCGGCCTGGCGGGAGGCCAAGGTGTTCACCGAGGCCGAGCGCGCCGCCCTGGAGCTGACGGAGCAGGGCACCCGCATCGCCGACGCGGCAGGGGGTGTCACGGACGACGCCTGGGCGAACGCCGCCAAGCACTACGACGAGGACCAGCTCGCCGCCCTGGTGTCGCTCATCGCCGTCATCAACGCCTTCAACCGCGTGAACGTCATCGTCCAGCAGCCCGCCGGCGACTACCAGCCCGGCCAGTTCGGATAGCGGGGAGCTGCCAACCGCCCCCCGGGACGACCTACCCGAGGCGCCGGGGGCCGCCGTCAGGACGGGGGCCCTCGTGGCTGCGGAGCACGGCCCGGGCACCCAGCACGATCACCCCGGACTCCCCCACCAGCACCGGGTCGAGGGTGAGCCGCGCCACCTCGGGGAGGTCGTCGGCCAGCCGCCCGAGCCGGATCAGCAGGTCCTCCAGGGCCTCGACCGCGACCGGCGGGTAGCCGTACTCCCCGAGGAGCAGGGGCGCGGCCCGCGGCGACCTCACCAGCGCCGCGGCGTCCTCGCGGGTCAGCGGGGCCAGCCGGTACGCCTCGTCGCGCAGCAGCCGCGCGGTGATCTCGCCGAGCCCGAAGGAGACCACCGCGCCGAAGGCCGGGTCGTCCGTCACCCCGGCCACGGTCGGCACCGCGGGCTGCGGGGCCATGCGCTGCACCGCGAGCACGGCCTCCGGTTCGAGCTGGCGCGTCAGGTCGGCGTAGGCGTCGCGCACCCCGTCGGGCCCGGACAGCCCCAGACGCACTGTCCCGGCGCGCATGGCCGCCTCGGGGCCCGCCGCCTTCAGCACGACCGGCCACCCGAGCCGCGTCGCCGCCTCGACGGCCTCCTCCGCCGACCCCACCGTCTCCGACGGCCAGACCTCCACCCCGTAGCGGGCGAGCAGCTCCGCGGCGTCGATCTCGGCCGGGGCGTCTTCGAGCGTCGCGAGCACGAGGTCGCGCGCGGCGGCGGTGTCGACGCCCTCGATCTCCTCGGGCACCCCCGCGGGCCGCTCCAGCCAGCGCGCGTGCCGCACGACGTGGGCGAGCGCGCGGACCGCCTCCTCCGGCGCCGCGTACGAGGGGATGGAGCCGCGTTCGGGCACGGTGCCGACCCGCAGCTCGTCGAGCATGCCGATCTTGCCCTCGAAGGTGGCCAGCACCGGCTTGCCGCAGTCGCGGGAGGCGCGCAGCAGCTCGGCGGCGACCTCCGCGCCGGCACCCGGGACGGGCGGCATGTAGATCGCGACCACCGCGTCCACGTCCGGGATCACCGAGGTCAGGGCCTCGCCGAACTCCCGCGCGCAGGCCCGCGCGCCGAGGTTGACCGGCGGCCGGGGCTCCAGGCCCACCCGCACGCAGGCGTCGGCCGCGAGGAGCGCCATCGCGTCGGAGTTGCTGACCAGGCCGACCCTGGACCCGGCGGGCAGCGGCTGGTAGGCCAGCAGCTGCGCCACGTCGAACTGCTGGATCAGGTCGTCGACCCTGATCACCCCGGCCTGCTCGAACAGCGCGCTGAGCGCGGTGTCGGGCAGGCCGAGCACGGGCGCGGCGTGGCCGGTGGGCACGTTCTGGGTGGTGCCGCCGCTCTTGACGACCACGATCGGCTTGCGGCGCGAGATGCGCCGCGCGAGGCGGGCGAACTTGCGGGGATTTCCCAACGACTCCAGGTAGAGCAGGATCACGTCGGTCCGCGGGTCCTCCTCCCAGTACTGCAGCAGGTCGTTGCCCGACACGTCGGCGCGGTTGCCCGCCGAGACGAACGAGGAGATGCCCATGCCCCGCTGGGCCACCCGTTGCAGCAGCGCGGTGCCCAGGGCGCCCGACTGGCTGAAGAAGCCGACCCGGCCGAGCTCGGGGAGGGTGGCGGCGAGGGTGGCGTTCAGCCGTACGGCGGGGTCGGTGTTGGCGATGCCGAGGCAGTTGGGGCCGACGACCCGCAGGCCGTACGCGCGGGCGATGCGCGCCAGCTCGTCCTGCCTGGCCCGGCCCTCGGGGCCGGTCTCGCCGAACCCCGAGGAGACGACGATCAGCCCGCGCACGCCCTTCTCCGCGCACTCCTTGACCACGTCGATCACCCCGTCGGCGGGCACGGCGAGCACGGCGAGGTCCACCTCGCCGTCGATGGCCGTCACGCTCGGGTAGGCCCGCACCCCCGCGAGGGACCGCGCCTCGCGGTGCACGGGGTAGACGGGGCCCGCGAAGTCGGCGCCGAGCAGGTTGCGCAGCACGGTCTGGCCGATGCCGCCCGGCTCGCGGCCCGCCCCCACGACCGCCACCGAGCCCGGCGAGAGCAGCCGTTCGATGGAGCGGGACTCGGCGCGGTGCTCGCGGGAGGCGGTCACCTCCTGGGCGGTCTCGGTCGGGGTGAGGTCGAGGGTCATCCTGACCACGCCGTCGGCGAAGCGGCTCTGCGCGGTGTAGCCGACCTGCTTGAGCACCGCCATCATCTTCTGGTTGGCGGGCAGGACGTCGGCGACGAAGCGGGCGATGCCCTTCTCCCTGGCGGTGGCGGCCAGGTGTTCGAGGAGCACCGAGGCGACCCCCCGGCCCTGGTGGGCGTCCTCGACGAGGAAGGCGACCTCGGCCTCGCCGGGCTCGATCCGGTCGTAGCGGATGACCGCCACCATCTCGGTGCCGATCGTGGCGATCAGCGCCACGCGGCTCTCGTAGTCGACGTTGGTGAACCAGGTGATCTCCCGCTCCGACAGCCGCGGCCGGGGACCGAAGAAGCGGAAGTAGATCGACTCGTCGGACAGCCGGCCGTAGAAGGAACGCAACCGGTCGGCGTCGGCGGGCCGAATCGGGCGTACGTGGGCGGTGCCGCCGTCCGACAGGACGACGTCCGCCTCCCAGTGAGCGGGATACTGAGCAGCCTCCACAGTCCCGAGAGTAGACGCGAATCTCATCCGGCAGACCACCCGGACGGATTCACGCAACGCTTGTGCATCGACTATGGTCCGGTGTCCGGTCAAGACCCCATACGCTGGCCGGAAGCTGTTAAGTTTTTCGCGGTTAGAGGCACGGCCAGAGGTATGGCTTGAAGCATGTCTAGAGGCACGTCGGCATCGAAGGCAGCAAGGTGGTGACATCATGACGCGGGTGGTCGTGGTGGGCGATCTCATGACCGACGCGGTCGCGCGGGCTCGCTACCCGTTGGCGAGGGCCAGCGACACACCGGCGATCGTCACCATGCACGGCGGTGGTTCGGGTGCCAACATCGCCTCCTGGCTCGCCGTCGAGGGCACCGAGGTCGCCTTCATCGGGCGGCGCGGCGCCGACATCACCGGCCGTAACCGCGACATGGAGCTGATGGGCTACGGCGTCGACGCCCGCCTCGTCATGGACCCCGAGCGCCCGACCGGCACCTGCGTGGTGCTCGTCACCCACAAGGGCGAGCGCACCATGCTGTCCGACCCCGGCGCGAACGCGGCCCTGTCCCCCGAGGACCTGCCCCGCGACCTGTTCTCCCAGGGCGGGCACCTGCACCTGTCCGGCTACACCCTGATCAACGAGGGCTCCCGCGACGCCGGGATGGCCGCCCTGGAGATGGCCCGCCGCTCGGGGATGTCCGTCTCGGTCGACTGTTCCTCCTCCGCCCCCCTGGAGCGCACCGGCGCCGAGCCGTTCCTGGAGTGGACGCAGAGCGCCAAGCTCCTGTTCGCCAACGCCGACCAGGCCAAGGTCCTCACCGGCCGCGACGACCCCGCCGCCGCCGCCAAGGTCCTCACCGCCTGGTTCCCCCAGGTCGTCGTGAAGCTCCGCGACGAGGGCGCGCTCTGGTACGCCAACAACCGCCCCGACCCGATCAAGGTCCCCGCCGAGTCCGTGGAGCGCGTGGTCGACGGCACCGGTGCCGGTGACGCCTTCACCGCCGGTTTCCTGCCCGCCTGGCTCGGCGGCAAGCCCCCGGCCGAGGCCCTCGCCTCCGGCTGCCACCTGGCCTCCCGGGCCATCTCGCACCTGGGCGCCCGTCCCCGCCTCTGACCGCCCGTCCGCGCCGGGTGCGCCCCCGGGGCTTTCTCGCTCCCCACGGCGATCCAATACTGTGGTCGGACCATGTTCGCGGCGACCCCTGGAGTGACGCATGCCGGAGCCCCGCCCCCTGCGGCCGGGCGACCCGGAGCTGATCGGCCCGCACCGGCTGGTCGGGTTCCTCGGCGAGGGCGGCCAGGGCGTGGTCTACCTCGCGCGCACGCCCTCGGGTGAACGCGTCGCGCTCAAGGTGCTGCACGCCAGGCTCTCCGACGACGCGCACGCCAAGCGGCGCTTCCAGCGGGAGGCCGACGCCGCCCGGCGGGTCGCCCCGTTCTGCACCGCCCGGGTGCTGGAGGCCGACGCCACAGGCGACCGGCCGTACATCCTGAGCGAGTACGTCGACGGCGAGTCGCTGCAGCAGATGGTGTCCAGGGAGGGGCCGCGCGACAGGTACGCGCTGTTCAGGCTGGCCGTCGCCACCGCCACCGCGCTGGCGGCGATCCACCGCGCCGGGATCGTGCACCGCGACCTCAAGCCCAGCAACGTCCTGCTCGGCCCGGACGGCCCCCGCGTCATCGACTTCGGCATCGCCAGGGCACTGGACGCCGCGTACAGCCTGACCACCGACCTGGTCGGCACGCCCGCCTACATGGCGCCCGAGCAGTTCCACGACCAGGAGGTCGGACCGGCGGGCGACGTGTTCGCCTGGGCCGGGACCATGGTGTTCGCGGCGACCGGGCAGCCGCCGTTCGGGCTGGGCAACCTGGCCGTGGTGATGCGCCGGATCCTCGTCGCGGAACCGGACCTGTCCGGGGTGCCGGAGTCGCTGCGCCCGCTGCTGGGCGCGGCCCTCACCAAGGACCCCCGGTCCCGGCCCGGCTCGGCCGAGGTGCTGGACATGCTGCTGGACGCGGGCGCTCCCGCCCCGGCCCCGGCCTCCGGAACGTTCCCTCCACCCGCGCCTCCCCCGCCGGAAACGGCCCGGCCCTCCTCCGAGGGCCGGGCTTCTTCCGTGCCGCCCCGCGCGCCGGAGAAGGCCCCGTCCTCCTCCGGAGGCCCGGTCCCCGCACCGCGCCGCACGCCGGAAACGGCCCCGTCCTCCTCCGGAGGCCCGGTCCCCGCACCGCGCCGCGTGCCGGAAACGGCCGGGTCCCCGGCGCCGTCCCCGGCGACGCCCTCCACCGGGTTCTCCTCGCCGTTCCCCGCCCGGCTCGCCCGGCTCCCCGCCCTGCTCCCCGCCCGGCTCGCCGGTACGGCCGGGGGCCGCCGGATCCTGACCGTCGCCTCGACCCTCGCGGCCGCCTGCGTGCTGGGCGTCGCCACCTGGCTGGTCCTGCCGTCCGGCGAGCCGGACGCCGTCTCGCGGGTGACGCCGAAGCCCGCGCCGACCGGCCTCGACGCGGCCTCGGCCTCGGTCGTCAACCCGTCTACACGCAGGGGCGGGACGATGCGGTTCGGCGCGGGCTTCGTCGCCGACTCCTTCGACCCGGGCAACACCTACTACCCGTCCATGTGGAACGTCGCACGGCTCTACGGGCGCTCGCTGATGATGTACCGGCCCGCTCCCGGCGCCGGGAGCCGGGAACTCGTGGGCGACCTGGCGGAGGGCCCCGGCGTGCCCGGCAACGGGGGCAGGACGTGGACGTACCGTCTCAGGGCGGGCCTGAAGTACGAGAACGGCACGCCGATCGTCGCCGCGGACGTCAAGCACGCCGTGCTCCGCGCGATCGGCAAGGACACCCTCAGCCGGGGCCCGTACCACTTCGAGCAGCTGCTGAACCTGCCCTCCGGCTACCGGGGCCACTTCGCCTCGCCGAAGGCCGACACCGACGGGGCGATCCAGACCCCGGACGACCGGACGGTCGTGTTCCACCTCAGAAAGCCCCACGGGGCGTTCGACCACGTCGCCCAGGTCACCCAGACCATGCCGGTCCCCGAGGCGAAGGACACCGGCGCGACGTACGAGAAGCACGTGCTCTCCTCGGGCCCCTACCGGTTCGAGAGCGCGGAGCGGGGCAAGCGGCTCGTCCTGGTCCGCAACCCCCACTGGTCCCCGGCGACCGACCCGAACCGCCGGGCGCTCCCCGACCGCTACGAGATCACCTTCGACATGGACCAGGACGCCGTCGACAAGGGTCTCGTCTCGGGCGACCTCGACCTGGACCTCGACTCGGGCGCGAGCGCGAGCCTGCCCGAGCGCATCGCGGCCGACCCCGCGCTGAAAGCTCGCGCCGACACGCCCACGATCGGCTGGCTGCGGTACGTCGCGATCAACCCGCAGGTGTTGCCCTTCGACAACGCGGCCTGCCGCAGGGCCGTGTTCGCCGCCGCGGACCGGGAGGCCCTGCGCGACGCCTACGGCCGCGGCCTGCGCGCGGGCACGATCGCCACCGGGCTGCTCCCGCCGACCATCTCCGGATACCGCCCGCTGAACCTGTACCAGACCGGCAAGGGGGACGTGGCCGCGGCTCGCGGGCAGCTGGCCGCGTGCGGGCGGCCCGGAGGCTTCTCGGCCACGATCGTCTTCCGGGCCGCGCAGCCCGCCGAGCGGAAGGCCGCCGAGGCCCTGAAGACGGCCCTGGAACGCGTCGGGATCCGGCTCACGCTCAAGGGCCTGTCCCCGGCCGAGCACACGGCCCAGCGCGGCGGCACCCCCTCCTATCTGAGGAAGGAGAAGATCGGCCTCTCCATCCGGGCCTGGACCGCCGACTGGCCGGAGGGCGCCAGCTATCTCCCCTACCTGGCCGACAGCCGGGAGATCCTGGAGGACGACCTGTCGTTCAACGTGGGCGTGCGCCTGCCCCAGGTCGACCACCTCATCGACCAGGCCGGCGCCGAGCTCGACCCCGCCCGGCGCGAGGAGCTGTGGTCGCGGGTCGACCGCACGGTCATGGAACAGGCTCTCGTGCTGCCCGTCCAGTGGGACACCCGCGTCCTGCTGCGCGGCAAGAGGCTGACCAACGTGCACGTCAGCCACGCCTTCTTCGACTACGACTACATCGACCTCGGGCTCTCCTGAGAGCCCGCCCTCCCCGGGAGGCGCCCTCCCGAGGGGTGTGCCCTTCTGAGAGCCCGCCCTCCCCGGGAGACGCCTTCCCGGGAGCCGGCCCCGGGTGAGCGGGTCTAGCTGGTGACCGCGAGGGCGAGGGGCAGCACGGCCGGGGCCCCGGCGTGGCGGAGCATGGCGGCTCCCAGCGTCATCGTCCAGCCGGTGTCGACCAGGTCGTCGACCAGCAGGACCGGGCCCCCGGCCCCGGCGACGGCCGCGCCCAGGGCGGCGGGCATCGCGAGGGTGCCCCTGATCGCCTGGACGCGCTGCGCGCTGTTGAACTGCCGTCCGGGCGGCCCCGACCGGTAACCGAGGTCGCCCAGGTAGGACAGTCTCCCCACCTGGGCCAGCCGCTCGGCCAGGCTGCGGACGAGCAGGGGGCGGCCGGCCGAGGGCACCGCGACGACGCCGACCGGGCGCCGAGCCCAGTCCCAGGACGACAGCACCTTGATCACGGCGGCGAAGACGTCGTCGGGGACCGGCCCGTCGGGGGCGCCGTCGGAGAGCAGGCCGCGCAGGCGGTTGCCCCAGCCGATGTCGGTGAGCCTGCCCAGCACCCGGCCGGGCTCGGCGCCCAGCTCCGGCTTGATCCGGCCCTTGAGGTCGGTGAGCCCGGTCGGCCACTGCTTGCGCGCCTCGATGTCCACGCCGGGCCGCTGGAGCCGGTCGGCGGCCGACCGTACGGCCCCCTCGTCCACCTCGGGCGAGCGGTGGGCGCCGGTGCAGTTGTCGCAGCGCCCGCAGGGGGAGGCGGTGTCGTCGTCGAGGCGGCGGCGCAGGAACTCCTCGCGGCAGCCGGTGGTGTCGAGGTATTCGAGCATGGCCCGCTGCTCGGCCTCGCGCTCGGCGGCGACCCTGGCGTAGCGCGGGGCGTCGTAGCCCCAGGGCTCGCCGGTGGACTCCCAGCCGCCCTTGACCCTGCGTACCGCGCCGTCGACGTCGAGGACCTTCAGCATGGTCTCCAGGCGGCTCCTGCTGAGGTCCACCCGGTTCTCCAGGGCGGCCGTGGACATCACGCCACCCTCCTCCAGCGCGGCCAGCACCGCGCGTACGACGGGCTCGGGCGGGAAGGCCAGCGAGGCGAAGTAGGCCCAGATGTCGCGGTCCTCGGCGCCGGGCAGCAGGATCACCTCGGCCCGCTCGACCCCTCGGCCCGCGCGGCCCACCTGCTGGTAGTAGGCCACCGGGGACTGGGGCGCGCCGACGTGCACGACGAAGCCGAGGTCGGGCTTGTCGTAGCCCATGCCGAGCGCGGAGGTCGCGACCAACGCCTTGATCTTGTTGTCGAGCAGCGCCTGCTCGGCGGCGAGCCGCTCGGCCTGCTCGGTCTGCCCGGAGTAGGCGATCACCTCGTGGCCCTGCTCGCGCAGGTAGGCGGCGATCTCCTGGGCGGCGGCCACGGTGAGCGTGTAGACGATGCCCGACCCGGGAAGCTCGTGCAGCGCCTGGGCGAGCCAGGCCAGCCGCTGCTCGGCGCCGCGCAGGCGCACGACCCCGAGGTGGAGGCTGTCGCGCTCCAGCGCGCCGCGCAGCACGAGCGTCTCCTCGCCCATCTGCTCGGCGACGTCGCGGGTGACCCTGGCGTTGGCCGTGGCGGTGGTCGCGAGGATCGGCACGCCCTCGGTGAGCTCCTCGAACAGCGTGCGCAGCCGCCGGTAGTCGGGGCGGAAGTCGTGACCCCAGTCGGAGATGCAGTGCGCCTCGTCGACCACGATCAGGCCCGCGCTCTCGGCCAGCTCGGGCAGCACGTGGTCGCGGAAGTCGGGGTTGTTGAGCCGCTCGGGGCTGACCAGCAGCACGTCGACCGCGCCCTCGGCGACCTGGTTGTAGACCTGCTCCCACTCCTCGGGGTTGGCCGAGTTGACCGTGACGGCGGTGATCCCGGCGCGCTCGGCGGCGGCGATCTGGTTGCGCATCAGGGCAAGCAGCGGCGACACGATGACGGTCGGCCCCTCGCCCAGCTCGCGCAGGAGCGCGGTGGCGATGAAGTAGACCGCCGACTTGCCCCAGCCGGTGCGCTGCACCACGAGCACCCGGCGCCGGTCCATGACCAGCGCCTTGATCGCCGCCCACTGGTCCTCGCGCAACCGGGCGTGCTCCCCGGCGAGCGCCCGCAGCCGCTCCTCGGCCTCTTCGCGCAGCATCAGCTCTTCGCTCACCCGGTCATTGGTACCAGGTCTCGCCGACTGTTTTTCCCCGGTACGGCATACACGGGCGGCACATGCCGTACCGGACAGGAGCTCGGAGGGGTGATCGGCAGTCTCCGGGCACAGGACGGGCGCCACCGGGCCCGTGGCGCCGGGAGCGGGGACCTGGGGGCCTCCGAGCCGTGATTTGATGCATCCACTATGGACGTCACCACCTGGTACCTCGAACAGACCTCGCGTTCGGACCTGTTGCCCGCCAAACCGCCGTCGATCGAGGTCGACGTCGTGCGCGCCGAGCTGCCCTCGCCCGAGTTCAGCCGGTTCCTCACCACGGCCGTCGGCGGAGACTGGCACTGGACCAACAAGCTGCCGTGGACCTGGGACGAGTGGGCCGACTGGCTGGCCGGCGGCGTGGAGACCTGGGTGGCCTACCACCGGGGCACCCCGGCGGGCTACGTCGAGCTCGTCCCGCAGGACGGCGGGACCGTCGAGATCGCCTCCTTCGGCCTCCTGGCGTGGGCGATCGGCAAGGGCGTCGGCGGTCACCTGCTGGAGACCGGCGTGGCCAGGGCCTGGGACCTGGCCGACCGGCAGCCGGAGCGGGAGCCGACCCGGCGGGTGTGGCTGCACACCTGCTCCCTCGACAGCCCGGTGGCGCTCGCCAACTACAAGGCGCGCGGCTTCAGGGTCTACGACACCAGGGTGAACGTGCCCGGCGACGAGCACGAGGGCGAGACCCCCGGCCCCTGGCCGGGAGCGGGCCCCCGGACCCGCCCTCTCCCGGGCGCCGGCGCCACGGCCGCCCCGGGAGCCCCTGCCGTCCCCGGCACCCCGCCGGAACGGCCCCGGCACCCTTAGGCAGGCCGGGGAGGGCCCGGAAGTGTCGGATGGGCTGGGTATGGTATCGAGTCTCGGTATGATGCCCGGTCGCCCCCGTCACCGGGTTCCCATCGGACATCCCGGCCAAGGCTCCCCGGAGAGCCGGCGCCGACGGTTGGACCACGAAGACAGAAGGAGGATGCGCCTCCCTCCGGCCTGACGGCCGGGGCGCGCGCGCAGGAAATCAGATGGCTCGACGGACGACCACACCCCCGACCGACGAGGGCTTCGAGGAGCGGATCGTCGACATCGACGTTTCCACCGAGATGCGCACCAGCTTCCTCGAATACGCATATTCGGTGATCTACCAGCGTGCGCTGCCGGACGCCAGGGACGGCCTCAAGCCGGTCCAGCGCCGCATTCTCTACTCGATGAGCGAGATGGGCCTGCGGCCCGACCGGGGCCACGTCAAGTCCTCGCGCGTCGTCGGCGACGTGATGGGCAAGCTCCACCCGCACGGCGACACCGCCATCTACGACGCGCTGGTCCGCATGGCCCAGCCGTTCTCGATGCGCCTGCCGCTCATCGACGGGCACGGCAACTTCGGCTCCCCCGACGACCTGCCCGCCGCGATGCGCTACACCGAGGCCCGGCTGGCCTCGGCGGCGATGGCCGTGGTCCAGTCGATCGACGAGGACACGGTCGACTTCAAGCCCAACTACGACGGCCAGGAGACCGAGCCCACGGTCATGCCGTCGGCCTTCCCCAACCTGCTGGTCAACGGTGCCACCGGCATCGCGGTCGGGATGGCCACCAACATGGCGCCGCACAACCTCGTCGAGGTCGTCGCCGCCGCCCGCCATCTGATCAAGAAGCCCGACGCGACGCTCGACGACCTGATGCGGTTCGTCCCCGGCCCCGACCTGCCCACCGGTGGCACGATCATCGGCCTCGACGGCATCCGCGACGCGTACGCCAAGGGCCGGGGCACCTTCCGGATGCGCGCCAAGTGCGCCGTCGAGCAGGTCAGCCCCCGCCGCAAGGGCATCGTCGTCACCGAGCTGCCCTTCAACGTCGGTCCCGAGCGCGTGGTCACCAAGATCAGGGAGCTGGTCACCGCCAAGAAGCTCCAGGGCATCTCCGACCTCAAGGACCTCAGCGACCGGCACAAGGGCCTGAGCCTGGTCATCGAGATCAAGAACGGCTTCATCCCCGAGGCCGTGCTGGAGGAGCTCTACCGGCTCACGCCGATGGAGGAGACCTTCGGCATCAACAACGTCGCCCTGGTCGACGGCGAGCCGCGCACGCTGGGCCTGCGCGAGCTGCTCCAGGTCTACGTCGACCACCGCATCGACGTGGTGCGCCGCCGCTCCCTCTACCGCAGGCGCAAGCGCGAGGAGCGCCTGCACCTCGTCGAGGGCCTCGTCGTCGCCCTGCTCAACATCGACGAGGTCATCCAGGTCATCCGTTCCTCCGACAACTCCGCCCAGGCCCGCGAGCGCCTGACGGAGATCTTCGAGCTGTCGGAGACCCAGGCCAACTACATCCTCGACACCCCGCTGCGCCGCCTGACCCGCTACGACAAGCTGGAGCTCGACCGCGAGAGCCAGACCCTGCGCGACGAGATCGCCGAGCTGACCGCGATCCTGTCCTCCGACGACAAGCTCCGCAAGGTCGTCTCCGACGAGCTCGCCCAGGTCTCCAAGACCTTCGGCACCCCGCGCCGCACGGTGCTGCTGGAGTCCTCCGGGGTCGCGAGGAACGTCTCGGTCCCCCTGGAGGTGGCCGACGACCCCTGCCTGGTGCTGTTCTCCTCCACCGGCCTGCTGGCCCGCACCTTCGACGCCTCGCCGCTGGCGGGCGACGGTGACCGCTCGTCCCACGACGTGCTGGTCTCCGCCGTGCGGAGCACGGTCAGGGGCGAGGTGGGCGTGGTCACCAACCAGGGCCGGATGATCAGGGTCCAGGTGGTCGACCTGCCCACGCTGCCCCGGTCGGCCAACCCGCCGTCGCTGTCCGGCGGCCACCCGGTCGCGGAGTACGTCACCTTCAACCCGGGCGAGACGGTCGTCGGCATCGGCTCGCTCGATCCCGACGGTCCCGGCCTGGCGCTGGGCACGGCGCAGGGGGTGGTCAAGCGGGTCGTGCCCGACTACCCGGCCAACCGCGACGACTTCGAGGTGATCACCCTCAAGGAGGGCGACACGGTTGTGGGCGCGGTGGAGCTGGAGAGCGAGGACCACGATCTCGTCTTCATCACCTCCGAGGCCCAGCTGCTGCGCTACTCCGCCTCCGTCGTCCGCCCGCAGGGCCGTCCCGCGGGCGGCATGGCCGGCGTGCGGCTGGACGGCGGCGCCACGGTGGTCTGGTTCGGCGCGGTCGACCCGTCGCGCGAGTCGCAGGTGGTGACCATCGCCGGTTCCTCGACGGCACTGCCCGGCACCCAGATCGGCGGCGCCAAGATCTCCGACTTCGCCGAATACCCGCCGAAGGGCCGGGGCACCGGCGGCGTCCGCGTCCAGCGGTTCCTCAAGGGCGAGGACGTCCTGCTGCTCGCCTGGGCGGGCCCCGGCCCGGCCCGCGCGGTCTCGGCCGTCGGCAAGCCGGTGCCGCTGCCCGAGGAGCTGGGCCGCCGCGACGGCTCCGGCGTGCGCCTCACCCACACCGTGTCGGCCGTGGGCGGCGCCCTCGGCGCCGGGGGCGGCGAGGAGGGCTCGGCGGCTCCCGCCCCCGAGGAGTGACCCCCATCGTGTGACAGGGCCCCGGAGGCCCCCGCCAGGACGGCGGGGGCCTCCGGGGCCCTGTCGGTGGAGTTCCCCAGGGCGGCCGCGCCGGGACCGCCCTGAACGCCCGGTCAACCCGAAAGCCCCGGCACCGCACGGGACGTCCGATCAGCGCGAAGATCCCGAGATCACGCGAGATGCCCGGCCGGCACGAGAGCCCCGGGGTCAGACCGGAGGCCCGGAGGCCCTGAGATCGATCAGGAGGGTCAGTCGACGCACAGGCAGAACGGGTGCCCGGCGGGGTCGAGATAGACCCGGAAACCCTCGTTCTCGCCCGGCTGGTACGGATGTTTGGTCGCGCCCAGCGCCAGCGTCTCCTTCTCGGCCTCGTCGAGGTTCTCGACCGTCAGGTCGAGGTGGAACTGCTGGGGCCGCTCGGTGCCGGGCCACTCCGGCGGCCGGTGGTCGAGGACCCGCTGGAAGCAGAGCCGTCCGGGCCTGCCCCCGGTGACCACCACCCAGTCGTCCTCGACGCTGGCGACCTTCCAGCCCAGGAGCGCGCTGTAGAAATCGGCCAGTTGCTTGGGGTCTGGACAGTCGAGGACGATCGACCTCAGCTGCGCGATTCCCATGTTTCCTCCCAAACTCGGCACCGACGAAGATCCTATGGCGGTGTCACCGGGAGCCTCAATGGCCGCCGTGCCGATCGGTCCGGTGCCACCCCGGCCCCGGTTCGCCTTTCCCCGGCGGACGGGCCGAAACCCGGGATCTCAGGTGAGCGCGCCCTGGAGCGCGAACCGGATCGCCATCAGCAGCTGCCAGGGCTCCCCCGACTCCCAGAAGCGGACGACCCTCGCGACCCGGTCCGTCGGCTCGAACTCGCCGGTTCCCCGGGGACCGAAACACCCCGCCTCCGCGAGAACGGCCACGAACGGGTCGTCGTCCTTGAGTGATCGCGTGTAGACCGCCGCGTCGAGCAGGGACAGCGCCGAGCGCGCGTTGCGCCCCCCGTCCCTGACCTCGACCCGGTCCAGCTTCCGCCTTCCCTGGTCACGCAGATAGTCGGCCAGCGATTCGGTCCTGCTCATCAGCCTCTCCACACTTCCGGACGTCGGGTGACGACATAATGACCCACGGTGATGAGCGGTGGTGGGATCTTGGTGAAGTCGTCACCCGGTACGCCCCCGCCCATGTTCCGGGAACGGGCATGAAGCATCATTAGTCCGTTGATCGCACCGACCGAGGGATGCGCACGTGAGTGCTTTTGACGACCTGCTGACCGCCAACGAGAAATTCTCCGCCACGTTCACGAACGCCGGACTGACCGGCACGGCCGCCCGCGGCCTCGCCCTGGTCACCTGCATGGATTCGCGGATCGACCCGCTGGGGCTCTTCGGCCTCAAGCCGGGCGACGCCAAGATCCTCCGCAACGCCGGGGCCCGGGTCACCGACGACGTCCTGCGCACGCTCGTCCTGGCGGTCAATCTGCTGGGAGTGGAGCGGGTGCTGGTCATGCCGCACACCGACTGCGGCATGACCAAGGTCACCGACGAGGAGGTGCACGCGATCGCCGCCCGGCGCGGCGTCGACACCCGCAGCCTGGACTTCCACACCGTCCCCGACCAGGACGCGGCGCTCCGTCACGATCTCGTACGGATCAGGACGAGCCCGTTCCTGCCCGTCGGCATGCCGGTCGGCGGGGCCATCTACGACGTACGCACCGGCAAGCTGATGCCGGTCGACGTCTGAACCTCGTGGTCCGGCCCCGGCCGGGGCCGGGCCACGGTTTCACGACCGGCCGTGCTTCCCGGCGTCCGAGGACGCCGGGCACGGTGAGGGACACGCGGGCACACGCGATCGGCGGCGCTTCGATCAGCCGCCCGTTGTCGTGGGAATCCGCCGGGAGATCACCCGGCGGGGGCGGTCACGCGTCGATGTGGTCGCGGTCGATCTCGGCCGCGCTGCTCACGATGAACTCCCGGCGCGGGGCCACGTCGCTGCCCATCAGGAGGGCGAAGATGCGCTCGGCCTCCTCGATGTCCTCGATGCGGACCCTGCGCAGGGTGCGGTGCCGGGGCTCCATGGTCGTCTCGGCCAGCTGGTCGGCGTCCATCTCACCCAGGCCCTTGTAACGCTGGATCGGGTCCTTCCAGCGCTTGCCCCGGCGCTCCAGGTCGCGCAGCACCCGCTGCAGCTCGGCGTCGGAGTAGCAGTAGACGTACTTGCCGTGACCGCGCGTGGGGTTGATCACCTCGATGCGGTGCAGCGGCGGCACGGCGGCGAAGACCCGCCCGGCCTCGACCATCGGCTTCATGTAGCGGTGGAACAGGGTCAGCAGGAGGCAGCGGATGTGCGCCCCGTCGACGTCGGCGTCGGCCATCAGGATGACCTTGCCGTAGCGGGCGGCCTCGATGTCGAAGGAGCGGCCCGAACCCGCGCCGATGACCTGGATGATCGCGGCGCACTCGGCGTTCTTGAGCATGTCGGCGACGGACGCCTTCTGCACGTTCAGGATCTTGCCCCGGATCGGCAGCAGCGCCTGGAACTCCGAGTTGCGGGCCGCGCGGGCGGTGCCCAGCGCCGAGTCTCCCTCGACGATGAACAGCTCGCTGCGGTCGACCTCGTCGCTGCGGCAGTCGACCAGCTTGGCGGGGAGCGCCGAGTTCTCCAGGGCGGTCTTGCGGCGCTGGTTGTCGCGGTGCTCCCGGGCGGCGATGCGGGCCTTGGCCGCCGCGACGATCTTCTCCATGACCGCGCGGAGCTGCGCCTTGGCGTTGCGCGACGGGTTGGCGAGCAGCTCCTTGAGCTCTCGCGAGACGACGTGGGCGACGATCCTGGAGGCCGCGGAGGTGCCCAGGACCTCCTTGGTCTGGCCCTCGAACTGCGGCTCGGGCACCCGGACGGTCACCACGGCGGTGAGGCCCTCCATGATGTCCTCGCGGGTCACCGGGGCGTCGCCGTTCTTGAGCAGGCGGGTCTCGCGCAGCTGCTCGTTCAGGGTGCGGACGAGGGCGCGCTCGAAGCCGTTGACGTGGGTGCCGCCCTTGGGGGTGGCGATCACGTTGACGAAGGAGCGGACGGTGCTGTCGTAGCCCTTGCCCCAGCGCACCGCCACGTCGACGGTGAGCTCGCGCTGGACCTCGGTCGGGGTCATGTGCCCCAGGTCGTCGAGGACCGGGACGGTCTCGTGGAAGTGGCCGACGCCCTGCAGGCGCAGCACCTCGCAGACGGCCTCGTCGCGGGCGAGGAACTCGGTGAACTCCGAGATGCCGCCGTCGAAGTGGAACTCCTCCTCGACGGCCTCCTCGCCGCGGCTGTCGCGCACGGCCAGGGTGAGGCCGGGGACCAGGAACGCGGTCTGGCGGAGGCGGACGTGGATCTCGTCGAGGGAGACCTCGGCCTCGGGCAGGAAGATCTGGTGGTCGACCCAGAAGCGCACGCGGGTGCCGGTGACGTTCTTCGCGACGGTGCCGCCGTCGCGCAGGCCGGACTTCTTCTTGAACTTGGCCTTGGGGCCGTCGCCGTCGAAGACGCCGGGGACGCCCCTGCGGAAGCTGATCTCGTGGACCCGGCCGTCGCGGTCGACCTCGACGTCCAGCCGCGAGGACAGGGCGTTGACGACGGAGGCGCCGACGCCGTGCAGGCCGCCCGAGGCGCCGTAGGAGCCGCCGCCGAACTTCCCGCCCGCGTGGAGCTTGGTGTAGACCAGCTCCACGCCCGCCAGGCCGCTCTTGGGCTCGACGTCGACGGGGATGCCCCGGCCGTCGTCGCGGACCTCGATGGAGCCGTCGGGGTGGAGCTCGACCTCGATGCGGCTGCAGTAACCGGCCAGGGCCTCGTCGACCCCGTTGTCCACGATCTCCCACAGGCAGTGCATGAGACCGCGGCTGTCGGTCGACCCGATGTACATGCCTGGACGCTTGCGGACGGCTTCGAGACCCTCCAGCACCGACAGGTGGCGGGCCGTATAGCCCGTCTCCGCGCTAACTGCGGTCACGCCCACTCCCACTCTGTCGAACACGTGTGCGCAGCTTACCGTTCTTCCCACCACGACGCGCACAAGCTTGCCATCCGGGGGGCGCGGGTGTTACATCCGGCGTGATCATCGTTACTTTCGGACACTTTCCGCTCTGGGCGTAGCAGGGGGTCGGTTGGGAACGTTCGTATCGGGTTAGATGTTCTCTCAAGTGACTGACGCCAGATCCTCCACCTCAGGGGATGACCTGAAAGGCGATACGTGACTGGAACCCTCGCCCCCGCCAAGCAGCTCACAGCTGCTGACCGCTGTGACCGGTGCGGCGCCCAGGCTTACATCCGCGCGACCCTGCCCGTAGGTGGGGAGCTGCTGTTCTGCGCCCATCACGGGCGGCAGCACGTGGCCGTGCTGAGAGACAAGGGCGCCAACATCCAGGACGAGTCCGCTCGTCTCAGCGACGCCCCGGCAACGGCAGGCAACGACGAACGATAACCAGACGAATGGAGCCATCATCGGACCCGATAGTGATATCGGCCCGCCACCGTGAAGCCCTGCCGCTCGTAGAGCGCCCGGGCAGCGGTGTTCGACTCCACTACGACTAAATATGCCCGCTGTGTGCCCTGCGCCCGCGCATGCGAGAGCAGGGCACGCAACATCTTCAGTCCATGACCCTTGCGCCGCGCGTGCGGCGGCACGGCCATGGAGTAGATCCCGAACCACTCCCCCTGGATCACGCCCCGTCCCACGGCCTCCCGGCCGAGCGAGGCGTATACGGCGGGCACGCCGGTGAGGATTCGCGCGGCCGTCGCAAGACCGTCGTCACCGAACCTCCCGTCCACGCTCCACCAGGCGTCCAACCACGCCTGTGAGGGCGCCTCAGCGAGCTCGACCCTTTCCCCGGGCCCCTCGTTTCCGGGTACGAGGGGCGCTGTCATGATCAGTGTGGGGTCCACCACCCGATAACCGCGCGCCCGCAGCGACGCGTCCAGGCCGGGCGTGGCGCCGCCTCCCACCGAGAAGACGCAGGGCAGGCCCCGGTCGGCGTAGAACTTCTCGGCCCTCTCGACGCCCGCTCGAAGATCCTCCGGCTCGCCCAGCGGCAGCACGGAGTTGGCCCGCTTGGTCACCCCGTCCGAGGCGCGCAGCGTCCAGCCTCCCGCGCCCACCCGCTCCAGCGCCGGCCAGGCCTGGTCGACCAGCCGGTCGAAGACCTCATCGATCATGCTCAAGGATCCTAACCTCCCGATCGCCCCACTACGCTCGGCCAGTGTGCTGATTCTGCTGCCTCCGTCCGAGGGGAAGGCCGCGCGAGGCGACGGCCCTGCCGTCGACCTGCCCCGACTGAGCTTTCCCGCTCTCGGCCCGTCCAGGGAGATCGTCCTGGACGCGCTCACCGCGCTGTGCCGCGAACCCGCCGCGCGCGACACGCTCGGCCTGTCGCCGGGGCAGGCCGACGAGGTCGGCAGGAACCTGCTCCTGCGGACCGCGCCGGCGCTGGCCGCGGCCGATCTGTACACCGGCGTGCTCTACGACAACCTCGGCCTGGCCTCGCTCTCCCCGGAAGCCTCGGCGCGGGCCTCGGAAAGCCTGCTGATCTTCTCCGGCCTCTGGGGCCTGCTGCGGATCGGCGACCGCGTGCCGCCGTACCGGCTGTCGATGGGGGTCCGGCTGCCGCCTCTCGGCGGCCTGGGCGCCTTCTGGCGCCGCTCGGTCACCCCGCTGCTCGACGCCGAGCCCGGCCTGGTCGTGGACCTGCGCTCCAGCACGTACGCCGCGGCGTGGCAGCCGGGCGGCCGGGCGGTGGCGGTACGGGTGCTCAAGGACGGCAAGGTGGTCAGCCACATGGCCAAGGCCACCCGCGGGGTGATCGCCCGCTCCCTGCTGGAGGGGGGCGTCGATCCTGGGAGCCCCGAGGAGCTCGCCAAGGTCCTGGATCACCTGGGCCACTCCGTCACCCTCTCCGCGCCGCCCACGGGGAAGCGGCCGTGGACCCTCGACGTCATGGTGTGATCTTCCGCGACCGTGCCGGGAACGTTGCGGGTACGAGGTCCGGCCGGATTCTCACGCCGCGACGAGGTGGAGCCGCCCGCAGGCCCGCTGGAACTGCTGGGCGGGATCACCGAGGTAGGACCACGGCAACCGGCTGGCCCTGCCTCCCGTCCGCATCAGGTGCCCGCGCGCGGGCCGGCGCAGGTCGGCGAGGTAGAAGGCGGCCCCGAACAGGTTGTGCGCCTCGATCGACCGGGGATGGCCGTCGCGGCCCAGCCAGCGCCCCGAGTGCGAGACGACCTCACGCAGCGCCCCGTCGGAGAACCAGCCGCCGCGCGACATCGGCGACCGCTCGGCGGCCACCCGCTCGAAGTGGGCCAACGGCACCAGGGACGCCATCGGATCCCCGTCCGGCGCCCGCGAGACGGCCCGCCTGGCGAACTCCAGCATCTCCTGGGCACTGCCGCCCCAGGCCGGGGACAACGTCATGAGCCGGGCCACGTGGGCAGGGAACAGCGTCGGATGACGGCGGACGGCCTCGTACCAAGCCGCGTCCTTCTCCTGGCGCGGCCGGTCGAGGCCGAGACAGAGCCACATGATCGACTCCCAGGGCACCGGATCGGACGGCGCGAGCGACGCCGCGGTGAGAAGCGGCCCCCTGGCCGATTCCATGGCCTCCTGGAACGCCCGCACGCGCCGCGCCTGCACGGCCCGCGCCCTGACGTCCGGCTTGATCGTCCAGGCTTCCTCGACGCGAGTGCGCCCGAGCCAGAGCCAGAGATCGGGATTGGCCCGGTCGCGTGCCGTCAGCGCCTCTATCGCGCGGCTGTGGCCGACGGCGGCCCTGGCCAGCGCCTCGATCCTGAGCGCCCGGCTCTCCGGGTCGCCGCGGGCCGCGCCGATAGCGATCGGTCCGGCCTCGAACATCTTCCGGCGCACCGCGGCGACCGCGTCGTCGAGCATCGCGTCCGCCCACGGACGATCGACGATCACCCGCAGCTCCCGGGCGCGAATCGTGTCAGCTTCGGCCACACCCATGAGGCGGCAGCCTAGGAATCCGTTTCACCCGACGTGCTACCGACCCGTTACGACCGCGTTAACGACAAAAGGTCCGCGCCGTACGGTGCGGACCTTTTGTCAGAAAAGCCTTAGTCCAGGTAGTCGCGCAGCACCTGCGACCGGGACGGGTGGCGGAGCTTGGACATCGTCTTGGACTCGATCTGCCGGATGCGCTCGCGCGTCACCCCGTAGACCTTGCCGATCTCGTCGAGCGTCTTCGGCTGGCCGTCGGTCAGGCCGAAACGCATCGAGACCACGCCCGCCTCGCGCTCGGACAGCGTGTCCAGAACGGAGTGGAGCTGCTCCTGCAGAAGGGTGAAACTCACCGCGTCCGCGGGAACGATGGCCTCGGAGTCCTCGATGAGGTCACCGAACTCGCTGTCGCCCTCCTCACCCAGCGGGGTGTGCAGGGAGATCGGCTCTCGGCCGTACTTCTGGACCTCGACGACCTTCTCGGGGGTCATGTCGAGCTCGCGCGCCAGCTCCTCCGGGGTGGGCTCGCGACCCAGATCCTGGAGCATCTGCCGCTGGACGCGGGCCAGCTTGTTGATCACTTCGACCATGTGGACCGGGATGCGGATGGTCCGCGCCTGGTCGGCCATGGCACGGGTGATCGCCTGCCGGATCCACCACGTGGCGTAGGTGGAGAACTTGTAACCCTTGGTGTAGTCGAACTTCTCGACCGCGCGGATCAGGCCCAGGTTGCCCTCCTGGATCAGGTCCAGGAAGAGCATGCCGCGCCCCGTGTAGCGCTTGGCCAGCGAGACCACGAGACGGAGGTTCGCCTCCAGCAGGTGGTTCTTGGCCCGGCGGCCGTCCTCGGCGATCCACTCCAGCTCGGCGCGGACGTCGACCGGGAGCTTCTCGCCGTCGGTGCCGAGCTGCTCCTCGGCGAACAGGCCGGCCTCGATGCGCTTGGCGAGCTCGACCTCCTGCTCGGCGTTGAGCAGGGGAACCTTGCCGATCTGCTTGAGGTAGTCCTTGACCGGGTCGGCGGTGGCACCGGCGGCGGCGACCTGGGGCACCGGGGCGTCGTCGTCGTCGTCGGTGAGGATGAGGACCTCGTCCTCGTTCACCTCGACGGCCTCGACCTTGGGCTCCTCCTCGGCCTCGGCCTCCACCTCGACCTCGGCTTCGACCTCCACCTCCACCTCGACCTCGGTCACGGCCTCGAGGTCGAAGTCCTCGATCTCGACGTCCTCGAGATCGATGACCTCGTCGTCGTCACCGGTGACCGGCTTCGGCGCGGACGCCGGAGCCGGGGCGCCGGCCTCGGCCTTCTTCGGCGGCGGGGCGGGAACCGGCTTCTTGGCAGCCGGGGCGACCTTCTTGGCCGGGGCCGCCTTGGGCGGAGCCGCCGGCTTCCTGGCCGCGGTCGCGGCGGGCTCGGAGCCGCTGACGACCGCGGTGACGGTCTCCGGCTGCTCCTTGGCCGCCGCGGCGGTCTTGGTCTTCTTGACGGCGGCGGGCGCGGCCGGGGCAGTGCGGCGCTTGGCGGGAGTGCGGGGCTTCTTGGGAGCCGCGGAGTCCTCGGCGGTCAGTCGTACTGTGATGCCCTCTTTGCTGAGGCTTCGCAGGATTCCAGCGACCTGCGCCATCGGAATGTCCGCTTCCTCGACGGCCTTGCGGACATCCTCGGACTCGAGGAACCCCTGCGAGCGCCCCCGCTCCATCAGCTGCTGAATGACGGGCTCGTTCAGCTCGGATGGCTTCGAGCGAGTCGAACTTGCAGGCGACACGAACACCTCTCGAAGGAAAGCGTGACGAGAATGGACCCAGATGCCCAACTAGGGGCAGTTTTACCTCTAGTTGTGATTAGCGAGGCCGCGCGAACCGCGACGCACCTGTCCAGCATTGTGGCATGACACCGTGATCCATACGGCCGCCTCCTGGCGGCTGCCCTCCACCCTAGGCCGACCAAGAGAGTAGTGCGTACGGAAGCGAGGCACCGATACCCGAAAGCAACCGTTATGACTGTTTCATTCAGTCACTCTTCGTGGCGAGGGGCACGTGAATCGCGAGCACCGTGACGTCGTCGTCCTGCTCATATCCGGACAACATGCGGTCGACGAGAAAATCTAGCAACATGTGGGGGCTTCCCACCACCTCGGCCGGCGCTTCGGTCACAACAGAGCAAAGATCGGCAAGTCCGGCATCGAGGCCACGCTTCCGGTTCTCCACCAGACCGTCCGAATACAGGACGGCGGTGTGGCCCGGCGGGACGCAGAACCTGAACTGCCTGCGGCTCGTGGGCCAGCCCAGCGGGGTGCCCGGCTCGCCGTCGCACAGCATCGGCACGCCCTCGGGGGAGACCAGCAGGGGCGGCGGGTGACCGGCGAGCGCCAGCGTCCCCTCCCCGGTGCCGGGCTCGACGACCATGTAGGCGAGGGTCGTGACCTGCTCCTCCTCCTCGGTCGCCTCGAAGACCCGGTCGAGGCCGGTGAGGACCGCCGCGGGCGGCGGGTTGGTCAGTGCCAGGGCCCGCATCGCGTTGCGGATGCGGCCCATCCCCGCCGCGGCCTTGACGCCCTTGCCCATGACGTCGCCGACCACCGCCGCGACCCGGCCGTCCTGGAGCACGAACGCGTCGTACCAGTCGCCACCGACCTGCACGTGGCGGCTGCCCGAGCGGAACCGCTGGGCGAGGACCAGCCCCCGGACCACCGGCAGGCGGTCGGGCAGCAGGCTGCGCTGGAGCGTCTCGGCCGTGCGGTGCTCGCGCTCGAACAGGGTGGCCCGCTCCACGGCGAGGGCGCACTGCCCCGCGAGCGCCTCCAGGAAGACCCCGTCCTCCTGGGAGATCTTCTGCGGGCGGGTGAAGGAGAACCTCAGCGCGCCGAGCGCGTGCCCGGCGGCCAGCAGCGGCAGACCCACCCAGGCCCGCTCGTCGCTGTGGGCGATGAAACCGGTGACGCTGTCGTCGTCGCCGCCCGCGTCGACCAGCTGGGCCCGCAGGCTCTCCGGCGACTCGGCGAAGACCGGGCGCCGGCTGTTGACCGCCATGGTCATCACGCTGGAGTGCGAGAGCGGGATCTCCTCGCCGGGCGCGCCGGGGACGTCGGGAATGCCGCCGCTGTTGACCAGCTTCAGCGCGGCCCGGTCGACGTCGAGCAGCGCCACGGCCGAACGGTCGGCCGCCAGCGCGGTGCGGCCCACGTCGATGATCACCTGGACCACCTGCTCGACGGTGAGCGCCTCGGCGAGCAGCGCCGTGGCGCCCTGCAGGCGCGCGGTCCGCAGGGCCGCGGCACCGAGCTGGTCGGTCAGGCGGCCCCGCATCTCCTCGGCCTCGCGCTGCGGGGTGACGTCGGTGTTGGCGCCCACCCACTCGACGACCCGGTTGTGCCGGATGATCGGGACGGCGCGCACCTCGAAGTGCCGGTAGCCGCTGGCCCGGGTGCGGACCCGGTAGCTCCACTCGAACATGGTCCGGCCGCGCAGCGCCTCGCGCCACGCCTCCTCGGTGTGCGGGCGGTCGTCGGGGTGGACGGCCTCCAGCCAGCCGTGGGTGAGGTATTCCTCGAGCCCCTGGCCGGTGATCGCCCGCCACTGCGGCGCGTCCTCCTCCACGACGCCGTTGGGCGCGGTGATCCACACGAGCTGGGACTGGGCCTCGACCAGCGAGCGGTAGCGCTCCTCGCTGCGCCTGAGGTCCTCCTCGACCTGCCTGCTGTCGGTGATGTCGACGCCGACCAGGCAGATCGCCCGGAGCGTCCCCTTGTCGTCGTGGACCGGGGAGAACGTCAGCGACCAGTGGTGGGTCTCGCCGTCGGCGGTACGCACGCGGATCCGCTGGTCTCCCCGGACCTCGGCCCCCGCGACGATGCCGCGCACCGAACCCTCGATCAGGGCGGTCAGGTCGGCGGAGAGCAGCTCGCCGGGGGAACGGCCGACCAGGCGCTCGGCGGGCAGGCCGACCACGTCGGCGAAGACCTCGTCGACGCGCTCGAAGCGGCCGCCGGGGTCGAAGAACGCGAAGGCGAACGGCGACTGTGACAGCAGGCCCTGCAGCAGGCCGGAGTCTGAGATGTCCACACCCGACTCCCGGGGACGGGGCACGGAGGTTTCGGCGCTCACGGTCGGCACCTCCGTCGCGTGCCAGGGTCTCCCACGAGGCACATCTCCAAACTTGCGAATTGGCGTAGCGCGGCTCCGGGGGACCGGATCCTGGAGTACATCATCGGCGATGGGCAGGTGCGGACGGAAGCCCCGCCCAGGATGCGGTCCGCGCACCCCGGGAACCCTGGGAAAACCGCCGCGCCGGCGCGAGGGGGCCCCCGCACGGGCGCCGACCGGCCGGCGTCGCGCCTCCGAACGTTTGCGGCCAGGACCATAGCAGGATCGGGCCGGACCGTCCCGGCAACTGCCCACCTCATCTCCGTCGGGCTTGCAGGCGAGATCAGGCTACTGACTCGCCGTCAATTCGGCTCCCTGTTCGGGGACACTCACTTACTCCGCTGTTGCAGGATTCAGTCAAGACACGGGGCCAGCTTTCCATATCACGGCGCCGAGGGTTGACACTCCCGAGATAAGTTGTGGAATGAAAACGCACGTCCTCGCCGACACATCCGGGGGATGCCCCCCGGGAAACTCCGGAGGAATGCGACATCCATGCCCGTTCTCACCACCCGCTTCGCCGGGCCTTCCCCGACCTTCGCAGCGTCTTCGACGTCTTCGGCGTCTTCGACGCCCTCGACGTCCGCGCGCTCCTCGGCGGTCCTCCACGAGCCGGTGACCTCTCACCTGGCCGCCGAGTTCCTGACGGTTCCCCTCGACACCGTCGACAGATGCGTGGCCGATGTCTGCGCCTGCGCCGAGCATCTCGGCATCGAGGCGACGGCCGAGGTCGTCGAGCGCGTCGCCCGCGAGCATTTGCTCGCCCTCGTCAACTCCGCGCCGCCGCCCCGCGGTCCCCGGTAGCATCGGGGGCACCCGGCCGTCTTCTACGCACCGTTTGGACCGGGAATGCGAGAAGGTTGGGACGTGAGCGAGGGAAGCGAGCGGGCCAATCGACACGGCGGCGGCGTCCGCGATGGGCTCGCGCGCCCGACGGGGGAGGCCGCTTGAGCCGGCGACATCGCCGAGACCCCAGGGAGAGCCAGTCCCCCGAGGCGGTCTTCTCCGAGATGTTGCTCGCCGCTCGCGAGCTGCTCGCCGTGCGCAGCCCGCTGGACGCCGAGCTCATGGTCTCCGACATGGTCGGAGCCTGGTGGGGTCGCCGGCTGCGCCGCGGGGACGCCGAGCAGGTCCTCGGCGAGGGCCTGGTCGACTACGCGGCCAAGGCGGGCTCGCCCGCCGCGCTCACCCTGCTGATCGCGCTGGCCTACCTCGGCACGGCCCGCCAGGCCGCCAAGGCCGAGGGAGCCGCGCTGGCGCTCATGGAGCGCGACGTGGCCAGGCCCCGCTGGGCCGACCGGCTGGGCGTGGTCAAGACGACCGGCTGCTTCGTCTCCCGCGACGCGTACGGCGACCAGGACACCGTGGTGTGCACCTTCGGCTACCGGGGCGCCGACAGCGTCGAGGACCGGCACGCGCTGGTGGTGATCGTCGACTACAACATGCGCGGCATCGCCCGCGACGCCTGGGTCTCCTCCCACGTCGACAAGCTGCTGGAGCAGGCCAGGGCCGAGGCCGAGGGCAACCCGATGCTCAGGTTCGGGGAGATCGAGCCGCAGCAGGCCAGGGCGCTGCTCGAATCGGCGATGAAGGCCACCGCCGAGTACGGCCAGCGCAGGACGTCCGCGCCGGTCAGCGACAGCTACAGCGCCTACCACGCCTTCGCCAGGTCCCGGATCAAGGCGCTGCCGCCCGGCAGGAAGCGGCCCGCCCCGCTGCACAGCGAGGCCCCCTACAGCCGCGACCGCCGGGCGATGCTGGCGGCCGAGTTCCTCTCCTCGGACGCGGCCGAGCACCTGTCCGACCCCTCGGCGGCCTCCCGGTGCGCCGACCACATCATCGACTACGGCTGCGACCAGGACTTCGGCCGCCCGCTCCGGGTGAGCCCGACCAAGTGCGAGACCTTCCTCCTCGACTGGCTGCCGCGCAAGGTGATGCTCACCACCGCCGAGCAGGAGGCGGTGCCGCACGTGCTGGGCGCGTGGGCGCGTTTCGCCGCCGGCCGGACCGGGCTGCCCGACGAGGGGTTGCGGGCCACGCTCGACGCGGTCTGGGAGGCGACGGGCAAGTTCGCCGAGTCCTACCGCGACCCGACGACCTTCGGGCTCGACCGCGACCTGCTCGACCGGCTGCTGCCGGACGGCGACCTGTCGGCACTGGCCAGGCGGGTGTTCGCGTTCCCCTTCCTGCAGGGCACGCACGGCGAGATCAAGCTCAGCCTGCTCAACCCCGCCGACGACACCGACCGGCGGATCCTGCTGGGCATCGACCACGCCGGCGAGCTCAACCGGCGCGACTACGACGAGCACCTCGCCTGGCACGAGGAGATCGCCGCCCGGCTCTGGGAGGGCGACCCGCCGCAGCTCTGGGAGGCGGCGCAGCGGCTGCTGGACCTGGGCCACGACCGGCACGACGTGCTGCACGTGCTGATCGAGATCGCCGAGCGCATCGGGGACGACCCCGAGGAGCTGGCCATCGCCCTCGACGACATCGCGGACATCCCCGACGAACCCCCGGTGTAGGTGAGCCATGGTGATCGATCTCAACGCCGATCTGGGCGAGGGCTTCGGGATCTGGAGGCTGGGCGACGACGAGGCCCTTCTCGACGTCGTGACCAGCGCCAACGTCGCCTGCGGGTTCCACGCGGGCGACCCGCTGACCATCCGCCGCACGTGCGCGGCGGCGGTCGACCGGGGGGTGGCGATCGGCGCCCAGGTGTCCTACCGGGACCTGGCCGGGTTCGGCCGCCGCGAGATGGACGTCGCCCCCGAGGAGCTCTGCGCCGAGGTCCTCTACCAGCTGGGGGCGGTGGACGGCATCGCCAGGGCGATGGGCGGCCGGGTCTCCTACGTCAAGCCGCACGGCGCGCTGTACAACCGGATCTGCCGCGACCCCGAGCAGGCCGGGGCCGTCGTGGCGGCGGTCGCCGACTACGACCGGAGCCTGCCGCTGCTGACCCTGCCCGGTTCGGTCGTCCACGAGATCGCCGCCGGGGAGGGGGTCGCCACCGTCGTCGAGGCCTTCGCCGACCGCGCGTACACCGGCTCGGGCACGCTGGTCTCCCGCCGCTCCCCCGGCGCGGTGCTGCACGACCCTGGCACGGTCGCGGACCGGGCCGTGCGGATGGCGACCGAGCGGGTGGTCGAGGCGGTGGACGGCTCGCGGGTCCCCGTGGAGGCGCGCTCGATCTGCGTGCACGGCGACACCCCCGGCGCCGTGCTGATGGCCCGCGCCGTCCGCGACGGCCTGGTGGACGCCGGGGTGACGCTGAGGTCCTTCACGTCAGGATCCGGAAGGTCCCCCAGGTGAGGATCCGGAAGGCCCCTCGGGTGGGGATCCGGCGGGCCGGGGAGCACGCGCTGCTGGTGGAGACCGGCTCGCTGGAGGTCTCCCACCGGCTGGACGCCCTGCTGCGGGCCGACCGGCCCGCCGGGGTGGTCGAGATCGTGCCCGGCCCCGCCACGGTCCTCGTCAGCGCTCCGGGCGCCGACCCGGCGCGCCTGCGCGACGAGCTCTCCCGCCTGCTGGACACGGCCTCCGCGGCGGACGCGACGGTGGCCGCTGAGGCGCCCGAGGTGGTCCTTCCCGTCGTGTACGACGGCGCCGACCTCGACGACGTCGCCGCGCTGAGCGGGCTCTCCCCCCGGGAGGTGGTCGAGCGGCACACCGGGCGGGAGCTGGTGGTGGGCTGGCTGGGCTTCGCTCCCGGGTTCGCCTACCTCACCGGGCTGGACCCGGCGCTGCACGTCCCCCGGCTGGACACCCCGCGGACCTCGGTGCCCGCCGGGGCGGTGGCGGTCGCGGGCCCCTACTCGGCGGTCTACCCCTCGGCCTCCCCCGGCGGCTGGCGGCTGCTCGGCCGCTCCGCGACGGCGGTGTGGGACGTGGCCGCCGACCCGCCCGCCCTGCTCACACCGGGGACGCGGGTACGGTTCCTGGCGGTCGGCGAGCCATGATCGAGGTGATCGCGCCGGGGCCGTACGCGACCGTGCAGGATCTCGGGCGGCCGGGGTACGCCCACCTCGGGGTGCCCCGCTCGGGCGCCGCGGACGAGCCGAGCCTGCGGCTGGCCAACCGCCTGGTCGGCAACCCCGAGAGCGCCGCGGGGATCGAGTTCACCCTCGGCGGCGCCCGGCTGCGCTTCACCACCGGGGCCTGGGCCGCCGTCACGGGCGCCCCCTGCCCTCTGAGCCTCGTACGACCGCCCGCGGCGGTTCCCGGCGGGCCGGGCCCGCAGGGGATGTGCGCGCCCTTCTGGGTCCCGGCGGGCGGGGAGCTGGGGCTGGGCGTGCCCGAGGGCGGCCTGCGCACCTACGTCGCCGTCCGGGGCGGTGTCGAGGCGCCCGTCACGATGGGCAGCCGCTCGACCGACTCGCTCTCCGGGCTCGGTCCCGCCCCGCTCGCCGCCGGGACGCTCCTGCCGGTGGGGCCGACCGGCGGCCTGGCGCCGATCACCGTGGACGGGGCGCCGCCCCCGGGGCCCGGGACGGGCCTCCTGCGGGTCCTGCCGGGCCCCCGGGACGACTGGTTCGTCCCCGGCGCCCTGGCCACCCTGTGCTCGGGGCCGTACGAGGTCAGCCAGGACAGCAACCGGGTGGGCGTGCGGATGCGCGGCACCCGCCTGGAGCGGGCCCGGGAGGGGGAGCTGCCCAGTGAGGGCATGGTGGCCGGGGCCGTGCAGGTGCCGCCCAGCGGCGAGCCGATCGTGTTCCTCGCCGACCATCCGCCGACCGGCGGCTACCCGGTCATCGCCGTCCTGACCCCGGCGAGTCTCGCCGGTGCCGCCCAGCTCCGCCCCGGCGACCGGGCTCGTTTCCGCCTCGCCTGACCCGGCCGGCGGACGGGCCCCGCCGGGCCGACGTGCCCCCGGACCGCGTCTCAGCGGGCCAGGTCTTAGCGAGCCGGGTCTCAGCGGGCCGCGTCTCAGCGGGCCGGGCCTTACCGGACCGCGTCTCAGCGAACCTAGGCTCAGCGGCCCGGAGGCGATCGGGCCTCGTGCGGGCGCCCCGCGCGTGACCGGGTCGAGGCGACCGATTATCGTCATCGCGACGATTGAGGAGATCACATGTCGCTCGCCGAGCTGATGGCGCCCCTCCTGCGACCGGCCTTCACCCTCGCGGGGACCCCGACCAGCTGGGCGGAGCTCCTGGGGTTCGCCACCGGCGTCCTCACGGTGTGGCTGGTGGTCCGCCGGAACATCTGGAACTGGCCGATCGGGATCGCCAACGTGATCCTGCTCGGAGCCGTCTTCCTGACCGCCGGGCTCTACGCGGACGCGGCGCTGCAGATCGTCTACGTCGCGCTGGGCCTGTACGGATGGTGGCAGTGGCGCTACGGCGGGACCGGGCGGACCCCCCTGGAGGTTCGCCGTACCGGACGCGCCGAGTGGGCGGCGCTGGCCGGTTCCGGGGTCGTGGTCACCGCCGGCCTCACCCTCGTCCTCGCCACCTGGACCGACTCGACCGTGCCGGTCTGGGACGCCCTGACCACCGCCCTCTCCCTGGCGGCGACCTACGGGCAGAGCCGAAAGCTGGTCGAGTCGTGGTGGCTGTGGATCGCGGCCGACGTGATCTACATACCCCTCTACGCCTACAAGGGCCTCCACCTGACCGCCGCCCTGTATGTGATCTTCCTGGCGCTGTGCGTCGCCGGACTGCGGGCCTGGCGCGCGGAGCTCGCGTCCCGTCCCGTCCTGGCGGCGGCGTGAACGACCGTCAGGGGCCGCGGGACGCCCTCGTGGGCGGCGGGGCCTTCGCCCACGGGCTGGTGATCGGCAAGTTCTACCCGCCGCACGCGGGACACCACCACCTGATCGACACCGCCGCCGCGCGGTGCGACCGCGTGAGCGTCGTGGTCGCCGCGTCGACCGCGGAGAGCGTCCCGCTGGCGCTGCGCGCCGCCTGGCTGCGCGAGGCGCACCCCCAGGCCCACGTGACGATCGCCCCGGTGCTCGACGACGTCGAGATCGACTACGACGACCCGGAGATCTGGTCGGCGCACGTCGAGGTGTTCCGGCACGGCCTCGCCCAGGCGCACGGCCACGTGCCGGAGATCGACGCGGTGTTCTCCTCCGAGGCGTACGGGCCTGAGCTGGCCCGCCGGTTCGGTGCCGCCCATGTCGGCGTCGACGCGGGCCGGGAACGCTTCCCGGTCAGCGGGACGATGGTCAGGAACGACCCGGTGTCGTGCTGGGACCACCTCTCCCCGGCCGTACGCGGCCATCTGGCACGGCGCGTGGTGGTGGTCGGCGCCGAGTCCAGCGGCACGACCACGCTGGCCAGGTCCCTGGCCGCCCACTACGCGGCTCGCGGCGGGCCGTGGGCGGCGACGCGGTGGGTGCCCGAGTACGGCAGGACCTACTGCGAGGAGAAGCTCGCCCTGGCCCGCCGTCGCGCCAAGCTCGGCGGGCTGCCCGAGCCGTGGCTGGACGACCTGGGGTGGGAGTCCGCGGAGTTCGGCGTGATCGCAGAGCGGCAGCTCGCCTGGGAGGACGCCGCGTCCAGGACGGGGTCGCCGCTGCTGGTGTGCGACACCGACGCCTTCACCACCTCCCTGTGGCACGAGCGCTATCTCGGCGAGCTCTCCGAGGAGGTCACCGCCGTGCACCGCCGGGCCCGGCACGACCTGTGGATCCACACCTCGGTGGAGGGCGTGCCCTTCGAGCAGGACGGCTGGCGCGACGGGGAGGCGATCCGGCACCGGATGGACGCCCGTTTCCGCGAGGAGCTGGCCGCGGGCGGGCTGCCCCACCTGGTCGTCACCGGGCCGCCGGAGGTCCGGCTGTCGCGGGCCGTACGGGCGGTGGACGCCCTGCTGGAGCGGGGCTGGGAGTTCGCGGCACCGCTGTAGACCTCCTCGGGCGAGCGGACGCCTGTCACCGCGACAGAGGCCGAGGAAACGCCTGCCACGGCGGCAGGGGCCAAGGGCTCGCGGAACCCGCCGTAGGGGCCCGTCCGGAGACCCTCGCCCCGGCAGGTCCAGCAGGTCCGGCAGGTCCGACGAGTCCGGCGTCGTGCGCCTCGCCCGGCGGGCCCGGGACAGCGCGGGAGCCTCGCCCCGCTCCGGCTTGGGATAGGCCCGGCCCCGGCCCGGGTCAGCGCAGGAGCGCGGACACCCGTTCGATCTCGGCGGCGAGGGCGGCGGCGGGGACCTCCTCCAGGAGATCGACCACGATCTTCCCGTCCTTCGCCTCCCAGACCCCGGCCACCCGGCCCCGGTAAACCACGACCGGGGAGATCCAGCCGGCGGCCCGGCTGACCTTCGCCCTCGCCTCGGCGGGAAGGAGGGGCTCCAGGTCGCGCGGGGCACCCAAAATGTACTGGTCGAAGCCGGGCAGGAGGTGGACCCCGGTGGCGGGCCGGGTCGCGGCCAGGTCGTCGAGGTGCTCGGCGAGCACGACCATCGGCCGGCCGTCCACCTCGATCTCGGCCAGCTCGGGGGCGAGGTCGCGGAACCAGCCGCGCAGCGTCGCCTTGCGGGTGGCGCCCCGGTAGAGCCAGCCGTCGAACGTCTCGGGGGCGCCGGGGCCGTGGGCGCCGAGGAAGGAACGGAGCAGGCGCACCCCGCCCTCCTCCGCCGAGGGGAGCTCGCGAGGCCAGCCGGGCACCTGGTCGCGGGGAGCGGCGAAGGTCACCCGTCCCTCGCGCGGCGGGCCGTAGCAGAGCTCGCCGAGGAAGCTCAGCGGCTTGAGCAGGGCACCCCAGCCGGAGGTGAGCGCCTCACGCAGGTGGGCGTCGCCGGTGACCTCGATGATCCCGTCGACCAGCTCCTCGCGGGTGAGGACGCGGCCCGCGAGCGCCTTGGGCGCGGCGTCGAGGATCGCGGCGACCTCGGCGGCGGTGACGCCGTGGCCGCGCTGCCAGGAGCCCCTGTCCCAGTTGCGGAGCGAGCCGAGGACGGCGGCGTAGCAGGCCAGCTCGTCGGCGGGGACGAGGTGCAGGGTGCCGCGCGCCGTCCAGGTCTTGACCAGGCCGCGCTCCCGCCACAGCGCGCGGTCGATCTCACCGGGATCCGGCCGCGCGCTGCGCACGGCCACCGCGAGCGTCGCGGAGGAGGCCACCTGCGCCTGCACCCCGGCGAGCCTTCGCACCACGGACACCGCGTCGGGCCCGTCGGCCGGGTCGACGAACTGCCGCCTCAACCGCCAGGCGAGCACCTGCGGCCAGGTCACCGAGATAGCCATGACCGACTTTCTACACTCCGCCCCCGACAGAACGCGGCCCGCCGGGGAGCGGCCGGGAACTACCGTACGAAGCCGATGTCCTGGTACCGCAGGTCGTGGAAGCCGCGGGCGCCGAAGTTGGCGAGATCGCTCTTGACCGCGACGTTCTGCGGTCGCTGGTAGAGCGTCACCACGTTGACCGCCTGCCAGATGAGCTTGTCGGCGGCGTTGGTGTCGGCGATGGCCCTGGCGTCGTCGAGGTCGGCGGTCGCCCTGTTCATGGCGGCGTCGATCTGCCGCGAGCCGATGCGGCCGAGGTTGGCGTTCCACTGCCTGGTGCCGTCGGGGAGCCTGACGGCGTCGGCGTACTGGCCGTAGGAGCTGGAGACGGGAAAGGGCGTGCCCACGTACGCGAACGCGGTGATGTCGTAATTGCCGGGAATTATGTATTTGGTGAAGTAGTCGTCCGTGGGCACCGACTGCAGGGTCACCCCGACACCGATCCGGGCGAGCATGTCCTGGACGAGCTCGGCCTCGGACTTGGCGAGCTGCAGGCCGGACGGCAGCACGAAGCGCAGCTTCAGCTCCCTGCCGTCCTTCCTGCGGGTCTGCCCCGACCGCTTCCAGCCCGCGGCGTCCAGCTCCTGCCCGGCCCTGGCGGGGTTGTACGTCCCGATGTCACCGGCGTTGTTCTGGTATCCCTCCTGGGTGTTCATGAAGAAGTGGTTGTCGAGCAGGACGATCGGCCAGTCGAGGCCCTGCAGGTCCGACTGGGCGATGGCCTGGCGGTTGATGCCCATCGCGACGGCCCTGCGGACCTTCGGGTCGGACAGGACGGCGCTCTCGCCGTTCATCGTGATGTGCCGGAAGTCGGGCCCGGCGGCCTGCCGCACGACCGCGTCCGGGGTGCTCCTGGCCCGCGCGTAGTCGGGCGCGGACGGGCCGATGTCGAAGGTGTCGAGCTCGCCGTTGCTGAAGGCGCCGACCAGCGCGTCGCTCTCCAGGGAGCGGTAGATGATCCGGTCCAGCTTGGCGCGGTCCCCCCACCAGCGGTCGTCCCTGGCGATGGTGAGGGTCTTGGCGGTCGGGTCGAACGCGACGAACCTGAACGGGCCCGCGGTGACCGGGACGCGGTTCAGCCAGGCGGTGTTGAACGCCTCGGGGGTGGCGTTGGTGCTCCGGGGGTACAGCGGCCCGAACAGCGACTGCCAGTCGCCGAAGGGCTTGGCGAAGGTCACCACGACCTGGTGGTCGTCCCTGCCCCTGGCGACCTTCTCGATGTCCTGGTAGCCGGTGGTGCTCGCCACCCGGTAACCGGGGTCGCGGCCGCTCAGCGCCTGCCACTGGGCGCGGTAGTCCTCCCAGGTGATCGGGGTGCCGTCGGACCATCTGGCGCGCGGGTTGAGGGTCAGCGTGACGACCTGCCTGGGCTCGCGCGAGGTGACCCTGCCCCCGGACAGGTAGTCGGTGTTGGGGGAGATCTTCCCCTTGGCGTCGGAGCGGAACGGGGAGGGCATCAGGGCGTCCATGACCCTCTTGACCGTCGCCAGGTTGCCGTCGATGTGGTTGAGGTTCCAGTTGGACGGATACTCGTTGATCCCCCAGCGGAGCACGCCACCGTCCGCGACCCTGTCGCGGGCGACCGGGTTGATGTCGTAGGCCTTGACCGCCCGGGCGGGCCCGCCCGGTGTCCCGCCTCCCCCGCTCCCGCTTCCGCACCCGGCGAGACCGGGCGCGACGGCCAGGGCCACGGCCAGCGCGACGGCGAGCGCGCCCACGCGCCGGATTGATATCACGGTGTTCCTCCCGGGGCATACGAATGGGCGTACGGGTGCGTGTACGGACGGCGTGCGACCGGCCCGGTCCTGGTGAGCGGCCGGGCGGGGGGACGGGCGTGCGGCCAGGTGTGACCGGGCGCGCGGCCGAGTGGCGGACGGGTGCTCGAACGGGCGCGCGGCCGGGTCATACGGCGTCGATCCTCTCGGCGAAGTGGCAGGAGACGCCGTGGTCGTCCCCCAGCGGCCGCACCCGGGGCTCCTCCTCCACGCAGCGCCGCCTGACGTTCTCGTCGAGCGCCCTGAACAGGGGGCAGCGGGTGCGGAAGCGGCACCCCGAGGGAGGGTCGGCCGGACTGGGCAGGTCCCCCTCCAGCAGGACGCGTCTCCTGGAGCGTTCCAGCACCGGGTCCGGCAGCGGGATCGCCGACAGCAGGGCCCGCGTGTAGGGGTGCAGCGGGGTGTCGTAGACCCCGTCGGCCCGGCCGATCTCGGCGATCCTCCCCAGATACATGACCGCGACCCGGTCGGCGATGTGCCGGACCACGGCCAGGTCGTGCGCCACGAACAGGTACGACAGGCCCAGGCGGGCCCTCAGCTCCTCCAGCAGGTTGAGCACCCCCGCCTGGATGGACACGTCGAGCGCCGAGACCGGCTCGTCCAGCACGACCAGCCGGGGCTCCAGCGCGAGGGCGCGGGCGATGCCGACGCGCTGGCGCTGGCCCCCGGAGAAGTCCTGCGGGTAGCGGGCGGCGTGGCCGGGCTCCAGGCCGACCAGGCCGAGCAGCTCGCCGATCCTCGGCGCCGGGTCGCGGCGGCCGTGCGCGCGCAGCGGCTCGGCGAGGATGTCGTAGACGGTCATCCTCGGGTCGAGCGAGGCCAGCGGGTCCTGGAAGACGACCTGCATGTCGCGCCGCACGGCCATCCGGTCGCGGGCGCTCATCCGCGAGGTGTCGCGGCCGAGCACCACGATCCTGCCGCGCTGCGGCGCCGCCAGTTCGAGGATCTCCATCAGGGTGGTCGTCTTGCCGCAGCCCGACTCGCCGACCAGGCCGAGCGTCTCGCCCTCGCGGACGTCGAAGCCGACGCCGTCCACCGCGCGGACCGTGCCGACCCGCCGCCGCAGGAGCGTCCCCTTGACCAGCGGGTAGTGCTTGACCAGGTCCTCGACCGCCAGCACCACGTCACGCTCGTCGCGCGGGCGCGACGGCTCCTCCCCGGCGACGGGAGCGACGGCAGCGGCGAGCCCGGCGGTGCCCGTCGAGGTGACAGGGCCGGTGAGGTCAACCGGGTCGGCGGGACCGGCCGAGGTGGGACCGGCTGCCTCGGCGGGACCGGTTGGAGCGGTCGGACCGGTCGGAGCGGTCGGAGCGACGGGAGCGACGGAGCCGGACCGGTCGGCGAGGTAGCCCCGAGCGGCCGGGCGCCGGGCGGGACCGGCCGCGGGGTCGCGTACGCCGTAGACCTGGGCGGGTGTCCAGCCCGCCGCCTCGATCTCGCCGGAGCGCACGCACGCCGCCAGGTGGCCGGGCGAGCCCACCGGCTCCGGATCCGGCTCGGCCTCGGCGCACTCCGGGACGGCGATCGGGCAGCGCGGCTCGAACGGGCAGCCCGGCGGCAGCGCCGCCGGTGACGGCGGGCTGCCCTCGATGGGCACCAGCGGCTGCTCCCGGCCCCGGTCGAGGCGCGGGATCGAGCCGAGCAGGCCCATGGTGTACGGCATGCGGCTGCGGTAGTAGACCTCGTCCACCGAGCCGACCTCGACGGGGCGCCCGGCGTACATGACGAGGACGCGGTCGGCGAACCCGGCCACCACCCCCAGGTCGTGGGTGATGACGACGATCGCCGCGCCGGTCTCGCGCTGCGCCGTCTTCAGCACCTCCAGCACCTGCGCCTGGATGGTCACGTCGAGCGCGGTGGTCGGCTCGTCGCAGAGAATCACGTCGGGGTCGTTCGCGATCGCCATCGCGATCACCGCGCGCTGGCGCATGCCGCCGGAGAACTCGTGCGGGAACGCCCTGGCCCGCTGGGCGGCGTTGGGGATGCCGACCAGGTCGAGCAGCTCGACGGCGCGCCTGGCGGCCTGACCGGCGCTCACCCGCTGGTGGACGCGGATCGCCTCGGCGATCTGGTCGCCGACCCGGTAGACGGGGGTGAGCGCGGAGAGCGGGTCCTGGAAGACCATCGAGACCGTCTTGCCGCGGAACGCGGTGAGCGTCCGCTCCGGGGCGCCCAGGATCTCCCGCCCGAGCAGCCGCACCGAGCCGGTGACGCGGGCGTGCGCCGGGAGCAGGCCCATCACGGCCAGCGAGGTGACCGACTTGCCGGAGCCGGACTCCCCGACGACGCCGAGCACCTCGCCGGGACGGATCGCGTAGCCCATGCCCCTCACCGCGCGGACCGCGCCGGGCCCCGTACCGAAGGTGACGTCGAGGTCGCGCACCTCCAGCACGGGGGCGGGCTGGTCCGGCACGGGGGCGTGCCCGCCGGTCCGGGAGGTCGTTCCCGAGGGCCGCTCGTTCGTCACCGGTCACCCGCCCCGGTGGGACGTGGGGTCGAAGGCGTCGCGCAGCGAGTCGCCGACCAGGTTCACCGCGAGCACGGTGACGATCAGCAGGCCCGCGCAGAACCAGAACGTCCAGGGGGCGTAGAGGGCCGTCTGCGCGCCGTCGGCGATGAGGCTGCCCAGCGAGACGTCGGGCGGCTGGATGCCGAACCCGAAGTAGGACAGGGACGTCTCGGTGAGGATCGCGGCGCTGACGTTGAGCGTGGCGTCGACGACCAGCAGCGAGGACATGTTGGGGATCACGTGCCGGAAGACGATCCTCGTCGGGGGCACCCCCATGAACCTGGCCGCGTGGATGAACTCCCGCTCCCTGAGCGAGATGGTCATGCTCCGGACGATCTTCGAGGTGACCATCCAGAGGAAGAGCGCCAGCACCAGCACGAACACCGGCCACTGCCCCCCGGCGAAGAGCGGAGACATGATCGCCAGGATCAGGAAGGCCGGGAGCACCAGCAGCAGGTCGGTCAGCCAGGTCAGCGCGCGGTCGGTCCAGCCCCCGAAGTATCCGGCGAAGGCGCCCACCACGGCCGCGAGCGCGG
Organism: Streptosporangium sp. NPDC002721; assembly: GCF_042888905.1. Classification (NCBI taxonomy): domain Bacteria; kingdom Bacillati; phylum Actinomycetota; class Actinomycetes; order Streptosporangiales; family Streptosporangiaceae; genus Streptosporangium; species Streptosporangium sp. NPDC002721. The sequence goes on from NZ_JBIAQI010000015.1 coordinate 68,634, forward strand.
TGCCGACCACCGCGGCGAGCAGGCCGACGAGCAGGGACCTCTGCAGGCCGCGCAGCGTGACGGCGTACACGTCGGCTCCGGTCTGCAGGGTGCCCCACCAGTGCGCGGCGGAGGGCGGCGCGAGGAAGGCCGTGTAGTCCTTCGAGGCGTACGTCCAGCGGGTGAGGTGAGGTCCGGCGAAGGCGAGCAGGAAGATCAGCGCGAGCAGCGCGAAGCCGGTCCTGCCCCGGCCCGAGCGCAGCAGGCGGCCCGCGACCACCCGCAGCCGCGAGGGCGCCTTGATCCTGTCGACGGACGCCCGCTGTTCGGCGAGCTCCTCGTCGGCGATGGTCATCCCCGGCTCACCCCACCCGGACGCGCGGGTCGAGGACGGCGTGCAGCACGTCGGAGGCGAGCGAGGCCAGCAGCACGGCCAGCGCGGCGAAGCAGCTGATCGCCGCGACGGTGTTGACGTCGTTGGTGGAGATCGAGTCGACCAGCTGCTCCCCCATGCCGTGCCAGCCGAAGATCTTCTCGGTGAAGGTGGTGCCGACCAGCAGCGACCCGAAGGTGAAGGCGAAGTAGGTGACCGCGGGGATCAGCGCGGTGCGCAGCGCGTGGCGGGTCAGCGCGGCGCGGCGGCTCAGCCCCTTGGCCATCGCCGTGCGGATGAAGTCGGCGCCGAGCACGTCGAGCATCATGTTGCGCTGGTAGCGGCTGTAGACGGCGACCAGCCCGAGCGACAGCGACAGCGTGGGCAGGACCAAATGCCGGACCCGGTCGAGAACGGCGGCGGCGAACCCACCCTCCAGGCCCGGGGTCGCCTCGCCGCTGACGAGGAGGATCTGGGTCCCGGCCGCCTCGTTGAGCCGGATCGCGGCGATGATCAGGATGTTGGCCAGCACCACCGTGGGGATCGCGAGGACGACGAAGGACAGGCCGGTCGAGAGCCGGTCGAAGAGGCCGTACTGCCTGACCGCGGCGTAGGCGCCGATGAGCACGCCGGTGACGCTGCCGAGGATCAGGCCGATCGTGATCAGCCGCAGCGTGACGCCGATCCGGCGCCCGAGGTCGTCGCCGACCGAGCCCCCGGCCACCGTCTTGCCGAGGTCGCCGCGCACGAGGCCGGACGCCCAGGTCAGGTAGCGGTCGAACAGCGGGGTGCGATCGTTCAGGTTGAGGTCGCTGAGGCGCGCGTCGACGACGGCCGGGGGGATCGGGGGGTTGCGGCCCTCGTAGTTGGACCGCGGGTTGAGTGCGGAGGCGGCCAGCATGTAGGCCAGGCTGGTGGCCACGACGATCAGCACCAGGTAGTTGAGCAGCCTGCGGGCAAGGAATCCCGCCATCTTTCCTCCTCCGGAGCCCCGCCGCTGTCGGTGACCATCTTGCTACACTCGGCGACCGGTGGGCTGCATAGCGTACCGAATCGGAGGGATCTCGGTGAGAGATGACGTCACCGGTCCCGCGAACCGGCCGGTCGGGCCCGCAGGTCAGCGGGCCGGGCCCGCGAGCCGGCCGGGCGGGCTCACGGGTCGGCCGATCGGGTACGCGAGCCGGCCGGGCGGGTCCGGGCAGGGGCCTGTCCGGTCCGGAGCGCGGGCGATCGGAGCCGGGAGGACGCCCGTCGGGTCCGGGATCATCTTCCGGGGAGCCGGAGACGCCTTTCGTAATGCCCCGGCCGCCTCCGGGGGAGCCGGGTCACTTCCCGGCGAGCTCGTCCACGGCGGCGCGCAGGTCGGCGCTGGTGATGGTGGTCAGGTCGGCGGCGCTGGCGGTGGCGCCGCCGAGGGCGGCCAGGCGCACGTCCCTGCGCATCGCGGCGCGTTCGAAGAGCGAGCGCGCGAACCTGCCGTTGCCGAGACCGTCGATCAGGCCCTCGTCGCAGACCCAGGTGAAGACCTCGGCCAGGTCGCGGCAGGCGGCGTCGTCGAACCGGTCGCCCGACTCGTCGGCGAGCAGCACCGCGATCTCGGTGAGCTCCCCCGGGGAGTACGAGGGGAACTGCACCCGCTGGTTGAACCTGCTGCCCAGGCCCGGGTTGGACGACAGGAAGGCGTCCATCTCCCGCTCGTACCCCGCCAGGATGATCACCAGCCGGTCGCGGTCGTCCTCGGCCCGCTTGAGCAGCGTCTGCACGGCCTCGGTGCCGAAGGCGTCGCCCCCGCTGTAGCCGGAGTTGACCAGGCCGTAGGCCTCGTCGACGAACAGCACCCCGCCGAGCGCCCGGTCGACCAGCTCGTTCGTCTTGATCGCGGTGGCCCCGAGGTGCTGGCCGACCAGGTCGGCCCGCTGGGCCTCGACCACGTCGGGCTGGGCGAGCAGGCCCAGCGCGGCGAAGATGCGGCCCAGGATGCGGGCCACGGTGGTCTTGCCGGTGCCGGGCGGCCCGGCGAAGACGAAGTGCCGCATCTGCGGCGGGGTCGGCAGCCCGCGCTCCTGGCGCATCTTCGCCACCCTGAGCTGCGCGGCGATCGCGTGCACCTGCCGCTTGACGGGCTCCAGACCGGCCATGCGGTCGAGGTCGGCGAGCGCCTCCTCGAGGGAGGGGGCGGCCTGGTAGCCCCGATAGCGGGCGGTGAGCTCGTCGAAGGCCTTGACGACGTCGCCCCCGACCGTGGTGACCAGGTCCTCGGTGGTGGGCGCGCCGCCCGCCCCGACCACGCGCACGTCCCTGGCCTGCGCGGCGGCCTCCACGAGGCTGCGGACGAACCGGGCGTTGCCCAGCTCGTCGACGATCGCGCGCCGGTGGATGTCCTCGAAGCGGGCGAGCAGGGCGGGCGCGGCCTCGGGCGCCATCCGGTCGCCCCGGCGCGCCTGCAGCAGCTCGGTGATCCGGAGCAGCTCGTCCGGAGCGTAGCTGGGGAAGCGGACCCTGCTGGAGAACCGGCTGGACAGGCCGGGGTTGGAGGCCAGGAAGGTGGCCATCTCCTTTTCGTATCCGGCCAGGATGACGATCAGCCGGTCACGGTCGTCCTCGGCCCGCTTGAGCAGCGTCTGCACGGCCTCGGCGCCGAACCTGTCGGGCTGGCCGTCACCGGGGTTGATCAGGCCGTACGCCTCGTCGACGAACAGCACCCCGCCCAGCGCCCGGTCGACCAGCTCGTTCGTCTTGATCGCGGTGGCCCCGAGGAACTCCCCCACCAGGTCGGCCCGCTGGGCCTCCACCACGTAGGGGGTCTCCAGCAGGCCGAAGGCGTAGAAGATCTTCGCGACGGTCCTGGCCACGCTGGTCTTGCCGGTGCCCGGCGGGCCGACGAACACGAAGTGCCGCATCGGCGGCTCGGTGGAGTATCCGGCCTCCCTGCGTAACCTGGCCGCCTCGATCGAGGCGGCGATCGAGCGGACCTGCTCCTTCACCGGGGCGAGGCCGATCATGGCGTCCAGCTCGCCGAGCGCCTCCTCCACCGAGATGGGCGGCGGCGCGTCCCGCTCTCCGCTCCCCTGGGCGGGGGGGAAATGCCCGCCCTCGCGGACCGGGAGCCCGGTCTGGCGCCGCTCCCCCGGCTCCAGCGCCGCCTCCCGCACCCGGCGGGCCTGCAGGAACCGGTAGACCAGCACCCCGGCCGCCACGGCGTACGTGACCCAGATGGCCGGGTACGGCCCGAACCCGGTGACGGCCACGCCGAGCAGGAGGGCCGTCATCCCGGCGGGCACCAGCGCCATGACCGTGGTCACCCACGGGGGGACCCAGCGGATGAGGTGGGCGGCTCCGGCGACCAGGGGGCCGAGGAGCATCAGCGCCGTCGGGATCGGTGAGTTCAGGCCGAAGAGGACGGTCTGGAAGATCAGGTTTCCCGCCAGCCAGGCGAGCACCACGAGCAGGGTGGCGGCGGCGCGGGGGAAGCTCAGGGTCAGCGCCGCGAAGCCGAGCAGCGTCAGGGTGACGAAGATCGTGCTGAGGATCGACCAGCCGAGGGCCAGCGCCAGCCCGACCGCCCCGGCCAGCACCGCGAGGTAGATCAGCCTGCGCAGCGGCGGCGAGAGCCGGAAGTAGCCCAGCCGCACCTGCTCGAACAGATCCCGTGCCGCCGCGCGCCCCGCCGGACGGGCCCTGCTGGATTCCCGCATCACGCCTCCCCGGTCCGCCCCCGGTTATACCGCAACAAGGGGACGTTTGCGCGTGCCTGAGGGGCGCGCCACGCCGTCGTGCGGGCACGATCAGATATCCGGATGAGAACGGATGAAACCAACGTCCGAGGCGGCAAGCTCGGCGCGCGCCGTCTCTCCGGTCCCACGCTTCCCTGTGCCGCCGCCGAGCCCCGCGCGCGGCGGCCCGCGCCCGCGTTCCCGGCGGGTGGTACGCCCCTGTCCCTGCCGCCTCCCGCCGCCCGTCCGCGCGGGGGCACGCGCCGGTGAGCGGGCAGGGAAATGTCACTGCCCGGCAAGGCGGCTCATGGCCGCCGCGTCCGCGCGAGGCCGCTCATGACCACTGCGGACCGTGCGAAGCGGACCGTGCGAAGCGGCCCGTGGCTGCTGCGGACCACGCGAAGCGGCCCATGACCACCGCGACTGACCCGTACCCCGGCGGGACGGGTCAGTCGCGGTGGGCCCGGCCCTGGTGGCGGCCGGGGTACTCGCCGACCACGACCTCCTTGGGGGTGATCCTCAGCAGGTCGGCCTCGGTGTCGCCGATGGCGATGCCGCGTACCTCGGCCCAGAAGCGGCGGTCGAGCGGGTCGGCGACGAAGACCGCCACCCTGGGGTCGCGCTCGGCGGCCTCCCAGGCGTCGGAGGCGGCGATCAGGCGCAGCTCGCCGCCCGGGCCGACCGAGCTCACCGCGCCCACGGCCAGCGCGCGCGGGCCGCCGGCGTCGGCGTAGGCGAGCACCACCCCCCGCGCGTAGGTGAAGGCCGCGCGCACCTCCCCGCTGAGTCCCACCGGCGGCCCGGCGTCGCCGGAAAGGCGGCTCCCGCGGTCGTCGTACATGACCAGCGAGGCCCGCCACGGGCCGGGCGCGCCGCGCCACCACGCCCGCACCGACCTGGTGGCGAAGATCGCCACCGGTACGGCGAGCAGCGCGATCCCGGCCCGCCAGGCCCACTCCCCCGCCGTCTCCCCCACCGTGGCGAGCCCGAGGGCCGGTGCCGCCCCGGCCGCGCCGAGCAGGACCGACGCCGAGACGGACAGGGCCAGCACCGCCGCCAGCCCTCGGTCCGAGGCCGGCGCGAGGGTGAGGCCGGGGCCCGGCCCGGCCCGGCCGCGCGCCCAGCCGAGCGCGAGCGGCACGACGAGAGCTGCCGTCGCCCAGCTCCGCTCGTCCAGCACGACGACCGCCACCACGATCGCCACCGGCACCGACCAGACCCGGCCCGCCACCAGCCAGAGGGTCACGTTCACGTCGCGCCTGGCCGTGCGCTCGTCACCGGCGGCGGCGAACTCGGCCAGCGCCCTGACCGGCCGCCCGCGCCACGCCTCGACGAGCACACGCAGGAAGAGCAGCACGGTCCCGTTGAGGAGCACCAGCCCGGCGAGGGCCGCCCAGACCGCCCCGGGCGCGCCCGGCGGCGGGCCGGACGGGAACGGCGGGGCCTCGGCCGGGAGGGTGGCCACGGCGGCGACGTACGCGGCCACGGCGGCCAGGGTGATCGCGATCGACGCGCTGAGCCACAGGTCGCGGGCGAGCATGCCGGGCACGTACGACCAGAGCCTGACCCGCTGAGCCTGCCTGAGGGTGATCGCCAGGACCGCGAGCGGCACCAGCCCGCCGCCGATCCTCGCCGCTGAGGCCAGGCCGAGCCCGAACTCCGCGGCGCAGACCACGACGAGGGCGACGGCCAGCAGGATCCGGGTCTGCCGCGACCACCGCTCCAGGGCCCGCCTGGCCCGGCCCGTCTCGCGCGGGTCGACCGGCCAGGCGGGGTCGTGGTGGGCGCGCGGGCGCTCCCAGCGCAGCCGGGCCAGGCCGAGGTTGACCCTGGCGCCCGGGTGGCCGGGCAGGCGGCGCAGCGCCTCGCGGTAGGCGGTCTCCGCGAGGTCGTACTCGCCGCGCAGCAGCGCGAGGTCTCCGGCGAGGACGTGCGGGTCCGGCTCCTCGGGCGCGTAGCGGACGGCCCTGTCCGCCTGCGCCCGCGACTCGCGCCAGCGACCCGGCACCCGGCGCAGCGCGGCTCCCAGCCGCATCCGCGCGGCCCAGGAGCCCGGCGCGAGGCGAACGGCCTCCTCGGCGGCGGCCACGGCCTCCGCGTCGCGGCCGAGCCGCTCGAACGCGAGGCTGGCCAGGCGGTACCCCCAGTCTGTGACCGACTCGGAGCGGGGGTCGAGGTCCAGCGCCCTGCGGGCGGCCTCCAGCGCCGCCTCGGGCCGGTCGCGGCCCAGCCACGCGGCGGCCACGGCGCACCACTGCCGGGGGTCGGACGGGTCCCTGGGCGGCGGCACGGGGACCGGGGCGGGGTCGCGTCCGTGCCGGGGGTCGGTGGGATCGCGCGGCGGCGGGACCGGGGCGGGGTCGTCCCCGCCGGGCCCGCTCACCACGGCGGCTCACGGACCTCGCGCTGGCTCCCCACGATCGCCATGGTCGATGCGAGATCACTTTTTGCCTAGACGACGGTATATGCCTGTATCTCTCTAGAGAGGTTGCCAACAGCCCGGAGCGCCGCCCGATCGAGGGCGTAAAACGGACATAGCTATGCGAATCAATCGTTCAATGCCGCCCCGGACACTGCCCGACTTCGCCTAAGCTGCGACGCATGTTCGTCCAGGCCGGCAGATTCTGAGCGGCCCATGACCACCGTCATGGCCAGACGCGCGGACGGCGACCCTCGGGCATCCGGGGCCGGCCGGTGGTCGGTCCTCGCCGTTCTCTGCTTCAGTCTGCTGCTGATCGCGGTGGACGCCACGGTGCTGCACATCGCGGTACCGGCGCTGACGGCCGCCCTCGAACCCTCCTCCGTGGAGCTGTTGTGGATCATCGACGTCTACTCGCTGATGGTCGCGCCGCTGCTGCTGACCTTCGGCACCCTCGGTGACCGCTACGGGCGCAAGCGCCTGGTGCTGGCCGGATACCTGGTCTTCGGCGTCGCCTCGGCCGCGGCGGCGTTCGCGCCGACCCCGCTCGCGCTGATCTCCGCGCGCGCGCTGCTCGGCCTCGGCGGGGCGATGATCATGCCCGCCACGCTCTCGATCATCCGGCAGGTCTTCACCGACCGGCACGAGCGGGCGATCGCGCTGGGCGTGTGGAGCGCGGTGGCCGCGGCCGGGGCCGCGGTCGGCCCGATCGTCGGAGGGGTGCTCGTCGAGCACTTCTGGTGGGGCGCCGTCTTCCTGATCAACGTTCCCATCCTGCTGGTCCTGCTGCCCGTCGCGGCCAGGCTCCTGCCCGAGTCCCGCAGGCGCGCCGACCGGCCGTGGGACGCCCTCAGCGCGCTGCTGTCGGTGCTGGGCATCCTCGGGGTGGCCTTCGGCCTGAAGGAGGCCGGGGCGGGGCACCTGGGCGGCCTGGCGGCGTTCCTGGGGGGTGCCTGGCTGCTGGTCTGGTTCGTCCGCAGGCAGCGGCGGCTGGCCTTCCCCCTGCTGGACCTGAGCCTGTTCCGGCGGCGGGCGTTCCGCGCGGGGGTGGGCGCCGTGCTGCTCACGGTCTTCGCCCTGGTCGGGCTGGAGCTCATGCTCGCCCAGTATCTCCAGCTGGTCCTCGGCGACAGCCCGCTCCAGGCGGCCGTACGGATGCTCCCCCTCATGATCGCCTCGATCGCGGGCGGCCTGGCCGGGGCGCGGCTGCTGCGCCGGTTCGGGCTGCGCGCCACGATGGGCGGCGGGCTGGCGCTGACCGCCCTCTCCCTCGCCCCCACCCTGACCTGGCACACCGAGGGGCATCCGGTGGCCCTGACGCTGTGCTTCGTCGGTATCGGCTTCGGCATCCAGGTCACCCTGCTCGCCGCCTCCGACACGATCATGTCGTCCACCCCGGAGTCCCACGCGGGCGGGGCCGCCGCGGTCGAGGAGACCGCCTACGAACTGGGCGCCGGGCTCGGGGTCGCGGTGCTCGGCACGATCACCACGATCGTGTACGCCCCCTCGCTGGCCACGGTCCACGGTGTCGCGCCCGCGATGATGGACGAGGCCCGCCAGTCGCTCGCCTCCGCCGCGCACGTGGCGCGCGAGATCGGCGGCGGCGTGGGGGACGCCCTGCTCGGCGCGGCCCGCGTCGCGTTCGTCTCCGGCCTGCACGTGACGGTTCTGGTGAGCGTGTTCCTGCTCGTCACCACCGCGCTGGCCGTGACACTGCTGGTGCCCCGCCGCCCCGACAGACAGGGGAACGACCCCTCGTGAGGGGTTTGGAAGGTCTAAGCTCGGTCATTTATCGGTCAAGCATGGGCAAGAACGGGGAATCTAACCAGAATGAGGAACCGTGCGAAAAACCCTTCATGATCTTGCCTCCCTGGCCGCCAGGCTGGGCGTGGGAGGGATCTTCTTCGCCAACGGCTGGCACAAGCTCGAAGCGGGCCTGAACGCCACCGCCGAGCAGTTCACGAGCCTGGGAGCCTCCGGGCCCTACGTGTGGGCCGCCACCACCATGCTCACGGAACTCATCGGCGGCGCGCTGCTGGTCGCGGGTCTGGCGGTGGCCGCGTGCGGGCTGCTGCTGTTCGCCGAGGCCCTCGCCGTGTTCATCCTGGCCAGCGGCGAGGTGGGCCTGCCGCTCACCGGCGGCGACGCCAAGCTGATCGTCGCGCTCGGCGCCGCCTCCATCCTGCTCGCGGTCGGCGGCGCGGGCCGCCTGTCGGTCGACCACATGGTGGTGATCAAGCGCCGCGAGGCGGAGGCGGCCGAGGACTTCGCCGCCGAGACCGAGGCCGACGACGTCATCGCCGCGCTGCGCGAGCCCGAGACCCACGCGGCGCCCGCCCCGGGCAGAAGGCCCGCCACCCCGGACGAGCCCACTTGGGCGGAGTCCCCCTCGAAGAGGCCCTCGACGGGATCCACCCCGGCAGGGTCCACCTCGCCGGGATCCACTTCGGCGGGGCCCGCCTCTGCGGGGTCCACTTCGGCGGGGCCCACTTCGGCGGGGCCCACCCCGGAGGGCGCCACCGACACCGCGGAGTTCCCCGCCGCCGCCCGGCCCCGTACGCGCACCCGCAAGCCCCCGTCCGGCGCCGCGACCTCGGTGCCCCCGGCGCCCCCGGCGACCCCCGCGACCACGCCCACGCCGGTCGCGGCGCCCGCGCCCGGCAAGCCCGGCGACACGCTCGTGGCCGGGAAGAAGGACCGGCCCTCCAGCGAGAGCTGATTATTTAAGCCGCATATCTCCCATCGGGAACAGAAGGTCTTTTTCCGACTTTTATTGAGATTCGCGGGCGGGTGCCGTACCCGCACAATGATCGGATGCGTCTTCCCGGCTGGTTCGCGGAGCGGGCCGAACCCGCTCCGCCGGAGACCGAGCTCCGCGTCTCCACCCTCGAACTCTTCTTCGACCTGGTCTTCGTCTTCACCGTCACCCAGCTCACCGGCCTGATGGTGGACGGCCTGCAGGACGGCAGGCCCGCCGAGAGCGCGCTGCGGGCGCTGCTGGTCTTCGGCGCCATCTGGTGGATGTACGCCGGTTACGCCTGGCTGACCAACGCCGTCCCCCCGACGCGGCCCGCCCGCAGGGTGCTGATCCTGCTGGGCATGGCCGGATTCATGATCGTGGCCCTGTCGATCCCCTCGGCGTTCGACGGCGACGGCGTGGCGTTCGCGGTCGGGTACCTGCTGCTGATCGTCGTGCACGCCGGGCTGTACCTGCAGGTCACCTCGGCCTTCGCCCGGGTGCTGCCGTTCAACCTCGGCGGGGTCGCGCTCATCGGCCTGGCCGCCCTGGTCCCCGCGCCGTACACCTATCTGCTGTGGGCGGGCGCGGTGGTCCTGCTGTGGGGCAGCCCGTACTTCATCGGGCAGAAGGGCTTCGACCTGCGGGCCGGGCACATCGTGGAGCGGCACGGCCTGCTGGTGATCGTGGCGCTCGGCGAGTCGATCGTGGCGATCGGCATCGGCGCCAAGGGGCTCCACGTCGGCCTCGCCCTCGGCCTGGCGGCGGTGCTCGGTCTCGCGCTGGCGGCCTGCCTGTGGTGGCTCTACTTCGGCGGCGACGACGAGACGCGCGCCGAGCACGTCCTGGAGGCGGCCGAGCCGGTGCGGCGCACCCGGCTGATCCTCGGCGCCTACTTCTACGCGCACATCCCGATGCTGCTGGGCATCGTCGCGGTCGCCGCGGGCGTGAAGAAGGCGATCGGTCACCCGGCCGACCCGCTGAAGTTCGGCGCGGCCCTCACCCTGGCCGCGGGCGTCGCCCTGTTCATGGCGGGCGACGCCTGGTTCCGGCGCGTCCTCGGCATCGCGGGCAACGGCCTGCGGGCCGCCGGTGCCCTGGTCTCGCTCCTGACGGTCGCGCTCGGCCTCTGGTCGGCCCTCGCGCAGCTCGTCGCGCTGACCGCGCTGGTGATCGCGGTCATCGTCCTGGAACGACGCCGGGTCGCCACCGTCTCCGTGCCGTAGCGCGTCTCGCCTACTCCTGAAACGCCCTTTGAATACAAAATTTAATATGGGTGGGCCGGATATCCCCGCGGGTTCACCGAGCCGGAACCTCCATTCACGGAGGGTGCGCGCGCAGTGTTCGCATTGGGGCGACAATCCAACCGTTGTTGTGATCCCATAACAAAAACGGGCCGTCGCATCGCACCTCAAATGTGACGGGAAAAATGAGGGCCATGGCCGACTTCGGAGAACTCGACCGCCCCCGGAACCAGCCGATCCCCTGGCCGGGATCGAACCTCCCCTCCCGAGGCCGGGAAGGGAGGGTCGACCGGCCGCCGACCTATCCGGCGGGCGACGTCCCCACCGTCCCGGACATGGCCGGTCGGGAACGCGCGTGGGAGATGCTCAATCCGGTCGTACGGCAGAAGATGGAGGCGCGCGCCGGCGAGGTGCTGGAATGGTGGGCCCACCAGTGGAGCGCCGAGCAGATCTACGGGGTCGTCCTCGGCAGCCACGCGCTCTGCGAGGCCACCCCGATCGTGTCGGCGGCCGGACGCCGCCAGCACGAGATCACCTACCTGCCCCTCGACCCCGCGTCCTTCCGCTTCGAGGAGATCCACGACCGTACCCCTCCCGCCGGAGCGGGCGGGGGCGGGACGGGAGCGGCGGGCGCGGCGGCGACCGGCCGGGAGAGCGGGTTCAGCCAGGAGTTCCGGGACTTCCTCGGCCACCTGCCGCACCGCGCCCAGGTTCTCCTTCAGGAGCCTTTCGGCGGCGGGGAAAAGCCAAGGTCCTTCTGGTACTACGAGGATTCCGACAATCTCGTTAATTCCGGATGGAGCATCTGGTGTTACATCACCGACGGCCGCAAGGTGACGTTCGCGTCGGGAACGCGCTCGCAACCGAGAGGGTACGCGGGGAGCCCTTTCACCTGGCGTCTCATCTGCCGGATCGCCCACGTGGCCAGAAGGCACTGAGGGAATGACGGACCGGCGGTTCGACGGTCTGGCAGCCCACAACGCCTACGACGTCCTCAACCTCCCGCACGACGCGGACGCCCGCGACATCAGGGCGTCGTACCTGCGCCTGGCCCAGGCCACCCACCCCGACAAGACGGGGACGAAGGACAGCCGGGCGTTCAATCTGGCGCGCCGCGCCTACGAGATCCTGTCGGACGCCGACACCAGAGCCGCCTACGACGCGTTCCTGACGGAACGTCTCACCGGACCGCCGGTGACGGAACACCATCCCCACACCCCTGAGGCCTCTCCCGACGAAGCCGGTGCCTCGGACGGCGAGTGGACCCGCGCCCAGCCCGGCTTCGGCCCGTCCGGTGACCGGACCGGCCCCGGCCGGAGCCACGGGTACGACGAGCCTGCCCATGAGACCCCGCGGTGGGAGGAGCACCCGGGATTCGGGCAACCTGAGCAGCCTGAGCAGTATCGGCGGCCCGATCAGTACTGGGAGCCCGAACACCCGCGAACCGGCTACAGCCAGCCCGGCTACGGTCGGCCTGACTATGGCCGTCCCGAATACGACCGACCTGGCTACGGTCGGCCTGAACACGGTCGGCGGCCATGGACGGACCGGCCCGGCCCATGGCCCGCGCCCCCGGCCCCGATTCCCGACCTGGGAGCCCTGCCTTTCGTACTCGGCGTCATCGGCATGCTCGGCTGCTCGCCGCTCGGAATGACGGCGATCGTCTTCGGGGTCCTGGCCCACGTCGAGAAGGGCAGAGGCAACTACCGCGAGGCGGAGGCGATGCAACATCGCGGGACCGTGTGCGGATGGTGGGCACTCGCACTGACCGTGGTCATCGTGACCGTCGCGACCCTCGCCCTCACCCGCGGCTCCTCATAGGCGGACTGGCTCATGGACGGGCCGACTCACGGACGGGCCGACTCACGGACGGGCCGACTCACGGACGGACCGACTCACGGACGGACCGACTCACGGACGGACCGGCGAGAACCGCTCCCTTGATCTGGAAGATTCTCGGCGCTCGGCGGATCCTTCCGTGGCTGTGACACTCACGGTCGTCCGGAGACCGGTCCCGCCACGGAGGCGAAACGTTCGGCGAACGCGGCCCGGTTGGCGGAGTCGGGTGAACGGTCCCAGACCGCGAACACCACCCGTTCGAACATCGCCGAGAACGCGCCGCCCGCGGTGAGGTGGGTGTGGAACGCCTCGGCGACCTCGCGGGGGTCGTTGCGGAACACCCCGCATCCCCAGGCGCCGAGGACCAGCTCGCACGCGCCGTGATGGGCGGCCACGGCCAGCACCCTTTCCGCGCGCTCGTGGAGCACGCGCCGGATCCGGTCCCGCACGCCCGGGTCACGGCGTAGCGCCTCTCCGGCGTTGGGAGCGGGAGAGGTCAGGAAGGAGACAGGGTACGGCTCGCTCAGCAGCCGGCCGTCGTCGCCGCGGTGCACGGGAACGTCGGGAGACCAGATGACGCGATGGCTGTAGAGCAGGTCGGAGGAGGCGCGGTGGGCGGCGTAGTAGTCGGGAGCCCGCAGGAGGCAGGGATACAGCAGGGCGTTGCGGCAGAGATCCTCCTCCTGGGCCTTGGCGCCGCCGAGGTAGCCGCCTCCGGGGTTACGGGCCGAGGCGAAGTTCAGGACGGCGATCCGCCCGGCCCCGGCGAGGTGCAGCCGTAGCGCGGCCTGGAGACTGCCCTCGGCGGTCACCTCGAAGGACGTCCGGCGGTGGTCGGGCGCCGGGTGGGGCACGTCGATGTGCCCGTCCGCCGGGTGGCTCACGGTGCCGGAGAGCGCCGCCTTCAGCGCCGGGCCCACGACGACGGTGCCGTCGTCGGCCGGATACTCGCCCTCGGCGGCGATCCGCTCGTTGACGGCCGCGATCCCGCGCAATCTTCTGCTCACGCGTCCGCATGGTAGGCCGTGACCGTCCCACCGGCCGAACGGTTTTCCCGGCTACGCGGCCCACCCACCGCGGCTTCGGGGCGGGAACCGCCCGGTTTTCTCACCTGCCCGCCGAAATGATGCGCGTACTCGTACCGGCTGCGGTTTTCCACACGCCGACCATCAAGGTGCGGGGGCGCGGGTCCCTCCAGATCCCGCGCCACCGCACCCGTTCCTACCGGGCCCTACCGGACAGCAGTGCCGTCCAGATCGCCCGAGCCTCTCCGACCGGCCATGTGGAGGTCTCGTGGACCTCGTCGTCCCCGTCGTCGCGCTGGACGGTCCGCCGCAGGAACGCACGTCCCGCGCCCTCGCACAACTCGTAGACCGTGGCCCGGCAGAAACAGGTCCAGGCCACCGAACGCACTCGTCCCAGCGCCGGGTACGGCCTTCGCCACTCCAGCCGTACATGATCACGCTGGGCCATCACCACGTGCGGGCTCAGGCACGCGTCCAGAACGATCACGACATGCTCTCGGCGATCAGTTCCGACAGCGGATGCGTCTCCCTCAACTCCCGGTAGCGGAACGTTATGCGCCGAGCGGCACGGCCGGGCTCGGTCACCGGATGCCAGGCATAGACGAACCGCCCCCGCCGGGCGTCCCCCCCCCGGTACGCCACCAGAACCGCGCCCCGTCACACCACACCACCAGCCCCACCCAGACCGACACCAGCGCCAGCCCGTAACCGTCGTGAACGTCGGAGGCGATGCCGTGCTCGCCCAGAGCCGTTCGCAGGCTTTCAGCCGCATGACAAGGATCGACCGTAATCAGGACCGGGACGGTCGGCCGGGTGTGCCGCCGAAGGTCCGCGCCCGTTTCGAAGCTGTTCACAGTGCCGCCCTCAACCGTAGTCATTGACCGCGTCCCCGCACCGGAGCCACCATGAACTGCGCCGTATTCACGTGACGGCGGTTACTCCTGATGATTACCGAACAGAGAAACCACATTTCACGACAAGGGAAACAATTGATGTCCGCTGGTTCCCTGCCTGTGTAAAGCATGAGGGGCGACAACCGGCAATTCACTGTTGCGCCGGTGCCGCAACGATCGTTGCCGCACCGGCTGGAGGAGGCGTTCAGCGTGGTCAGTGGCCCGGACCTGCGGGCAGCACGGCTTGGAGCGAAGGTCAGCCTCGACGTGCTCTCCGAGCGAATCGGCATATCAAAAGGACACCTCAGCCGGGTGGAACGCGGACAACGCGAGGCCACTCCAGCCTTACTTCGCAGCTACCAACAGGCACTGGGCGTGCATGTTGCGGCAACGGACAGGGAATCTCTTTTACCGGACACTATGGACACCGAGGAAGATATGAAACGCAGAAGTGTTCTGGGAATCATCGCGGCGGCCTCCGTGGGGGCGGCCCCGCTGGAGCCGCTCGCCCGGCTGCTGGACGGTCCGGGCGACGAGGACCCGGCCGGTGTCGGCATCGCCGAGGTCCAGGCGGTCGAGGCCGCCGCCGACCTCTACACCCGCATGGACCTGGCCCACGGCGGGAGCATGGCGGCGGCGATGGCGCGCGGCTCCCTCGGCTGGGCGATGGAGCTGCTGGACAGGCCGATGACAACGCCGGTTCGCGAACGCCTGTCCTCGGCCATCGGTCTGTTGGCCGATCGCCTCGGCTGGGCCGTCTACGACGCGGGCGACACCGCCAGGGCCACCAAGGTGCTCACGCTCGCGCTGGACACCTCCGCACGCGGCGCCGACCGGGACCTGCGCGCCCACGTCATGCTGGACCTGTCGACCGTCGTCACCGATTCGGGCCGCCCTCGGGAAGGGGTGGAGATCCTTCGTCTGGCCCTGGGAGACGAGCGGATCGGGTCGGCCGAACGCGCCAACCTGCACGCGGTCGCCGCCCGCCACTGCGCGGCCGCCCACGACCGCCAGGCAGGGCTGCGACATGTGTACCTGGCCGAGGAGGCACTGACCAGACCGCGCTCGGCGTCGTCTCCCGAATGGGCACGGCGTATCACCGTCTCCCCCGGGCACCACGACAGCGCCCTGGGCCTGGCCCTGTTCTCCCTGGGCGAGGACACCCGGGCGCGTGAACGCCTCTCCTCCACCCTGAACCGGCTGGATTCCGGCCGCACCCGGACCGGGCTGCGCTGCCGTACCCGGCTGGCCGTCCTGCACATGCGCGCCGGAGACCGCGAAGCCGGTGAACACGAGGCGCGCCAGGCCGTACGGGACGCCACCGGTGTTCGATCCCGGCGCGTGGCGAGCGACCTGCGGATGATGCTCGCCGACGCCCGCGCCCACCACCTGAACGGGCTCGCCGACGAGCTGACTCACGCGATGACGGAGCAGACGGCGACATCGGCAGACGGGGTGTGAAAGGAAAATCCCACCACGGGCAGGTGGCGGATCAGAGCCAGAAGACCACCAGAAGGGTGAGGCCGAAGCTCAGTGCCACGAACGGGAGCGTTCTGGGCCGCTGGGCCGCCTCCCGCCGCGAGGAGATCACCAGGGTGGTGCCCACGGCCAGGGCCGTCAGCAGGTGCAGGCCGTACCACAGGGGAACGGGCAGCCTTCCGAGGAAGGTCCCTGACAGCAGGTCGTCGGTGGCCCCGTAGCCGGAGAGCCCGGCGAGCGCGCCCAGACCCAGCACCGCGAGCGCGTACCGGAACCGGCCGAGCATGAGCCAGACGACGGTTCCCAGGCCGAGCAGGACAGCGGAATGGTGGTGCAGCCCCCGCACGAACAGGCCGCCGCGCACATCGAAGCTGATCTTCAGCAACGAGTCGTAGGCGGCACTCATGGGGACGCCCCGCAGCGGCCCGTAGAGGCCGTCGTAGGCCACGATCCGGCCGCTGGGCGTGAAGAAGAACGCCAGGAAGCCGCCGGTGAGCAGGACGATCACGAAGCAGTGGATCAGCATCTCGCCCACCAGCTGCCTTGCTCTCTCCATTCGGCATATTTCACCACAGAGAGCGGCCCGGGTCCGCGGTATTCGATCATCGTTTCGGGGGCGACCCGGCCTCCGCCCCCGGGGGCGAACAGGGATCAGAGCTCGAAGCGGGCCACCCGGCGGAGCTTGTTCATGGCGTCCAGGGCGGCGACCTTGTAGGATTCGGCCAGGGTGGGGTAGTTGAAGACGGCGTCGACCAGGTAGTCGATGGTGCCGCCGCAGCCCATGACGGCCTGGCCGATGTGCAGGAGTTCGGTGGCGCCGGTGCCGAAGACGTGCACGCCGAGCAGGGCGCGGGTGTCCGGGGAGACCAGGAGCTTCAGCATGCCGTAGGTGTCGCCGATGATCTGGCCCCTGGCCAGCTCGCGGTAGCGGGAGATGCCGACCTCGAAGGGAACGTGGGAGGCGGTCAGCTCGTCCTCGGTGGGACCGATGAAGCTGATCTCGGGGATCGTGTAGATGCCGATCGGCTGCAGGTGGTGGATGCCGCGCAGCGGCTCCCCGCAGGCGTGGTGGGCGGCGATGCGGCCCTGCTCCATGGAGGTGGCGGCCAGGGAGGGGAACCCGATGACGTCGCCGACGGCGTAGATGTGCGGCACGGTGGTGCGGTAGTGCTCGTCGACCTGGATGCGGCCCCGGGCGTCGGCGGCGAGCTCCGCGGCCTCCAGAGCGAGCTCGTCGGTCATGCCGTGGCGTCCGGCCGAGTACATCACCGTCTCGGCGGGGATCCGCTTGCCGCTCTCCAGCACGGTCAGCGCGCCCCGGGGACGGCGCTCCACGGCGGCGACGGTCTCGCCGAAGCGGAAGGTCACCGCGAGGTCGCGCAGGTGGTACTTGAGCGCCTCGACGATCTCCAGGTCGCAGAAGTCGAGCATCCGGTCACGGCGCTCGACCACCGTCACCTTGGTGCCCAGCGCGGCGAACATGGAGGCGTACTCGATGCCGATCACCCCGGCGCCCACGACCACCATCGAGTCGGGGATGTCCTGCAGCTGCAGGATGCCGTCCGAGTCGATGATGGTGTGGCCGTCGAACTCCACGGTGTCGGGGCGGGCCGGGCGGGTGCCGGTGGCGATGACGATCTTGTCGGCGGTGACCTTGGTCTCGTGGCCGTGCTCGTCGACGACACCGATCGTGTGCGGGTCCACGAAGTGGCCGTGCCCGTTGAGCGTCGTCACGTGGTTGCGCGACAGCTGGCTGCGGATCACGTCGATCTCGCGGCCGATCACGTGCTGGGTGCGGATCCCCAGGTCGGCCGCGGTGATCTCGTCCTTCACCCGGTAGCTCTGGCCGTACATGCCGCGCTGGTTGAGGCCCGTCAGGTGCAGGACGGCCTCGCGCAGTGTCTTGGAGGGGATGGTGCCGGTGTTGATGCAGACCCCGCCGAGCATGTTGCGCCGCTCGACGAGCGCGACACGCCGTTCGAGTTTCGCAGCGGCGATCGCGGCCTTCTGCCCGCCCGGCCCGGACCCGAGAACGAGGACGTCAAAATCCCACATAGGCCCCAGTGTGAGGGCAGGAGGCGATCTCAGCCAGACTCATGGAACACCGGATCGTGTCAGTCTCGTTAACACCGCCTCACGCCGGATGTCTCACACCTCCGCGCCGACCTTGTCCACGATCGCGGTCGCCCCCTCCTTCCTCGCGCAGTGGGCGCAGCAGAACCAGCGCTGCCCGGCCTCGACGCCGTGCCCGACGATCCGGACCCCGCAGTGCTCGCAGATGGGCGCCATCCGCTGGATCGCGCACTCGAAGCTGTCGAAGATGTGCACCTTGCCCTGGGCGTGCACCTCGAAGCTCATGTCGTAGTCGTTACCGCACGTCTCACAGCTCGCCATGTTTCCCCCGAAGACCAATGGCATTCCCGGTGAAGGTTCTACCCAGGTATCCGCAGGTCAGACCACCCGTCCCGCCATGAGTGCCCCGGCGACCACCACGAGTGCCAGTATCAGCGCGACCGGCAGCAGGGGAAGCAGCCGGTCGAACCTGTCGCGCGCCGCGAGGCGGGCGCGGTTGGCCTCGACCCACTCCCCCAGGCGCGGCCAGGCGTACGGGAGCGCCTGGTGGACCAGGCGCGCCTCGTCCCCCTCGTGGGCGACCAGCCCCGCGAAGCCGCGCAGGACGCGCTCGGATCCGGCGGGCACCCTGGCCTCGCGGGCGACCGGCTGCCCGTCGGGGGCGAGGGCGACGAGCCTGAGGAACACCGCGGGCGCGCGCTCCCGGTCCGCGGGGCCGAGCGCGGCGTACGCGGACTCGGCCAGCGCCCCCAGCCCGGGGTCGTCGCAGGCCGTACGGATCCCGGCGGCCACCTCGGTCCCCGCCCGAAGCAGCGCCGCGGTGCCGGGGTCCGGGGCGCCTCCGGGGAGCAGGGCGATCAGCAGGTCGCGGGCGGCGGGCCTGGCGCGGGGGTCCTTGGCGAGCGCCGCGGCGGCCAGCGGCCGCAGGAAGCCGGGCAGCGAGCCCAGGTCGGGGTCGAGCGAGAGGATGCGGTGCATCACCGCGCCCAGGCTGCCCGCGGCGAACGGGTCCTCTCCGGTCGCGGCGTACAGCACGATCCCGCCCCAGGCGAACACGTCGGCGGCCGGGCCCGCCGCGCCGCCGGTGAAGACCTCGGGCGCCGTGTACGACGGCACGCGCGTCCTGAGCTTGCCGGCCGTCAGCGACGTCATCCGCCCGGGGGCCATCCCGAACCCGGTGACCCTGGGACCGTCCCCGCCGAGGATCACGTTGTCGGGCGTGAGGTCGCGGTGGACCACCCCGGCGTCGTGGAGGGCGGTCAGCGCGGTGGCGACCGCGGCCGCGAGACCGCGCAGGTCGTCGTCGCCGAAGACCCGCCCGGCCCGGCGCAGGCTGGGGCCCTCCACGTACTCGCTCACGATGTACGGCCTGGGCCCGTCGAGGTCGGCGTCCAGCACGTTCGCCGTGCAGGACGAGGTGACGAGGCGGGCGGCGGCGGCCTCGGCCGGGGCACCGTCCCCCGGGCGGCCGTGCAGGACCCGCACGGCGACCCGTCCCCCGCCCTGGTCGTACCCCTCGTAGACCACGCCCAGGACACCCGTCCCCAGCCGCCCGGCGAGACGGTAGCCGCCCAGCCGCCACGGGTCGCCCACGATCAAGTCCTTCGCCACTCTCATGCGGTGTTTGATGCGACCCGCGGAAAGAATGTTTCCTTTGACGAGGGGCGAGTGACGGGGACGCACATCGAGGCGAGGCGAGGCGCGGCTACGGCCGCGGTCCCGGCCGGGCCGGATCGGATCGCCGCCGCGCTGTCAGCGCGTCGCCGTCCTCGGAGGCCGGGGACGGTCTCGCGTTCGCGTCCGGGCGGGACCCCGCCGCGCACGACGTACGGGCCGTCGCGAGGCACGACGATCCGTCGCCGGTCGCCGGGACCTCGCGGAGTTCGGGTGCCACGTACTCGAAGGTCGGACCGGCCGTCCTGCCTCCCTCGTCGGGCATCCGCATCAGGGCCAGGGCCTGCGTCTTGAGCGCGTACATGGTGCCGGTCGCGACCGTGAGCGTCTCCGGGCTGCCGTTGAAGGCCTGTTCGAGCTGGTGCAGGACGGCGCAGTAGGTGTGGTTGAACCTCTCCTGGGCGATCCGGATCGGGCTGCCCGGAGCGTGGTCGGAGAGACGTGGGTTGCGCCGCATCGGACGGACGCCGGCGAGGTCCATGGGGATCGCCGCGCCGGTGGGCCCCGAGCGCGGGGTGTCGCCACGCCGGTAGCGCCGGCCCACCCTGAGTTCCTCGAACCGGTAGTAGTGCGCGACCTCCTCCCGGCCGGGATGGAGGACGTCCTGGTCCCCGTCCCAGACCTCGGCGTGAGCCATGCCCTCGCCCTGCTCGACGATCTCCTCCAGCGCCGCCAGCGCCGACGCCAGGTCCCTGACCGCGACCAGCCGCCCGGCGCTGTGCCGGAAGTGCTCGGCGGTCGCCTGGCGGGCCGGGTCGCCGCGGAAGACCTCCCGCTCGCCGAGCCGGGCGCACAGGTGGCGCAGCCCTTCCTCGATCGCGCCGTAGAACTGCCCGATCGTCTCGTAGCCGTCGCCCTCCACGGGGGCGCCGGGCGGCGCGGGCCGTTCGATCCGGAGGAACATCCCGAGCGCCTCCGCGCCGAACGGGACCAGTGACAGCTGCAGGGAACGGTCCCCGTGGGGCATCGGCCGGGGATGGGGCGGCAGCATCTGCGGGGTGTCCAGCAGCGGCCGCCCGCCGACGGCGTTGAGCAGGTTCGCGGCCAGCGCCAGGTGGAGCATCTCCTCGACGAAGACGCCGCTCACCAGCTCGACCGCTTCGGGGTTCCGCTCCGGGTCGAGCGAGTAGAGGGCGTAGAGGTACGGGGGCAGGGTCGCGTGTTCCAGCTCGATCGCCCACTGGAGGTGTCCGCGCAGGCTTTCGAGCGTGTCGATCCGTGCTGACGAGGGAGCAGCGGCTGTCTCCTGCGATTCTGAGGGATTCATGAGTGTCTCGCTTCGGCTGTCGAAGAGGTCGGTTCCACCGGCGCCGGGCCGGCTCGGGACGGGCTCCCGCCAGGCCGGCTCGGAGCGGGGGCCGCCGGACCGGCTCGGGGCGGGGATCGCTGGGCCGGCTCGGGGCGGGTTTCTCAGGCGCGTCCGTCCGGGGGAGGACCGTCGAGGTGGGAGCCGTCGAGGTGGGAGCCATCGAGGTGGGGGCCGCCCTCCAGCGCCTCGACCGCGCCGAGAAGGCCGCGCAGGCCGATCTCGTCGCGCTGGGCGTCGGCCGGATCGAACAGCCACTCGGTGACCGGCAGGTCCATGGCCTCCTCCGGGTGGCTCGACTCGACCAGGGTGAGTTCCTCCTCGACCTCGACCTCCAGCTCGTACAGGAAGCCGTTCTCGCCGGTCGGGGTGCCCATCTTTTCCTCCGTTGTGGTTCAGGTGAACGTCATGGTGGTTCAGGGGAACGTCATGGTGGTTCGGGTGAACGTCATGGTGGTTCGGGTGGATGTCCAGCCGGACGGGTCGCCGGCGGCGGCGCCGCGGCGGGGGCCCGTCCGTGGCTCAGGCGCCGCGGGGGGCGCGGCGGTCCTCGCGCCGGGCGAGTTCCTCGTCGTCCACCAGGGTGAGCATCGGCTTGCCGGGGTCGCACAGCATCGTGACGGTGAAACGGACCCGGACGTCGTCGCGGTTGTTGCCGTCCTGGTAGTGGATGACGTCACCGCCCGGCTCCCAGAAAACCTCCCCTGCCCGGATGACGCGCTCGGGCTCGCCTTCCAGCTCGAACAGCATCTCGCCCTCCAGCACGTAGCCGAACGCCGGGCCGGAGTGCCGGTGCGGCGGCGTGCCCGGATCCCCGGGCGGGTACTCGATGACGATCGTCATCGCGTGCGCCCCCTCGGGGATGAACGGAGGCTCCGCCTCCTGCAGCGTGGTGACCGCCGTCTGCCACACGGTCGATCTCGGCCTCTGCCCGGTGTGCGGCGCGTCGTTGTCCGGCATGGGAAGTACCTCCGTGACGAAGTGACGAAGTGACGAATGGGTGGTGGAGCCGGGCCGGTGCCCGGCGGGGCGCTACTTTCCGGTGGCGGGACGGCTCTGCCAGTCGCCGTAGCGGATCTCGCCGAGCAGCGCGTCCTTGCTCTGCGGCACGAGGGTCGCCTCGTCCAGCTCGGCGCCGAAGTAGCGGGCGTGCGGGTCGGTGACGACCTCGCGAGGGTCGCCCCAGCCGGCCAGGGCGTCCAGGAAGAAGCCGTCCATCCGGAAGCGCTCGGGCCCGGCGACCTCGACCCTGCCGTTCAGCGGGGTGCCCACCGCGACCCTGCCGACCGTCCGGGCGACGTCGTCGCCCGCGACGGGCTGGAAGAAGACCGGCGCCATCCGGACCGTGCCGCCGTCGGTGGCCGCGTCGGCCATGCTGTGTGCGAACTCGAAGAACTGCGTCGCGTGCACGATCGAGTACGGGATCGACGAGTTCTCGATCAGCTTCTCCTGGGCGATCTTCGCCCGGAAGTAGCCGCTCTCGGCCAGGAGCTCGGTGCCCACCACCGACAGCGCGACATGGTGCCCCACCCCCGCGGCCGCCTCGGCGGCGAGCAGGTTGCGGGTGGAGGTCTCGAAGAACTCCAGCACCGCGGCGGCCTCGAAGGAGGGGGAGTTCGACACGTCGACCACCACCTGGGCGCCGGCCAGCACCTCGGCGAGCCCCTCGCCGGTCAGGGTGTTGACCCCGGTGTTGGGCGAGGCCGCCACCGCCTCGTGCCCCTGCTCGCCGAGCCTGGCCACGAGCTTGGATCCGATCAGACCGGTGCCGCCGATTACCACGATCCTCATGAGATGCCTTCCTGTCCCCCGAGAGCGTCCCTCGCCATCCGGTAACCAGCTAAGACAGGACAGCTTCCGCGCCTGTGACAGCTCCCTGGCAAAATCCCCCTGATCGTGAAATTCCCGGCGGAGAGCCGTCACAGGGCAGGCTCTCGCCCAAGTAACTCCAAAACCCGCGCCGGGACGGGCGGGCGAGGCGGGAAGCCCCGGCCTCGTCCCGCCCTGCGAAGATCGTTCAGGCCGGGCAGACGTCCCGGTAGGGCAGGTCCTCCAGATAGGTGCGCCACTCCTCGCGCGTCAGGGTGCGGCCCGCGCGCTCGCAGACCGCCCGCGCCATCGCCTCCGGCTCGACCGGATACTCGCTCAGGGTGCCCGCCGAGTCGACGGCGATCAGCCGGGCACCGTCGGGGCTGAACACCAGCGCCTTGAGATCGCCGGTCTGGGCGGCGACCGGCGGGCCGAGACGGCGCCCGGTCCCGACGTCCCAGATCCCCACCGACCGCTCGGTCACCGCCGCGGCGATGACGTCGCCGCGAGGTGAGTACGTCAGGCCGACCCCGGTCCCCTCCTCGCCCCGGATCATCTCGCCCACCCGCTTCCTGCCCCGGGTCTCGAACACCGAGATCCGCCCTTCCTGGTCGGCGACGGTGAAGCGGGCACCGTCCGCGCCGAAGGCGAACGCGACCGCCGGGATGCGGATGGTGGACGAGCCGTAGGTGTCGCCGAACGGCTTGCCGGTGCCCGCGTCCAGCAGCCGGTGCTCGCCTCCCGCGACCGCGAGCGCCGCGCCGTCCGGGGTGAACGCCAGCTTCTCGACCGTCTCCTGGGGCCGCGACCAGCGGAGCCGCCCGCTGGGCACGTCCCAGACGTGGATCTCCCCCTCGGGCTGCGTCGCGGCGTCGTAGTAGCGGGTGTACGAGGCCACGGCGGTGCCGTCGGCGCTCATCGCCACCGCCTCCGCCGAACCGCTGCGGGTGAGGGTGGCGACGGTGATCCGCTTGGAGGTGGAGGTGTCCCAGACGGTGAGCCAGGGTTTGTCCATGCCGCCGTTGACCGCCAGCCGCCCGCCGTCGGCGCTGAAGGCCATCCTGAAGTAGCCGTCGTCGCCCTCGGGCCCGACGTCCAGCGAGCCCAGGCGTTCGCGCCGCCGGACGTCGCGGATCACGACCTCGCTCGCCCCGTCCGCCCTGGAGGCGAGGAACCGCCCGTCGGGGCTGAGGGCCGCCCAGTGGGTCCCCGGCCCCTTCAGGGTGACGGGTCTGGTCAGCGCGGAGACGTCGAGGCTCGTCACCGCGTCCTCCGTGAGGTAGCGCAGGGTGCGCCCGTCCGGGTCGAAGGCCACGACGGGCTCGTACGCGTCGATCCGCTGGGTGAGCAGCAGCCTGCCGTCCTGGACCCGCCAGAGCCGCAGGGCCGTATTCGTCGCCGTGGCCAGGAAGCGCCCGTCGGAGCTGAAGACGAGTTCGTCGGTCGCGCCCTCCTCGAAGCCGGTGTCCCGCTTCTCCCCGGTGAACGCGTCACGCAGCTCGATGTTTCTCCCCCTGCCGACGGCGACGGTCGCGCCGTCCGGGCTGTAGGCCACCCTCGGGGAGCAGAGGCCGCAGAGGCCCCCCAGCGGGATCCTGCGCAGGTCTCCCAGGGTGAAGGCCACCGCCTCGCGGCTGATGCCCCCGGCCGCGAGCCCGCGCCCGTCCGCCGAGACGTCGGCGCTGATGACTCCCCCGATCGGGGAGCGCCTCTGGCCGGTCACGATGTTCCAGGCGATGAACCCCTCTCCCTGCCTGACCAGCAGCCAGTCCTCCGACCGTCCGAAGAACGCGACGGTGTCGCCGCCCGCGGTCAGGCCCTGGACCCGCATGACGGCGCCGGTCGGCCTGCCGGTCCGCACGTCCCAGATCCTCAGCCTCTCGCCGCTGATCACGGCGAGCCTTCCGCCCTCCGGGCTCAGCGCGATCCCGCGCAGTTCGCCGCCGATCCCGGTGAGGCCGCCGGTGCGCCTGCCGGTGCGCACGTCCCAGACGCGTGCCTCGCCGTCGCTCGCGCTGACGAGGGTGCGCCCGTCGGCGCTCAGCTCCCTGAGGGTCTGTATCCCCGTCGCCGGGTCGCGGAAGGTCGCCGTCTCCCGCTGGGCCAGCGAACCGGCCAGGCTCGCCCTCGCCTCGACCACCGGCGACAGCCGCCAGGCGGCCACGCTGAGCAGCATCGCCGTGACCGGCTCGGCGACCCGCAGCGTCTCGGCCGTCGCGGCGAGCCCGGCGGCCGTCGCCTGGTCGCGCTGGGAGGCGATGACGGCGCTGCGCGCGTCGGCCACCCTGCTCTGCTGCACCGCGAACGCCCCGGCGGCCAGCGCGACGACCAGCAGCACCGCCAGCGTGCCCGAGAGCATCCTGCCCCTGCGGGCGCGGCGCCGGGTGAGGGCGGCGCCCGCCTCCAGGAAGTCGCGCTCGACCGGGCTGAGCGTGATGTTGCGCCGCCCGGTGGCCGCCCAGCGCATCGCGTTCTCCAGGCTGCCGCCCTGGAACAGGTCCCCGTCCCTGCGCCCCTGGAGCTGCCAGCGCCGCGCGGCGGTGAGGATGCCCCGGTGCACGGCCAGGCCGTCCCGGTTGGCCTGGACCCACGCGCGCAGCCTGGGCCAGGCCTGCGGCAGCGCGGGCCGCGACAGCCACACCTCCCGGTCGTCGTGGGCGAGCAGGTACGCGAAGACCTCCACCAGGCGTCGTACCGCGGCGGCCTCGCCCTCCCGGCGCCCGTCGAGGAGCTCGGCCCACTGCGCCTGGCGCACGATCAGCTGGTCCTCGTCGGTCACGGTGACCAGCCGCAGGAAGATCTCGGGGGCCAGCTCCCGCTCGGCGGGGCCGAGCGCGACGTAGGCGTCCTCGGCGAGGGTGCCGAGCGCGGGGTCGGCCGAGGTCGCGCGGATCCGGGCTCCGGCGTCGCTGCCCGCCGCGAGCAGCCTCGGGGTGTCGGCGGTGCCGTCACCGCTGACCAGGGCGAGCAGCAGGTCCCTCGCGGTGGGCCTCGCCCCGGGGTCCTTGGCGAGCGAGGCGGCGACGAACGGCCGCAGGTGCTCGGGGAGCATGTCCAGCTGGGGCTGCACCGACAGCACGCGGTGCATGATCCCGCCCAGGCTCTCGGCGCGGAACGGGTCGGCGCCCGTCGCGGCGAAGACCATGATCCCGCCCCAGGCGAAGACGTCGACGGCCGCAGTCGCGCGCTGGCCCATGAAGATCTCGGGGGCCATGTAGGTCGGGGTGCCCGCCACCATGCCGGTCGCGGTCAGCGACATGTCCTCGGTGCGGGCGACACCGAAGTCGATCACCCGCGGGCCGTCCGGGCCCAGCAGGACGTTGTCGGGCTTGAGGTCGCGGTGGATCACCCCGGCCTCGTGGACGGCGGTCAGCGCGGTGGCGATCGCGGTCGCGAGGCGGTGCAGGTCGCCCCCGGTGAAGCGGCGGCCCTCCGCGACGGCCTTGCGCAGGCTGGGGCCCTCCACGTACTCGCTGACGATGTAGGGCCTGGGCCCGTCGAGGTCGGCGTCCAGCACGCCCGCCGTGCAGAACGAGGCCACCCGGCGAGCGGCGGCGGCCTCGCGGCCGAACCGGTCGCGCAGCTCGGGGTCGGTCCCGGCGTCGCCGTGCAGGACCTTCACCGCGACCCGCGTGCCCTCGGCGTCGTACGCCTCGTAGACCACGCCCTGGCCGCCCGCGCCCAGCCGCCCGGCCAGCCAGTAGCCGCCCAGCCGCTGCGGGTCACCGTCGATAAGTGTCGTACTCAAACTCACTCTCCGTTCGCCGGTGGGTTGGACGCCCGGGAAGACGGCGAGGTTCGGGCGATGTCACACACTTGGAACATGTCTCGTCCTCCTTACGTGAACGGTGACGAAGCTCTCGCGGCGGAGTTCGCGGCCATCCGGCCACGGCTGGTCGGCGTGGCCTACGGCCTGCTCGGCAGCGTCCACGAGGCCGAGGACGTGGTCCAGGATGCCTGGTTCAGGCTGGGCAGGGCGGCGCGTTCGGAGATCGAGGACGTCACGGGCTGGCTGGTGATCACAGTATCGAGACTCGCGCTGGACGTACTGCGTTCGGCGCGCGTACGGCGCGAGAAGTACGTCGGGCCGTGGCTGCCGGAGCCGGTGGTGGGCGAGGGCGACCCCGCCGACAGGGTGACCCTGGACGAGTCGATGAGCCTGGCGATGCTGGTGGTGCTGGAGTCGCTCAGCCCCGCCGAGCGCACCTCCTTCGTCCTGCACGACGTGTTCGGGCTGTCGTTCGAGGAGGTGGCGCGCGCGGTCGGGCGCTCCGCCGCCGCGTGCCGGCAGCTCGCCGCCCGTGCCCGCCGGCACGTCGCGGCGCGGGCGCCCCGCTTCGAGGTCGACGAGGCCGAGCACCGCAGGGTGGTCGAGGCCTTCGCGCGGATCGTCCGCGACGACGGCGACGACGGCGACGGCGGCGGCATCGACGCGCTGATGGCGCTGCTCGATCCGGACGTGGTGCTGCGCAGCGACGGCGGCGGGGTGGTCGGCTCGGCCCGGAGGCCGGTCCGCGGCTCCGACCGGGTGGGCCGCTTCATGCTCGGGGTCATCAGGAAGTCCGGCGACCCCGAGGGTCTGGCGGTGACCACGGTCAACGGCCGGGCCGGACTGCTGTGGGTGCGGGGCAAGGGGCTCGTCGTCTACGGGCTGACCGTCTCCGAGGGCCGGATCACCGAGATCGACATCGTGATGAACCCGGAGAAACTGAGGAGTGTTCGATGAAAGAGCGGATGAACGTCGCCGAGCTCGCCCCCGAGGCCTATCGGGCCATGCTGAGGCTGGAGAGGTACCTGACGGAGAGCGGGCTGCCGCACGCCACGAAGGAGCTGGTCAAGCTGCGGGTCAGCCAGATCAACGGCTGCGGCTTCTGCGTCGACATGCACTCCCACGACGCGAAGGCGGCCGGGGAGAGCGACGAGCGGCTGTTCGCGGTGGCGGCCTGGCGCGAGACCCCCTTCTTCAGTGACGCCGAGCGGGCGGCCCTCGCCCTGGCCGAGGAGGCCACCCGGCTCAGCGACCGCGGCGAGACGGTGCCGGACGAGGTGTGGGACGAGGCCGCCCGGCACTACGAGCCGGAGGTGCTGGCCGCGCTGGTCGTGACGATCTCGACGATCAACGCGTGGAACCGGATCGCCGTCACCACCCGCATGGTCGCGGGAACCCTGCGTAGCCGAAACGGTTGATCGGGAGGGGCGGGGCGGACTAGGTTTGGCTCGCACGGGCGACCGTGCGGGCCGGGCGTCCGAGCGACCGGCGGACAGGCGTCACAGGACGCGGAGCACGGCGAGCCCCGGAAGGGGGAAGATCATGCGGCGACGCACCAGGATCACCCGGCGGCGGAGACCGCACCGCCGCGACCGCGCCTCCGGCCTGGATCTGCGATCCCCCTCGGGGCGCCCACTCCCCTACTGACCTGGTCTTTACGGCAGTCTTATGCGGCGATCTGTAGATACTTCTTATAACGGAACAATCACGCCGGGGGGCTCAATGAAGAGACTTGTGGTCGTGCCACCATATGTCGCACGGCTCAAGATCAGGGACATTCGTTCCGCGACACGCCGGGGGGTCACCGGCGATGCCAAGGTCGTCGACCTCAGCGCCTACACGGGCCGTAACGTCCTGCGCTTTCCACGGACGAGCGGCCCCACCTCCGCCGCCTGACCCGTCCGGCCTCCTCGCGAAAGACCCGCCACGGCGGGTCTTTCTCCGTTCGGGCCACGGGTTGGCCGCAGATCCTCCCGCGACGGCCCCGACCGGTGACGTCCGGGTTACGTACGGGTTGTGCGAGGCGTCCTGACGCCCAGGTCACCTGGTTGAATACTGCTCCATGAGCGAATTGTCCGCGACCGAGCGCACCCGGCACCGGCGCCTGCGGCACAAGGGCCGCACCGACCGCGCCGCCCTGTACGAAGTGCTGGGCGCCGGGTTCGTCTGCCACCTGGGAGTGATCTCGGAAGGCGTGCCCATGGTGGTCCCCACGGTCTACGGCTTCGACACCGACCACCTCTACGTGCACGGTTCGGTGACCAGCAGGAGCCTGACCGGCCGGGTGCCCGCGCGGCGGTCCGCCGGACCCGAGTCCGAGTCCGGATCCGGGTCCGGGTCCGGATCCGAAGACGCGGACACCGACACCGACGCCGACGCCGACACCGACGCGGACGTGTCAGGGGCCGCGGCGGGCGCGGGCCTGGGGACGGTCTGCGTGACCGTCACCCACGTGGACGGCCTCGTCCTGGCCAGGTCGGTGTTCGAGCACGGCGTCAACTACCGCTCCGCGATGGTCTACGGCGTGCCCAGGGTCCTGGAGGGCGAGGAGAAACTGTCCGCGCTGCGGACCCTGACCGAGCACGCCGCCCCCGGCCAGTGGGACTACGCCAGGCGGCCCAGCCGCAAGGAGCTCGCCGCGACGACGATCCTCGCGATCTCCCTGGCCGAGGCGTCGGTCAAGGTGAGTTCGGGGCCCCCCGACGACGGCGAGGGGCCCGACGCCGAGCTGGGGCTCTGGGCGGGCCGGCTGCCCCTGGCCACCACCTGGCTGGCCCCGGTCGCCGACCCCCTGCTCCCGGCCGGGATCGCCCCGCCCGACCACATCGCCGCCCGGGCGGGCACACGGGCCACCTGACCTGCCTGTCCGGGCGGGACGTTCGCGGACTCCGAGCTCAGCGCCCCGGCGCCTTGGACCCGTACCCGCTCCGGCCCGAGGTCGCCGACACGAAGTCCGCGAACGTCCCGCGCCCGTCGGGGTGGTCCGGCGCGAGGTGGGCGTCCCCCCGGAAGGCGGCGGCCACCCGGCCCGGCAGGGGCAGCGACACGACGGGCCTGCGCCGGCCGGTGACGCGCAGGTAGGTCCGTGCGAGCCCTGCGACGCTCACGATCTCGGGGCCGCCCATGTCGGGCACCCTCCCGGCGGGCGCGCCCAGCGCCAGCTCCACCAGCCGCTCCGCGACCTCCTCGACCTCCACCGGCTGGAGCCTCGTCCCGCCGGGAACGGGCATGACCGGCGCCTTCGCCAGCGTCTCCAGCGCGAACAGGACCAGGTTGTGGAACTGCGTCGTGCGCAGCACGGTGTACGGCAGCCCCGACTCCTCGACGACCCTCTCGGCCTCGTACTTGCGCCGGTAGTACGAGTACGGGTGCCCCTCGACACCGACGATGGAGATGTAGAGCAGGTGGGTGCCCGGGGACGCCGCGGCGACCAGCCGGCGGGTGCCCTCGACGTCCACCGAGGGGTCGCGCGGGTCGCTGGCGAGGTGGACGACCGTGCCGACCCCGTCGAGGGCGGCGGTGAGCCCCTCCCCCGTCCCCAGGTTTCCGATGTGGGATCCGCGCGTGCGGCTCAGCACGCGGGCGGGGTGACCGGCCGCGCCGAGCCGGTCCACGACATGGCGGCCGAGAGCGCCCGTACCGCCGGTGACAAGGATGTTTTCCGTCATGCCCCTAAGAACCGGTGAGCCCCCGCAGATGTGACAGCTTCTCCGGGTTGAGCACGGTGCGCACCCCGGCGATCAGCCCGCCGGAGACCTCGAACACGAAGACCGCGACGAGCTCTCCCTCACGCCAGGCGATGATCGCCTCCTGGCCGTTGAGGTCGGCGCGGCCGAACTCCACGCCCTCCCCGAACTTGACGGCGACCCCGGCGAGGTAGCGGACGACCCGCTCCCGGCCCGTGACCGGCCGCAGCGCGGCCTTCACCCTGCCTCCGCCGTCGGCCCAGGAGACCACGTCCTCGGCGAGCAGCCGCTCCAGCCCGGCCAGGTCACCGCTCGTGGCGGCCGTCAGGAACCCCTCGACGATCCTGCGCCGCTGCTCGCCTGGGGCGTCGAACCTCGGAGCCTCGCCGACCCTGCGCCGGGCCCTGCCGTACAGCTGGCGGCAGTTGGCCTCGGACAGGTCCAGCACGTCGGCGATCTCGCGGTACCCGTACGAGAAGGCCTCGCGCAGCACGAACACGGCCCGCTCGGCGGGGGTGAGCCGTTCCAGCAGGAGCATGAAGGCCATCGACACCGCGTCACGCTGCTCGGCGCTCTCCAGCGGGCCGAGCGCGCCGGTCGGCGCGGGCTCGGGGAGCCAGAAGCCGACGTAGCGCTCGCGGGTGGCGCGGGCGGCGGACAGCCGGTTGAGGCAGAGGTTGGTGACCACCTTGGCCAGCCAGGCCCCGGGCGTGACGATGCTCGCGCGCTCGGCGCCGCTCCAGCGCAGGTAGGCGTCCTGGACGACGTCCTCGGCCTCGCCGGCCGACCCGAGCATCCGGTACGCCAGGCCGAACATCTTCGGCCGCTCCGCCTCGAACTCCTCGAACTCCTCGCTCACCCGACCAGGGTGCCAGAAGGGCGCGGGCGGGCGGTGCGCCCGCGTCACCCGGCTGGTCCGCTGGCTCGCCTCCGACGACGACGCCTGGATCACCGGCCAGGTGCTCAACTCCGAGGGCGGCTTCCGCCGCTGGGCGATGTGACGCTTCGGACGGCGAGCCGTCCTGGGCTCATGACGACCTCATGACGCCCCGAACCGCCTGCCGCCGGGACGCGACCTCGTGGCGACCGCGTGACACCCCGAACGGCGAGCGGGCTGCCCGGAGACGACCTCCGGGCAGCCGCGATCGTCACTTCTCGCCGGCCTTCTCCGGCGTCTGCGACAGCGCGCTGGCCGCGGCGGACTTCTCCGTGGCGCCCTGGTCCGGGTCCGACAGCGTCCTGGACGAGGCCGACGCCGCCTCCTGGCCGGTCTCCCCGTGGCTCTCCGGGGCCTGCGACAGCGCGCTGGCGGCGGCGGACCTCTCCTCCTCGGTCGCGTTGGGGTCGGCCAGCGTCTTGGCCGCGGCCGACGCCGCCTCGGAACCGGTCTGTCCGGAGTTGCTCGTCACGATCTCACCCTTCGTCGAAACGTGTCCGCGTCCCCCACCTCCCGGCCCGGGCGGTGGGATCGTGCGGGCTCCCGCGCCGCGCGCGATCTCGCCGTCCGTGCCGCGGCGGGCGCCGGCCCCTCACAAGGATCGGGCACCCGCCGTTCCGGCCGGTGATGACGACAGCCAGACCCGGCTACCCCGGTGATCGGGTTCCAAGCGTGAATCCTTGGATATGCGGTGATTCAGCCGGCGGCGGTGTCGCGGATCCGGCCGTGGGCGTCGTGCGGCAGGTCGGCGTAGTGCCACTGGTGGTCGCGGGCGTGCTTGCAGGCCGTCTCCAGGTCGCCGCGCTCGATCACCGCGAGCAGCTCGGCGTGGTCGCGGGCGATGTCGTGGAGGTCCACGCCGGTGGCGAGCATCGTGACCGACGTGCGCGCCTCGATCTGCAGGCCCTCCCAGGAGAGCCTGAGCAGCTCGTTGCGGGCGGCCTCGACGATGCGCCGGTGGAAGGACACGCTCGCCCGCATGGACGCCTCCCCGTCGCCCGCGACGGCCGCGGCCCGCATCGCCGCCACGTCCGATCCGAGCGCCTCCACCGGAACGGTCCCGGCGAGCAGCGCCAGCCGGATGGCCGTCTCCTCCAGCGCGGCCCGCACGACGTAGCTCTCCCTGAGAGTCTCGTGGACGAACGGGCGCACGAACGTGCCCCTGCGCGGCAGCGTCTCCACCAGCCGCATGACCTCCAGCTCGCGCAGCGCCTCGCGGACGGGGGCCTGGCTCGTGCCGTACGTCGCCGCGAGACGCGTCTCCACCAGCCGCTCACCGGGCCTGAACTGGCCTGAGACGATCCGGCTGACCAGCGAGTCACGGATCTGCCGCGACAGCGTCAGCCGCGGCAGCATGGCGGGCTCCCCGGTCGTCTCCCCCGTCGTCTCCTCGGTCATGGAGCGCATCCTACCGAGTATCGATTCTCGCTCATCGATCTCCTCTTGACCTCCCCTTGACTCCAGGACAGATCTCAGCCTACGGTTCCGATAATCAATTATCGATAGTTAACCCGCTTGTAACGCAGGGGGTCCGGACATGATGATCCAGGCGGTCCACGTGCCAGAGTCCGCCGAGGCCGTGGCGGTCCACTCGGCGAGGGGCGGTTGGATCATGGGCGGCGGCACCGTCGTGATGCCGCTGGTCAGCGGCGGGGCCGCGACCGGGAGCGAGCTGATCAGCCTGCGAAGGGCCGGGCTGTCCGGGATCGAGGTCCGCGACGGCGTGGCCAGGATCGGCGCGGCGGCTCCCCTGTCGTCCATCGAGGAGCACCCCGGCCTCGCCTTCCTGCGTCCGGCGCTGCGCACCATCGCCTCCCCGACGATCCGCAACCTGGCGACCGTGGGCGGCAACCTGTTCGTCGCGCAGCCGTACGGCGACCTGGCGGTCTGCCTGCTCGCCCTCGACGCGGTGTGCGAGATCGCCGGGCCGGACGGGCGGCGCGACGCCCCGGTGGCCGAGGTGCTCGCCTCGGGGGTCGGCGCGGGCGAGTTCGTCACGGCGGTGACGGCGGCCCTGCCCGAACCGGGGACCTGGTACTACCACAAGGCCATGCGCCGCAGGCTGAACTCGGCGTCCATCGTGACCGTCGCCTCCGTGACCCGCGTCGAGGACGGCGTGGTGGCCTCGACCAGGATCGCGCTCGGCGGCGTCGCCCCGCGCCCGGTGCGCGCGGTGTCGGCCGAGCGGCTGCTGGCTGGCCGCCCGCTGAGCCCCGAGGTCCTGACCGAGGCCGGGGAGGCGGCCCGCGCCGACACGGCGCCCTTCGACGACGCCTACGCCAGTGCCTGGTACCGGGCACGCGTCCTGCCCGTACACCTGCGCCGGGCCTTCATCCCCTAGCCTTCCCCGCGCGCCTTCCCCCGCCTCCCCGCGCCGAGCCTTCCCCCGACCGTCCCCGCGCCCGCCTCCCCATCACGTGCCCACCCCCCAGAAAGGGCCGGACAATGTCGTCACAGATCGTCTCGCTCGTCGTCAACGGCGAACCCCGGGAGTTCATCGCCAGGCCGGGGACCACCCTCCTGGCGGCCCTGCGCGACTCGCTGGGGCTCACCGCGGCCAAGCGCGGCTGCTCGCAGGGCAGCTGCGGCACCTGCACCGTGCTGGTCGACGACCGGCCCGTGACGGCGTGCCTGGTCGCCGTGGAAACGGTCTCGGACTGCTCGGTCCGCACCCTTGAGGGGGTCGCCGCGAACGGGGACCTCGACGAGGTGCAGAGCGCCTTCGTCGACAACTTCGCCACCCAGTGCGGGTTCTGCACGGCAGGGATGATCATGGTCGCCGAGGACCTGCTGGACCGCAACCCGGACCCGAGCCGGGAGGAGGTCGCCGAGGCGATCTCGGGCAACGTCTGCCGGTGCACCGGCTACCAGCCCATCATGATCGCCATCCTGGACGCGGCCAGGCGCAGGCGCGAGGAGAGCGCCGAAGGGACGGTGTCGCGATGACCTACCGGCTCGCCCCCATCGACAAGGGCTCCTTCGCCACCGAGCGCGAGGACGACGGCTTCACCGTCATCGGCTCGGTCGTCCAGCGCTCCGACGCGCTGGGGCACGTCACCGGCAGGACCGAGTTCTTCGAGGACGTCGCCCCGCGCGGGATGCTGCACCTGAAGATGCACCGCTCGGCCCGCCACCACGCCAGGATCAGGAGCGTCGACCTGAGCGGCGCCCTGGAGGTGCCCGGCGTCACGCGCGTCCTCACCCACGCCGACATCCCGAACAACATCTACACCCCGCTCAAGCTGATCGGCGTCGGGCCGGACGACGAGCCGATCCTCGCCGTGGACAAGGTCCGCTACCTCGGCGAGCCGATCTGCGCGGTGGTCGCCGAGACCGAGGCGGCGGCCCTGGAGGGCGCGGCCAGGATCAGGGTCGACTACGAGGACCTGCCCCCGGTCTTCGACGTCGAGGAGGCCCTGGCGGAGGGGGCGCCGATCGTCAACGAGTACCACGGCCGCAACTACTTCACCTACGAGGGACACCACTGCCGGCGGATCCGGTTCGGCGACGTGGAGAAGGCGTTCGCGGAGGCCGACCACGTCTTCGAGTGGCGCTACGAGTCCGCGCCGATCGAGCAGGCGCCCACCGAGACCACCGGCTGCGTGGTGGTCCCGCAGGCCGACGGCCGGTTGCGCATCCACTCCGACACCCAGGCGTGCTTCTTCACCCTCGACAACACCGCGCTCATCCTGGAGACCCCGTTCAACAAGCTGCGCGTCGTCGGCGGGACGGTCGGCGGGGGCTTCGGCGGCAAGGTCGACGTCGTCGTCGAGCCGGTCGCGTGCGTGGCCGCCATGGTGACCAACCGCCCGGTCAGGTTCGTCTACAGCAGGTACGAGGAGATGCAGGTCTCCTCCCCGCGCGCGGCCGAGCGCATCTACATCAAGGACGCCGTGATGGACGACGGCCGGATCGTCGGCCGCAAGGTCACGCTGTACGTCGACTCCGGCGCCTACGCCCGGCACACCCCGTACGGCACCACCAAGGCCGCCGCCCACCTGCCGGGCCCGTACTCGATCCCGAACGTGTGGGCCGACTGCCACTGCGTGTTCACCAACCGCACGCCGTCCAGCGCGATGCGCGGGTTCGGCGTGACCATCGGCGACTTCGCGCTGGAGTCGCAGATGGACCGGGTCGCCAGGACCCTGTCCATGGACCCGCTGCAGCTGCGCCTCCTCAACGCCTACCGCGACGGGGACCTCAAGGCCCACCGCAAGGTCGCCGAGGGCACCGCGCTGGTCGAAGTGATCCAGAAGGCCGCGGAGATGTCCGGGCACGAGCTGCCCGAGGCGTACCGCCGGATGTCCTCCACGACGCGAGAGGGGCTGTAGGCCATGGCCAGGCTGCGCGGGCGCGGATACGCGTCGGTCAACTACCCGACAGGCATGAACCTCGGCGGCGACCCCTCACAGGCGCTGATCCACGCCACGACCACGGGCACGTTCGTGATCACGCTCTCCTCGGTGGACCTCGGCCAGGGCATCAAGACGATCGCCGCGCAGTGCGCCGCCGAGACCCTCGGCCTGCCGATCGAGAACGTCCTGGTCAACACCGCCGACACCGACACCGGACCGCACTGCATGGGGACCTTCGCCAGCCGGGGCACCCACCGCGTCGGCAACGCCGTCATCATGGCGGCGGCCGAGGCGCGCGGCGTGATGCTGGAGGTCGCCGCCGAGGAGCTGGAGGTCGACGCCGGGGACCTGGAGACCGACGGCACCGGCCTCATCAAGCTCAAGGGCTCGGAGGAGCCGAGCATCCACATCACCGACCTCGCCCTGGCCGCGCACTTCAAGCACGGCCGCACGATCTCCGGACGCGGCATCTTCCTCAAGGAGCCGAGCACCCCGGTGCCCGAGACGGGAGAGATGGACCCCGACTCCTGCCAGGCGCACGCGTGCACGGTCGCCGTCGTCGAGGTGGACGACGAGACCGGGACGGTCGAGGTGCTGGAGCTGTACAACGCCTACGAGATCGGCCGGGCGCTCAACCCGGCGATGGCGACCCAGCAGGTCGAGGGCGGGGCCTGGATGGGCATGTCGCACGCCCTGTTCGAGACGACCGAGCCCTACTACCCGCGGCGCGACCACGGGCCCCGCGACTTCGCCGACTATCTCATGCCGGGACCGGCCGACATCCCCGTACAGCACAGCCTGTTCCTGGAACGCCCGGCGGGCAACGGCCCCTACGGCGCCAAGGGCATCGGCGAGATGACCGCCAACGCGCCGATCCCGGCCATCGCCAACGCCATCTTCGACGCCTGTGGCGTGCGCATCACGGCGATGCCCTTCACCCCCGAACGCGTCCTGCGCGGGCTGGACGCCCTGCGCGGGAACGCCTGAACACCCGAGTACCCGAACACCTGAGAACCCATCCGATCCGGAGGAACCGATACCCATGCTGAAAGTCGTCTCGCTGCTCAAGCGCGCGGAGCACCTGTCCCACGAGGAGTTCGCGAAGTGGGTCGTGGAGGACCACGTCGAGTTCGCCAGGAAGCTTCCCGGGCTGCGCAAGTACACGGTGAGCGTCAGCAACGGCGAGGACGCCGCGTTCGACTCGGTGAACGAGCTCTACTTCGACGACGACGCCGCCCGAGTGGCCGCGTTCGGCTCCGAGCACGGCAAGGCCGCCGCGGCCGACGCCGCCGCGCACACCACCCAGCGGATCCACCTGCTCACGACCGAGCACGCGCAACTGTGACGCCCGTCGGGGCCTCCCCGGTACCCGGCGGATCTCCGGTGGGCACCGGGGCCTCCTCGCCGGGCCGTCTCCTGGACGAGCGCGCGCTCGCCTCGGCGCTCGAACGGGAGGGGTACTTCGCCGACGAGGGCCTCTGCACGGCCGTCCACCTGGCGCTGCGGCTGGGCCGCCCGCTGCTGCTGGAGGGAGAGCCCGGCGTCGGGAAGACCGAGGTCGCCAGGGTGCTCTCGCGCGTCGTCGGCCGGGAGCTCATCCGGCTCCAGTGCTTCGAGGGGCTGGACTCCGGACAGGCTCTGTACGAGTGGGACTATCCCAAGCAGCTCCTGCAGGTCCGGGTGGCCGAGAGCCGGGGCCAGGAGGTCGGCGACCTCTACCGCGAGGAGTTCCTGCTGCGGCGGCCGCTGCTGCGAGCCCTGGAGGCCGATCGCGGCGCGGTCCTGCTGATCGACGAGATCGACCGCGCCGACAGCGAGTTCGAGGCGTTCCTGCTGGAGTTCCTGGGCGACTTCCAGATCACCGTCCCGGAGCTGGGCACCATCGGGGCGCGCACGCCGCCGGTCGTGGTGCTGACCTCCAACCGGACTCGCGAGCTGCACGACGCGCTCAAGCGGCGATGTCTCTACCACTGGATCGCCTTCCCCGAGGTCGACCGCGAGCGGGCGATCCTGCGCGCGGCCGTGCCCGGCCTGGAGGAGCGGGCCGCGGAGGGGCTGGTACGAGCCGTCCAGCGGGTACGCGCGTTGCCGCTGCTCAAACGGCCCGGCATCGCCGAGTCCGTGGAGTGGGCCAGGGGCGCGGTGGCCCTGGCCGAGGGCGGCAGCCCCTGGCCCGTGGCGCTGCGCCGCGCCCTCGGCCTGCTCATCAAGGACGAGGAGGACACCCGGCTGCTCCTCGGGCACGCGGAGGAGCTGTTCGGCGATGCCTGACCCCACCGCCCTCGCGGGAAGACCCTCCGGCGATGCCTGAGTCCGTCCCCCTCGCGGGGGAGCCTTCCGGTGACACCGGGTCCGCCGCCCTCGCGGGGAGGCCACCCGGCGCCCCCGAGCCCGTCGCCCTCGCGGCCGGGCACGTGTGGGGGTTCCTGTCCGCGCTGCGCGCCGCGGGTGTGACCACCGCGCTGCCGAAACAGGCCGACCTGCTGCGGATCGTCGGCGAGTCGCCGCCGCGTGACCTGACCGCCCTGTACTGGTACGCCCGGATCACCCTGCTGCACGACATCGGGGAACTCGCCGCGTTCGACCGGGTCTTCACCGCGTGGTTCCGGCGGGGCGGCCCCCAGGACGACGTACCCCCACCCCCCGCCGGGGAGAGCGAGGCCCCCGCCCCCCAGGGGCCGGGCGAGGACGACCCCGCCCCGCGGGAGGTGCGGCCCGGCGACGGCGTCGAGGCCAGCACGACCAGCACGTACGGCAGGCGGGACTTCGACGCGGACGGCGACCGGTGGCGCTCGGTCACCCGGGCCCTGGAGGCCGCCTGGCCCGCCGCGCTGCCCTCGACCCCGTCGAGACGGCGGCGACCGGCGCGGACCGGCGACCGGCTGGACGTGCGGCACGCCTGGCGGCGGGCGCACCGCCACGACGGGGAGATCGTCGAGCTGCGCCGCCGCGCCCGGCCCCCGCGCCCGCGCCGCCTGCTCATCCTGGTCGACGTCTCCGGCTCGCTGCGGCGGCACACCCCCGACCTGCTCCGCCTGGCGCACACGGCGCTGCGCGCGGCCCCGGCCCGCACCGAGGTCTTCACCTTCGGCACCCGGCTCACCAGGATCACCTCCGCGCTGTCTCACCCCCACACCGGGCGGGCACTGCGGGCGGTGTCCGAGCGGGTGACGGACGCCGACGGCGGCACCGCGATCGGGGCGGCGCTGCGGGAGTTCCTGGACGTCCCGCGGTTCGTGGCGCTCGCGAGGGGCGCGCTGGTGATCGTGCTGTCCGACGGGCTCGAACGCGGTGACTGCGCCCCCATGGTCCGCGCGACCGCGCGCCTGTCCCGGCTGGGGCACCGGCTCGTCTGGTGGTCGCCGCTGGCGTGCTCCCCCGGCTACAGCCCGGTCACCCGCGCCATGGCCGCCCAGCTCCCCCACCTCGACCACCTCGGCGGCGTACGCGACCTGCCCACCGCCCTCGCGGAGGTCCGCCGCCTCCCGGCGGTGCTGTCCGGCCCCCGGCGCGCGGCGGCCAGGCGGTGGCCCGCCCCGGGACCCGGGGGAATCCGCTCATGACGTCCCCCTCGACCAAGCTCCTCCCCGGGGCCGAGACCGGGGACATCCACGCCGGAGGTATCCGATGAACGACACCACCGCCCGTCCCCCCGCAGGGATCGTCGACGCCCACCACCACATCTGGCGCGCCGCCGACCTGCCCTGGCTCCAGGGCGAGATGATCCCGCGCATCTTCGGCCCCTACGAACCGATCCGCCGCGACTACCCGGTGTCGGAGTACGTCGAGGAGGCCACCGCCTGCGGCATCACCTCCGCGGTCTACGTGCAGGCCAACTGGTCACTCGACCGCTCCCTGGACGAGGTGCGCTGGTTGCGCGAGACGCACGAGGAGACCGGCTGGCCCACGGCCGTGATCGGTTCGGCGGACCTCTTCGACGAGGGCGCGGCCGACGTGATGCGCCGCCAGGCCGCGCTCACCCCGCTCATGCGGGGCACCCGGCTGCAGCTGCACTGGCACGAGCGGCCGGAGTTCCGTTTCGCCTCCGCCCCCGACCGCATGAAGGACCCCGTCTTCCGCCGCAACATCGCCTCGCTCGCCGACCTCGGCTGGCTGTTCGAGCTCCAGGTGTTCGCCGGCCAGATGGCCGACGCCGCGAGCTTCGTCGACGACTTCCCCGACGTCACGTTCGTGCTGGTCCACGCGGGGATGCTCGACAGCCCCGAGGCGTCCCGGGTGGCGGAGTGGAAGCGCGGCATGAGGCTGCTGGCCGAGCGGCCCAACGTCGTGGTGAAGCTCACCGGCCAGGGCACGTTCGTGCACCGCGTGGACCGCCCGCTGATCGAGACGGTCGCGGACACCTGCCTGGAGGCCTTCGGCTCGCACCGCTGCATGTGGGGGAGCAACTTCCCGATCGAGAAGCTCTGGACCGACTTCCCCACCCTGGTCTCCACCTGGCAGGAGGTCCTCGCCGACCGCTCCCCCCAGGTCGTCCAGAACGTCTTCGCCGCCACCGCCCGCCGGGTCTACCGCCTCTGAGGGCCGGACGGGGCCGGAGCCGACCCTCGAAAGGCGGTGGCCGCGCGGGCTCGGGACGACGTACGTTCGCTCGCATGGTTGACGCGATGTTCGGGCATCCGCGCCTCGCCGCCATCTACGACCCGCTCGATCCGGACCGCGGCGATCTCGACGCGTACCTCGCGATGGCGGAGGAGTTCGGCGCGCGCTCCGTGCTGGACGTCGGGTGCGGTACGGGCGTGTTCGCGCTGCTGCTCGCCGGGCGCGGGATCACGGTCACCGGGATCGATCCCGCGCGAGCGTCCGTCGACGTCGCACGGGGCAAGCCGGGCGCGGAACGGGTGCGCTGGCTCGACGGCGACGCGGGGAACCTGCCGCCCATGCGGGTCGACCTGGTGACGATGACCGGGAACGTCGCCCAGGCGATCGCCGATCCGCGGGCCTGGCGCGGGACGCTGCGCGGCGCCTACGAGGCGCTGCGGCCCGGCGGACGACTCGTCTTCGAGACACGCGATCCGGCGCGACGGGTGTGGGAGGAGTGGGCGGGGTGGACGCGCGAGACCACGTACCGCGTGACGGACATCCCGGGCGTCGGCCCCGTCGAGACCTGGGCCGAAATGACGGACGTGAGCCTGCCGCTGGTGAGCTTCCGGGGTACGCACGTGTTCGCGGACGGGGAGGTACTGATCTCGGAATCGACCCTTCGCTTCCGCGAACGCGGGGAGGCCGAGCGGGACCTGCGCGAGCACGGCTTCGTCATCGAGGACGTACGCGACGCACCCGACCGGCCGGGCATGGAGTTCGTGTTCGTGGCGCGGCGCGACACCGCGAAGCCCGCCCCTCCCGGAACGCCCTAAGCCCCGCGCACAGACGGGACTGTGAAGACACTCCCTAGGACCGCTGCCAGACAGAGATGTGACTCGTGCTGTCGCCGGTGAAGGGCTCGCGCCTCCAGCCGGCCCACCGCTCGCGCAGGGTCATCCCGGCGAGCCTCGCCATGAGGTCCAGCTCGGACGGCCACACGTAGCGGTGCGGCGACGAGCGGGTCTCAAGCCGGCCGTCCACCACCCAGTAGTGGTGGGAGAACGCGATCTGCGTCGCGACTCGTACCGGCCGGGCAGAACTCGGCGGCGAGCGCGTCGGTGAAGACGCTGAGCGGGGCCCAGTCGCCGTTGATCTGGGTGGTGAGGCGGTGCTCGCCGTCGCGGGTGCCCATGGCGTAGCTCCAGGAGCCGTAGGTGGCGCCGGCGTTGCCCCAGACACTGGTCCCGCAGGGCAGCTCCTGTTCGAAGACGCCCAGGCCGTACCGGGTGCCGGGGATCCAGTTCGCTCCCTCGGTGGGGACGGTGGTGAGCATCTCGCGCAGTTGCGCGGGAGGCAGGACACGCCCGCCGAACAGGGCGGCGAAGAACCGGTTGAGGTCGGCGGTGGTGGAGATGACGCCACCGGCGGACCAGGCGAAGGACTGGTTCATCCGGGTGGCGTCGTGGATGGTGGGCCGGGGGTCGCGGGAGAACAGGATGGAGTAGTGCACCGGGTGCGGGCCCCGGATCCCGGGATCGGTACGGGGCAGGGAGGTGCCGGTCAGGCGCAGGGGCCGGATGACGGTCCGGATGAGCTCCCGCTCGAACGTCCTGCCTGCCGCCTTTTCGACGATCATCGCGGCGAGGATGTAGTTGGTGTTGGAGTACTTGAAACGCTCGCCCGGCTCGCCGGTGGGCGGGTGGGCGAGGGCGATCCTCACCAGCTCTTCCGGGGTGTGGGTGTCGTAGCGGTGCTCGAACCACGCGGGACCGACGCCCGTGGCGAAGAACGCCGGGTCGTCGGAGTAGGCGTAAATGCCGCTGGTCTGGTTGAGCAGTTGCCTGACGGTGATCCTGCCAGGCTCGTAGGCGCTGCCGTCGAACAGGCCGGGAAGATACTCGTCCAGGGTGTCGTCGAGGCTCAGCCTGCCTTCGGCCGCGAGCTTGAGCACCACGGTGGCGGTGAAGGCCTTGGAAGCGCTGCCGATGCGGAACCGCTCGTTCCGCCGGCGCTCGCGTCCGGTCCCGGTGTCGGACACGCCCGCCGAGCCGAACCAGGAGCGGCGGCCGTCGCGGACGTCGGCGACCATGCCGGGAGCGAGCTTGGCGGCCACCGTCCGGTCAAGCACCCGCCGCACCTCGGGATGCCCGGGAGCGGACGACACGGTGCCAGACGATGCGGTGGCGGGCAGGGTCATGCTGGCCAGGGTCGCGGCGGCGAGTAGCGCCGCCTTGGCGGACTGCGATGCGATCACGTCGGTTCCCTTTCGAGGGGTGGGTTGGCGGGACGCCC
The DNA here is from genome assembly GCF_042888905.1 of Streptosporangium sp. NPDC002721. Taxonomy (NCBI): domain Bacteria; kingdom Bacillati; phylum Actinomycetota; class Actinomycetes; order Streptosporangiales; family Streptosporangiaceae; genus Streptosporangium; species Streptosporangium sp. NPDC002721. The sequence goes on from NZ_JBIAQI010000015.1 coordinate 110,778, forward strand.
CCCCGCCGGGGCGGGTCGAGGCCGGCGGTCCATCAGGCGGCCGTGAACCTCACCCGTCGCGCCGCCCGCGCGCGCTCGTCTGCCGGGAGGGCCGCCCGGAACGACGGCGGGACAGTGCCGGGACTTCGTGGGGACTCCCGTCGGGGACTTCGGAAGCCGCAAAATTCGATCTTCGCAACATACAAAAAGCTAACTTGCATTCGCAAAACTGTCAATCGCCATAGCTACTCTCAGCAGGCATTTCGTCGAACTTGCAACGACAATGACCGTGAATGCAAGCAGAACGACTTGCAATGAGATGGACGCGAATGCAAGACTGCACCGTCCTCGCGCGCATGACGTCCTCGCGCGCATGACGTCCTCGCGCGCATGACGTCCTCGCGCGCATGACCAGGAAGGTGCCGCCCGTGCCCGGAGGCAGGCTGACCCACCAGGAACGCCGGCAGATCGCCGACGGACTGGCCGGAGGGCTCACCCACACCGAGATCGCCACCCGCCTGAACCGGCCGCTGTCCACCGTCTCGCGAGAGGTGGCCCGCAACGGCGGCCCCGATCGCTACCGGGCCGACCAGGCGCACCAGGCCACCCGGGAACGCGCCCGCAGACGTCCACCGGCCCCCGGGGAACGTGGCCGTGAAGCGGTCGGCGACCTGGAGGAGCGGTTCACCGAAATCATGATCAACACCGGGTTGTCGCGGATGAGCGCCCGCGTCCTCGCCGGCCTCTACCTCACCGACAGCGGCAGCCTCACCGCGGCCGAGCTCGCCCGCAAGCTGCGGGTCAGTCCCGCCTCCATCTCCAAGGCCGTCGGCGAGCTCGAACGGCAGGAGCTGATCCGCCGCGAACGCGACCCCCGCCGGCGGCGCGACCGCTACGTCATCGACGCCGACGCCTGGTTCCGCGGCTGGATGGCCAGCGCCCGCCAGAACACGCTGCTCGCCGACCTCGCCCGCGAGGGGGCGGCGACGCTCGGAGCCGCCTCACCCGCCGGGACCCGGCTACGGGACATCGGCGACTTCTTCGACCACGTCGGCCACGCGATGCTGCGGGCGGCCGAGCAGTGGCGCCAGGCCCACGGCGCCAGGTGAACACCCACGTTCGAAATCAGTCACATCGAGACGAGAGGGCATACCGGCCGAAGCGCCATGTCGTCGGTTCCGGCACCCCAGGTTCCGGCACCCCATAGAGCCTCGAAGGCTCCCCGCACCCCCGTGGACAGAAAAGCTCCTCGAACCTGGAGGGAATCCCGTTCCTCGCTCCAGGCCTGTTCACGATCGTCCGCATGACCTCCCGCGAACGCCGGAAGGGGGCCGGAGTCGACTCCGGCCCCCTTCGTCACCAGGCACTACACGGGCGCTGCTCTCTCGCCCGGGAGGATCAGCTGCAGCCGCTGGTGGAGCCGCAGCCCTCGCAGACGTAGCAGCTGCCGGCGGGGCGCATCTTGGTGCCGCAGGTCATGCAGAGCGGCGCGTCGGCGGTGCGGCCCTGGTGGGACTCCAGGGAGCCGGTGCGGCGCGGGGTCTCCACGGGCACCGCCTCGGGGCGGGCCTTCGGCTCCTCGACGGGGGCCGATTCGATGGAGGCCGTCTCGATGGGGGCCGAGGTGGCGAGTTCGGCGATGACCTCGTCGGTGGTGTGGATCGGGGCCGGGTCCTCGCCGCGCTGCTGGGCGGCGCGCTCGGAGGCGGAGAAGATCCCGAGGGCGGCGCGGTCGTCGTAGGGCAGGTGGTCCAGGGCCAGACGGCGGAAGATGTAGTCCATCACCGAGGCGGCGATACGCACATCCGGGTCGTCGGTCATGCCGGCCGGGTCGAAACGCATGTTGACGAACTTGCCGACGTACGTCTCCAGCGGCACCCCGTACTGCAGGCCGATGGAGATGGCCACCGAGAACGCGTCCATGACGCCCGCGAGGGTCGAGCCCTGCTTGGACATCTTCAGGAAGACCTCGCCGAGACCGTCGTCGGGGTAGGACGAGGCGGTCATGTAGCCCTTGGCGCCTCCCACGGTGAAGCGGGTGGTGGTGCTGGGGCGCTGGTTCGGCATCCGGCGCCGGGTCGGGCGGCTGATCTCCACGACCTGGATCTCCGGCTCGGCCGGAGCCGCCTTCTCCTCGGTCTTCTTGCCCGAGCCCGAGGCCGAGAGGGGCTGGCCGACCTTGCAGTTGTCGCGGTAGACGGCCAGGGCCTTCAGGCCGAGCTTCCAGCCCTCCATGTAGACCTGCTCGATGTCCTCGATCGTCGCGGACTCGGGAAGGTTCACCGTCTTGGAGATCGCTCCGGACAGGAACGGCTGGGCCGCGGCCATCATGCGGACGTGGCCCATCGGGGCGATCGCGCGCTCGCCCATCGCGCAGTCGAACACCTCGTAGTGCTCGCGCCGCAGCCCGGGGGCGTCGACGACGTGGCCGTGCTCGGCGATGAACTCGACGATCGCCTCGACCTGCTCCTCCTGGTAGCCCAGCCGGCGCAGCGCGCGGGGGATCGTCTGGTTGACGATCTGCATGGAGCCGCCGCCCACGAGCTTCTTGAACTTGACCAGGGCGAGGTCGGGCTCGATGCCGGTGGTGTCGCAGTCCATCATCAGGCCGATGGTGCCGGTCGGCGCGAGGAGCGAGGCCTGGGCGTTGCGGTAGCCGTTCCGGTCGCCGAGCCGCAGGCACTCGGTCCACTGCCGGGAGGCCTCGCGGTGGATGGCCCCGTCGATCTCGTCGAACGTGCGCAGGGCGTCGTTCGCGTCGTTGTGCTTGCGCATGACCCGCTTGTGCGCGTCGGCGTTGCGGGCGTAGCCGTCGTACGGGCCCACGACCGCGGCCAGCTCGGCGCTGCGGCGGTAGGAGACGCCGGTCATCAGCGAGGTGATGGCCCCGGCGACCGCCCGGCCGCCGTCGGAGTCGTAGGCGTGGCCGGTGGCCATGAGCAGCGCGCCGAGGTTGGCGTAGCCGATGCCCAGCTGGCGGTAGGCGCGGGTGGTCTCGTCGATCTTCTGGGTCGGGAAGTCGGCGAAGGTGATGGAGACGTCCATCGCGGTGATGACCAGCTCAGTGATCTTCACGAAGTTCGCGATGTCGAAGGTGTCGTCGTCCCTCAGGAACTTCAGCAGGTTGATGCTCGCCAGGTTGCACGAGGAGTTGTCGAGGTGCAGGTACTCCGAGCAGGGGTTGCTGGCGGTGATGCGGCCCGTCTCCGGGCTGGTGTGCCAGTCGTTGATCGTGTCGTCGTACTGGACACCGGGGTCGGCGCACTCCCAGGCGGCCTTGCCCATCTTGCGGAACAGCTCCCTGGCGTCGATCTTCTCGATGACCTCGCCGGTGAGGCGGGCGCGCAGGCCGAACTCCTCGCCGTTCTCCACCGCGCGCATGAACTCGTCGGAGACGCGCACGGAGTTGTTGGCGTTCTGGTACTGGACGGAGACGATGTCCTTGCCGCCCAGGTCCATGTCGAACCCGGCGTCGCGCAGGGCGCGGACCTTGTCCTCCTCGCGCGCCTTGGTCTCGACGAACTCCTCGATGTCGGGGTGGTCGACGTCGAGGACGACCATCTTGGCGGCGCGGCGGGTGGCGCCCCCGGACTTGATGGTCCCGGCGGAGGCGTCGGCGCCGCGCATGAAGGAGACCGGGCCGCTGGCGGTGCCGCCGCTGGAGAGCAGCTCCTTGGAGGAACGGATCCGGGAGAGGTTGACGCCGGAGCCCGACCCTCCCTTGAAGATCACGCCCTCTTCCTTGTACCAGTCGAGGATCGACTCCATCTGGTCGTCGACGGCCAGGATGAAGCAGGCACTGACCTGCTGCGGCGAGGCGGTGCCGACGTTGAACCAGACGGGCGAGTTGAAGCTGAAGACCTGGTTGACCAGGGCGTGCTTGAGCTCGTGGTCGAAGATCTCGGCGTCCTCGTCGGTGGCGAAGTAGCCGTGCTCGACCGCCGTACGCGTGTAGACGCCCACCACCCGGTCGACCAGCTGCTTGAGGCTCCACTCGCGCTGCGGGGTGCCGACCGCGCCGCGGAAGTACTTGGTGGTCACGATGTTGGCGGCGTTGACCGACCACGACCGGGGGAACTCGACGCCGCGCTGCTCGAAGTTGATCGAGCCGTCGCGCCAGTTGGTCATGACGACGTCACGGCGCTCCCAGGTCAGCTCGTCATAGGGATGCACACCTGGCGTGGTGAAGATGCGCTTCATCTTCAGGCCCTTGCGCGGCCTCTTGCTCCCACGTGCCACCGCGCCGACAGTCTCCGTCATGACTTCCCCCTCCTGGGGCTCCGCAGAGCCCACGAATCGGACCACACCAACGCGCCGCCTCAACCCCCGGCGCCCGGGGTCTGCATCAGTCCTGCTCGGTGGAGCGCTCCGCCCGGAGCCGCTCGATCTCCGCCTCGAAGTCGGCCAGGGTCTCGAACCCCCGATAGACGGAGGCGAACCGCAGGTACGCCACCTCGTCCAGCTCGCGGAGCGGGCCCAGGATGGCCAGCCCGACCTCGTGGGCCGCGATCTCGGCGCACCCGGTGGCCCGGATGCTCTCCTCGACCCGCTGGCCCAGCTGCGCCAGGGAGTCCTCGCCGACGGCACGCCCCTGGCAGGCCCGCCGGACTCCGGCGATCACCTTTTCCCTGAAGAACGGCTCCGTCACGCCGCTGCGCTTGCTCACCATGAGCAGGACGGTCTCCTGCGTGGTGAACCTGCGCCCGCATTCCGAGCACGTGCGCCTGCGGCGGATGGCCCCACCGTCCTCGGTGGCCCGGCTGTCGATGACGCGCGTGTCCAGGTGGCGACAGAACGGACAGTGCACGCGTGTCGCCTCCTTGAACTAACGGAACGGCCGACCTGTCTCACCTACCCACGGCGCGCACGCCCAGGCGTCCGCGCACACATCTTCGAATAGTCGAGATGCGGTAATGGAACCACAAGCTGTGGTGATGAGTTGCGATGCAGCCACTAGATGTTGTGGTCCAACCGTAGAAGTGCGCGACCATGAACGCAAGTTGAAACGACCTTGCGGGACGAAGTCGCTGATCAGCCCTCACATCGCGGCGTGTCGCCGCCGGGCGGGACCCCTCTCGTCCCGGACGCCCCTTCCCTCACACACGCCCCGGGCGATCCGTCAGACGGGACGCCCCGCCACACCTCTCCCCCACCCTTTCGGGCCCTTCCCCTACGTACGCCACCGCCTCGGCCCCGTCACGGGGAATCAGGACCCCGGCCCTTCGGTCCCCCCGGAGACAAGGACCCTAGACCCCCCGGCCCCGCTACGCGGGACAGGACTCCCGGCCCTACCGCGAAGGACAGGACTCCGCCCCTTCGGCCCCCTCGAAGACAAAGACCTTAGACCTCCCGGCCCCGCCTCGGGGACGAGGCCCTCGGGCCCCGGCCTCCCTCAGCGGACGAGGCCCTCGGGGAGGTAGAGCCGGGTCCCCGGCCGGACCTCGGGGCCGGACAGCCCGTTGAGGTCCATGACGCGACGGACCGTCGGGCCGGCGTCGGCCTCCTCCGTCAACGCGTCCGCGATCTCCCACAGCGTGTCGCCCGCGTGCACCGTGATCCGGGGCAGGCCCTCGAGATCGGGCCGCCCGCCCGCGGAGGCCATGTCGATGCGCCCGCCGATCCAGAGCACCCCCAGGGTGAACAGCGCGAGCGCCGCCACCACCACAATCCTTCCACGCCTGGTGAGCCGGAGCGGCCGCCGGACGGCCGCCGGACGGGTGGCGCCGGAACGGTGAGCCCGCACCACGGGCACCACCACCGCCCCCCGCGCCTTCCCCTGCCCGGACGCGCGTCCGGCTCCACGCACGGTTGCGCGCCCGGGTTCCCGGTTGCCCCCTCGTCGCGGCTCGCGGCCCGGCTCTCGACCAGGCCCCCGGCCTGACTCCCGGCCGGCTCGCCGCCCCCGCTCACGCCCGGACGCCCGCCCCGCCTCACGCTTGGAGCCCTGCCCCGCCTCATGCCCCGGGCCCTGTCTCGGCTCGCGCTTGGAGCCCTGCCCCGCCTCCCGCCCCGGCCCTTGTCTCGGCTCGCGCCCCAGGCCTTGTCTCGGCTCGCGCCCCGGCCCCTGCTTCGGCTCACGCCCGGGCGCCCGCTCGGCCCCCCGGCCGGCCCCTCGCCCGGACGCCCGCCCGGAGCCCTGCCCGGCCCCCTGTCCCGGCTCCACCGTGGAGCCCCGCGCGACCTCCGGCCCCGCTCCCACCTCAGCCCCTCGTGCGACCTTCCGCCCCAGCCTCGCCTCGGACTCTCGCGCCGCTTTCCGTCCCAGCCCCGCCTCAGACCCTCGTGCGGGCTCCGGCGTGGGGCCCGGCTCCGGATCCGGCTCCGGGCGCGGGGGCGGCACGAGCCTCAGGCGTGGCGCCTCCGATGATCTCTGCGCCGTCCGGGATCTCGGCGCGGTCCTGGATCGCGGTGTCGTCGTGGTCGGTTTCATGGTGACCCCCATCCCCTCGACCTGGCCGAACACATGTCGAAGAAAGATCGGCGAATCGAACACGATGTCGATCGAACTCCCGTACGATGTTGTACACCACAGCGTCGCCGATTTCGAGGACATTCGAACAATTGTTTGAATATGATCTTCGGCCAAGGTATGGTCGCTGTGTGCGACGTGTCAGATACAGACCGGGAGGCGAGGAGTTCGTATGAGCCAGCACAACGAGAACGGTTCGGCCGCCAGCGACCTGGCGGTTCGAAGGCGTGACTCCCTTGGCCTCACCCCCAGGCAGCGGAAGATCCTTGAGGTCATCCGCGATTCCGTGCAGCAGCGCGGCTATCCGCCGTCCATGCGGGAGATCGGCGAGGCGGTGCAGCTCACCAGCACCTCCAGCGTGTCGCACCAGCTGACGGCGTTGCAGCGCAAGGGCTACCTGCGGCGTGACCCGCACCGCCCCCGCGCCCTGGAGGTCCGCCTTCCCGGCGAGCCCGTGCTGTGGGTGGATCCCGACTCCGGTGAGGACGAGACCCCGGTCAGCCGCCCGACCGCCGCCTACGTCCCCCTGGTCGGCCGGATCGCCGCCGGTGGTCCCATCCTCGCCGAGGAGAGCATCGAGGACGTCTTCGCCCTGCCCAAGCAGCTTGTCGGCGAGGGCACCCTCTTCCTCCTCCAGGTGACCGGTGACTCGATGATCGAGGCCGCCATCGCCAACGGCGACTGGGTGGTCGTACGCCAGCAGCCGGTCGCCGACAACGGCGACGTGGTCGCGGCGATGATCGACGGCGAGGCCACGGTCAAGACCTTCAAGCGCAGGGACGGCCATGTCTGGCTCGTCCCGCACAATCCCAACTACGACCCGATCCCGGGTGACGAGGCCACCGTGCTCGGCAAGGTCGTCGCGGTCCTCCGCAAACTCTGAGCCACGGCCGCACGCTCTGAGCCACGGCCGCACGCTTGGGCCACGGGCCTCCGCAAGTTCCGGGCCACGGGTCCTGCGCAGGCTCTGACGCGGGCGTGCCCAGGGCAGGCCACGGACCGCTCCCCGCACCCGCCGAGCGAGCGGTGAGCGGCCACCTTCGGGACACGCCGCGTCCTGACACGAGTTCCACGCCCGCGCCTCCAGCCTCCACGCGACACGCCGGAGGACGCGCGACACGCCGGATGGGTGGTGTCCCGACATCGGGACACCACCCATCCGGCGTTCTCAGGGCCTCACCCGCCCGCCTACGGGACGATGTTGACCAGCTTGGGCGCGCGGACGATCACCTTGCGCGGCGCGCCGGACAGGAAGGGCCGGACCTTCTCCGACTCCAGGGCCAGCGCCTCCAGGTCCGTCTCGGAGATCTCCGGGGAGACCTCCAGCCGGTCGCGCACCTTGCCCGCGACCTGGACGACGCAGATGACCGACTCCTGGACCAGCAGCGCCGGGTCGGCCACCGGCCAGCCCGCGGTGGCGACCGAGGCGGAGTGCCCCAGCCGCTCCCAGCCCTCCTCCGCCACGTACGGCGCGACCAGGGACAGCATGACCGCCAGGGCCTCGGCGGCCTCCCTCACCGCCGGGTCGGCGGCGCCGGGGCCGGAGTCGATGGCCTTGCGGGTCGCGCTCGTCAGCTCCATCATGCGGGCCACCGCGACGTTGAAGCGGTGGGAGTCGACCAGCTTGGTGACCTCGTCGATGGTGTGGTGGACGACCTTGCGCAGGTTCAGGTCTCCGGCGGTGACGTCCGCGCCGGGAGCCGAGGCCGCTCCGGCCTCGGCCATCACGCGGAACGCGCGGGCCAGGAACTTCTGCGACGCCGCCGGTGAGACGTCGGCCCAGTCGATGTCGTCCTCGGGCGGCCCGGCGAAGACGACGGTCAGCCTGACCGCGTCGACACCGTAGGCGTCGATCTGCTGCCCCAGGTCGACGCCGTTGCCCAGCGACTTGGACATCGCCTTGCCCTGGTTGATGACCTGCCCCTGGTTCAGCAGGCGGGTGAAGGGCTCGACAAAGTCGATCATCCCCATGTCGTGCAGGACCTTGGTGAAGAACCTGGCGTACAGCAGGTGCAGCACGGCGTGCTCGACGCCGCCGATGTACTGGTCGATCGGGCCCCACCGGCGGACGCGCTCGACGTCGAACGGACCGTCCTCGTACGCCGGGTCGACGTAACGCAGGAAGTACCACGACGAGTCGACGAAGGTGTCCATCGTGTCGGTGTCGCGCTTGGCCGGGCCGCCGCACTTGGGACAGGAGACGTTCACCCAGTCCTCGGCCGAGGCCAGCGGGGAGACGCCCTTGGGCGCCAGGGCCTCGCCGCGCATGTCGGGCAGGGTGACGGGCAGCTGGTCGTCGGGGACGGGCACCTCGCCGCAGTCGGCGCAGTGGATGATCGGGATCGGGCAGCCCCAGAAGCGCTGGCGCGACAGCAGCCAGTCGCGCAGCCGGAAGTTGACCGTGAACCGTCCGGTGCCCCGCTCGCTCAGCACCTCGATGATCTTCCGGATCGCCTCGGTCTTGCCCAGGCCGTCCAGCGGGCCGGAGTTGACCATCGCGCCGTCACCGCTGGTGGCGATGCCGGTCTCGCCCGGGTCGGCCAGGCCGGTGTGCACGACCACCCGTACCGGCAGGTCGAAGGCGCGGGCGAAGTCCAGGTCGCGCTGGTCGTGCGCGGGCACGGCCATGATGGCGCCGTGGCCGTAGTCGGACAGCACGTAGTCGGCCGCCCAGACCGGCATGCGCTCGCCGTTGACCGGGTTGACGGCGTACCGGCCCAGGAAGACGCCGGTCTTCTCCTTCTCGGTGGACAGCCGGTCGATGTCGGACAGCTTGGACACCTCGACCCGGTAGGCCTCGAACGCCTCGCGCCGGTCGTCGGTGACGATCTCCTCGGCCAGCGGCGCGTCCGGGGCGACCACGAAGAAGGTGGCGCCGTACAGGGTGTCGGGACGGGTGGTGTAGACGGTGACCGGCTCGTCGCGGCCCTCGATCACGAAGTTGACGTCGGCGCCCTCGGACCGGCCGATCCAGTTGCGCTGCATGGTCAGCACGCGCTCGGACCAGCCGCCCTCCAGCAGGGCCATGTCGTCCAGCAGCCGGTCGGCGTAGTCAGTGATCTTGAAATACCACTGGGTCAGCTCGCGGCGGACGACCTCGGCGCCGCAGCGCTCGCACTTGCCGTCCTTGACCTGCTCGTTGGCCAGCACGGTCTGGTCGTTGGGGCACCAGTTGACCAGGCCGCCCTTGCGGTAGGCCAGGCCGCGCTCGAAGAAGCGGTTGAACAGCCACTGGGTCCACTTGTAATACGAGGTGTCGCTGGTGTGCAGGCGGCGGGACCAGTCGAAGGAGATCCCGTAGCGCCTGTAGGAGTTGGCCTGGGTCTCGATGTTGGCGTAGGTCCACTCCGCCGGGTGCGCGTTGTGCTTGATCGCGGCGTTCTCGGCGGGCAGGCCGAAGGAGTCCCAGCCGACGGGGTGCAGCACGTTGTAGCCGCGCTGGACCCAGTAGCGGGAGATGACGTCGCCCAGGGCGAACACCTCGGCGTGCCCCATGTGCAGGTCGCCCGAGGGGTAGGAGAACATGTCGAGCATGTAGCGCCGCTCACGCGGGTCGGCGGGGTCGTCGGAGGCCCGGAAGGGGTCCAGTTCCTCCCACCTGCGCTGCCACTTGACCTGCAGGGCCTGCGGGTCATAGTGCTGCTCGTCGCTCTGCATGTCGGCTCGCTCGCTCACGTCGGTTTCCTCGGGGTGTGTCTGCGTGGATGGTCTGACCCGTCCGGCCCAATACAAAAACCCCCCGCTCACGCGGAGGGCAGCCGCATCGGCAGGGCGCTCAGGGACGGGGACGCCGATGCGGCCCGATAAGCAGGGTCGCGGCACGCATAGACCAAGACTATCGCAGCCCGCAAGCCGTATTCGTGGCCAGGGAAAACGGGGCCGATCACGACAACCGGGGGACAGGATCCGGCCGGCTCGGCAGAATGGGGGTTTCCGCACCGGCCGGGAGAACGAGACTCGATGGCTATACGCCTGTTGTGACCTCGTATGTCTCTCGCGTTTACTCTTTTAACCGTGGCACATTCAGCAGAGCCGGGGCAGGGCCCGGATCCGATGGAGGTCGGCCTGCCCATGCAGGATCCACCGACCGACCCCACCGGACTCCAGTTCAGGGGGGCGTTCTCCGGTTTCCCTGCGAGCCCCCCCGTCTCACGTGAGACCATGCCCAATACGCCTAATTCGGGCACCCGCGCGGGAGGTAAGGAAAGCATGGCCTCGGAGCAGTCCAGCCAGTCCCACCTGCCTTCGGCATGGCCGGAGGCTGCCGAGCCGTCGCCCTCGCGGCCGAACGACCCCCTCGGCTCCGGTGCCCGGCCGTCCCGCCCCCAGGACGAGCCGCAGGGCGGCAACGGCTCCTCGTGGCAGACCTCACCCGGCGGCGGCCCCTCCTCCGGAGGCAGGCCCCAGAGCCCCCAGCCCCACGACGACGGCCGTACGCCGAACCCGCAGGCCGACGGCTGGGCCCAGGCGACCGGCCCGCAGAACAACGGCTGGGCACAGGCGTCCAACCCCCGCAGCGACAGCTGGTCGGAGGCCTTCAGCCCGCGCAACAACGGCTGGGCGCAGGCGTCGAACTTCCAGGGTGACAGCTGGTCCCAGGCGTCCGGCCCCCAAGGATCCGTGCAGGGGTCCGGTTCACAGGGTGACGGCTGGGCGCAGGCATCGGGTTCCCAGGGGTCCGGCTCCCAGGGTGATGGCTGGTCCCAGGCATCCAGCCCGCAGGGGCCCGGTTCGCAGGCCGACGGCTGGGCGCAGGCGTCCGGCCCCCAGGACGCCGACAACCGGCACCAGACCTCCCCCGGCAACGGCTGGCCTCAGCCCACCCCCTCGCAGGACGGCTGGGCGCAGGCCTCCATGCCGTCCAACGACGGCGGCCGTACGCAGAGCCCGCAGGCCGACGGCTGGGCCCAGGCGTCCGACCCGCGCAACGACGGCTGGGCGCAGGCGTCGACCCCCCAGGGCGACGGCTGGGCGCAGGCATCGGGTTCCCAGGGGTCCGGCTCCCAGGGTGATGGCTGGTCCCAGGTATCGGGTTCCCAGGGGTCCGGTTCGCAGGCCGACGGCTGGGCGCAGGCGTCCGGCCCCCAGGACGCCGACAACCGGCACCAGACCTCCCCCGGCAACGGCTGGCCCCAGCCCACCCCCTCGCAAACCCAGTCCCAGTCCCAGTCCCAGGACGGCTGGGCGCAGGCCTCCGCGCCGTCCAACGACGGCGGCGCCCCGTCCTCCCCGAACAACGGCTGGCCGCAGTCCGCCCCGTCACAGGACGGCGACACCCGGCACGCCCCCACCCCTCAGGCCGACTCGTCCAACGGCTGGGCGCGGGCCACCGCGTCGCCCGACGCCGGCTGGCCCAGCACCACGCCCCACGACGACGGCCGCGCGCAGAGCCCGCAGGCCGACGGCTGGGCCCAGGCGACCGGCCCGCGGAACAACGGCTGGGCACAGGCCTCCGATCCGCAGGGGTCCGGCCCGCAGACCTCCGCACCGCAGCCCTCCACACCGCAGGGGGACGCGCACCGGCAGGGTTCCGGCACGACGGCGGGCGAGACGCGGCAGCCCACCGGACCGGGGCACGACACCCCCGCCTGGCCCCCGGCACAGCCGGCGGAGAACAACGCGTGGCCGCCCTCACCCGCGCAGGCGGGGAACGCCCAGTGGCCGCCCACACCCCCGGCGGGCGGGCACGCGTGGCCTCCGGCCTCCTCCCCGGGGAACGGAGGTCCCGCTGACGCGCAGACCTCGGCGTTCACCCCCTCGTGGGCGGGCGCCGACGCTCCGGCGGCTCCCTTCGGGGGCGCTCAGCCGGGCCTCGCGCAGGGAGGTGCCCAGGGCGCCCCTTCCGGTGCCGTCCCCGGCGGCCCCCCTTTCGGAGGCGCCTCACCTGACGGCGGCACGGACGACGGAAACGGCCGGCGCAGCTACGGCGTGCCGGACAACCCCGCGATGTGGGCCCTGGCGGCGAACGCGGCGGCCACCGGCGCGCCCTCACCTCAGGCGACCCCCCTCCACCCCGGAGCGGCCGGCTCCCCGCCTCCGCCCCAGCCCGGCCAGCCGGGTCAGCCGGGTCAGCCCGGACACTCGGGCCACCCCGGTCAGCCCGGCCACCCCGGTCAGCCCGGACATCACCTGAGCCGCGACCCGTCCGACCCGAACAGGCCGTTCGTCACCGCGGGCCAGATCAGCGGCCCGAAGACACCCCCGCCCGAGCGCCAGCAGGAGCTGTGGAACACGGTCTTCGGTGACAACTACCAGGCCATCGAGGACGAGGACGAGGAGCAGGGACGACCGGTCTGGATCTTCGCGCTGGCCGGGTCCGTGGCCATCGCGCTGCTCGGCGCGGTGCTCTGGGCGTTCCTGGCCGGGCCGCTCGCCGGCGGCGAGGAGATCGCCTCCGACCCCAAGCCCTCGGCGACGGCCACCAAGAAGCCCGCCAAGCCCGCCGCCGTCGGCCGCCTGCCGCGTTTCACCGGCGACGCGTCGCCGGTGGCCGGCACGCTCACCGACCAGCAGGCGGGCATCACCCTGGCACAGCTCGGCGCCCCCTGGCGGCAGGACCAGCGGCCCAGCGTGCCCACCACCTACGGCTTCACGACCCGCCAGTACCTCCCGGCGGGTACGGACTCCACGGGCAAGACCCAGTTCGCGCAGCTGATGTCGGGCCCGCTCTCCCCGCGTCTGAAGAGCAAGTACACCTCGCCGGAGAACCTCGCACCGGTGATCAACGCGGTGGCCTCCAGCGGGCGCAACAAGTTCTTCCCCGAGGACAACACCGCCCGCAAGACCGCCCAGCAGACCCTGTCGGTGAACGGCCTGCCCGGTCAGCTCGCGGCGTACGAGATCACCTCGGGCGACTCGAAGACGACCATGGTCGTGGCGGCGGTGAGCACCGGCGCCGACCTGCCCTCGATCGTCTACATGTCGGTGCCGGACAGCAAGAAGGAGCTGCTCCCCGACATCAACACCGTCTTCAAGTCGATCCGCGCGGCGGGGTAGCGACACCCCACGGGCCGCGCGGCGGGGTGAGACCCCGAGGGCCGCGCGGCGGGTGGTGACCGTCGCGGGCCCGGCGGGCTCCGAAGGCCGCTGAAGCCGCCGAAGGCCACGAAGCCGCTGAAGGCCACGGAGAGCTCAGAAGGTGCACTCCATCCGCTTGATCCCGTTGATGAAGCTGGAGTGGAGCCGTTCGGGAGCGCCACCCTCGATCGTCGGGACGCGGCGGAGCAGCTCCCGGAACATGACGGTGATCTCGCGGCGGGCCAGGTGGGCGCCGAGGCAGAAGTGCGGCCCCGGGCCGCCGAAGCCGATGTGGGGGTTGGGGTCACGGGTGATGTCGAAGCGGAGCGGGTCGGTGAAGACGCTCTCGTCGCGGTTGGCGGCCCAGTAGTAGAACACCACCTTCTCCCCCGCGCGATAGAGGTTGCCGTTCATCTCGTGGTCGCGGGTGAGCTTGCGGCGCATGTAGTTGACCGGTGAGGCGAGGCGGACGATCTCCTCGACGGCACCGGGCAGGCGCCCGTCGAGGTCCCGCAGCAGCAACTCGCGCTGGTCGGGGTTCTCGGTGAACAGGCGCAGGCCGTGGGAGATGGCGTTGCGGGTGGTCTCGTTGCCCGCCACCACCAGCAGGATGAAGAACGACCCGAGCTCCTGCATCGTCAGCTTCTCGCCGTCGATGTTGGCGTTGACCAGCGACGAGGTGAGGTCGGCCGTGGGATGCTCCGCCCGGTGCGCGGCGAGGTCCTGGACGAGTTGCTGCAGCTCCATCCCCGCGGTGAGCAGCCTCTCCGCGACGGTGTTCATGTCGAGGCCGACGTACTCGGGGTCGAAGCCTCCGAGGATGACGTTGGACCTGTCGAAGACCGTGCGGTAGTCCTTCTCCGGGATCCCCATCATGTCGCAGATGATCTTCAGGGGCAGCTTGGCGGCCACCTCGGTCACGAAGTCGCAGCCGGATCCCTTCTCGATCAGGTCGTCCACGATCCTCGCGGCCGCGGTGTCGACGTCGGCCTCGAACTGCTTGATCATCTTCGGCGTGAACGCCCGGGACACGATCCTGCGCAGCCTCGCGTGCCGGGGGTCGTCCATATTGATCATCGAACCGAAGTACTCGGCGAACTCGGCGGGCATGTCGAGGATGTTGGTGGCCCCGCCGTCCCCCGAGCAGAACACCTCGGGGTTGCGGCTGGCCTCCAGGATGTCGGCATGCCTGACCAGCGCGTGGTAGCCGACCCCTCGCGGGATCAGCGGGGTCTCCATCTCCTGGTAGAAGACGGGACGCTCCAGCTCCCTCAGGAGCCGGAAGGCGTGCTCCCGTTCCCGCATGGGCCTGGCCCAGAAGTCGGAGTCCGACAGGTCGAAGTCGTCGGCGGAGACGATCGGCTTCCGCTCGGCTGGCGTCACGCTCATGGCGCCCATCATTTGGGAAAGCAAACGCTTGCGTCAATGAGGCGTCCCGGGCCGCTCCCGGAAGACGTCCGCGAACCGCTCTGGGAAGGCACCCCGGGCCGCCCTCAGAAGTCGCAGTCGAGGTGCTTGATGCCGTTGATGAAGCTGGAACGCAGGCGGTCGGGCTCCCCCGCCGAACGGATGCCGGGCAGGCGGGTGAACAGCTCGCGGAACATCACGGTGATCTCGCGGCGGGCCAGGTGGGCGCCGAGGCAGAAGTGCGGCCCCGGGCCGCCGAAACCGACGTGCGGCCCCTCGGTGCGCCGGATGTCGAAGCGGTACGGGTCGGTGAAGACGCTCTCGTCGCGGTTGGCGGCCCAGTAGTACAGCAGGACCTTGTCGCCCTCGCGGTAGAGGTGGCCGTTCATCTCGTGGTCGCGGGTGAGGCTGCGGCGCATCCAGGCGACGGGCGAGGCGAGGCGGACGATCTCCTCGACGGCACCGGGCAGGCGCCCGTCCAGATCCTGCAGCAGCAGCTCGCGCTGGTCGGGGAACTCGGTGAACAGGTGCAGGCCGTGGGAGATGGCGTTGCGGGTGGTCTCGTTGCCCGCCACCACCAGCAGGATGAAGAACGACCCGAGCTCCTGCATCGTCAGCTTCTCGCCGTCGATGTTGGCGCTGGTCAGGGCGGTGATGAGGTTGTCTCCGCCCTCGGCGGCGAGGGAGATGACGAGGTCCTGGAGCCCCTGCCCCGCGCCGAGGAGCAGCTCGGCCGCGCGGCTGACGTCGGCGATGAACTCGGGGTCGCCGCCCGACAGGATGATGCTCGTGGCGTCGAAGACCGCCTGGTAGTGCTCGGGGCCGATGCCCATCATGTCGCAGATGATCTTCAGGGGCAGCTTGGCGGCCACCTCGGTCACGAAGTCGCAGCCGGGCCCCTTCTCGATCAGGTCGTCCACGATCCTCACGGCCGCGGCGTCGACGTCGGCCTCGAACTGCTTGATCATCTTCGGCGTGAACGCCCGGGACACGATCCTGCGCAGCCTCGCGTGCCGGGGATCGTCCATATTGATCATCGAACCGAAGTACTCGCCGAACTCGGGGCCGAGGTCCTGGACGGAGGTCGCCCCCCGGCCCGAGGAGAAGATGTCGGCGCGGCGGCTGGCCTCGATGATGTCCGCGTGCCGCACCAGGGCGTAGTAGCCGGGGCCGGGCGGGGCGAAGGAGATCTCGGGCTCGGCGAACAGGAGGGGGCCCGGCTGCGCGCGGAGCACCGCGAAGGCGGCCTCCCGCTCGGCCATCGGCCGCTCCCAGAAGGAGATGTCCGACAGGTCGATGTCCGCGAGTGAAACCGTCATGCCAGCCTCCACTAGAACCGCATTCTGTTTCATGGATCTTGCCACAGGACCCTCGGCTCAACCAGCCCAGAACGAGGTCGCCGGCCTTCCGGGAACGTTCCCGACATGGGAGGCGCCCGGCCTGGGAACATGCTCCCGCCTGGAACCCGGTGAAAGGAAGGCCACGGCCTGGCCAAGCTGGTCCGTCCGTCCGTCCGTGCGGGCCCGTGGCCGTAGGGCGCCCCGGCGGTCGGGAACTCGCTGCTCAGCGGCCGTACGGTCCCGCGGTCCTGCTTCCGCCGGAAAGAGATGTCCGCCGGAAGGAGCGTCCATGGAAAGAGCCGTCCACGGAAAGAGCCGTCCGTGGAAAGAGCCGTCCACGGAGAGACCGGAAAGAAAGGAGGGGGCGGGTCAGCGGTCGGCGGCGATGAGGTCGGCGGCCCTTTCGGCGATCATGACGGTGGGCGCGTGGGTGTGTCCCCGGGTGATGAGCGGCATGACCGAGGCGTCGGCCACCCGCAGCCCGGCGATCCCCCGGACCCGCAGGACCGGGTCGACCACCGACCCGGGATCGTCGCCCATCCGGCAGGTGCCGACCGGATGGTAGAGGGTCTCGCTGCGCTCGCGGATCCAGCGGACGAGCTCCTCCTCGCTCCTCGGGTCCCAGTACGGGTCCATCGGCGGCCCCGCGAGCGGCCGGAGCGCCTCGGTGCCGAACAGCTCCCTCGCCTTCCGCAGCCCCGCGACCTGCCGCCGGACGTCGGCCTCCGCCGTCAGGTAGCCGGGGTCGATCACGACGTCCCGGCCGTCCAGCGAGAGGCGTCCGCGGCTCTCCGGCCGGAGCAGGATCGAGGCGATGGTGAGGCCGTGGCCGGGCGGCGGGGTGAGGCCGTGGTTGATGAAGGAACCGGGGGCGAAGATCAGCTCGATGTCGGGGGCGGGCTCCTCCTCGGAGGTGCGGATGAACGCCACGGCCTCGCCGACGTTGGAGGTGAGCATGCCCCGGCCGCCGGTCAGGAAGCGGAGCAGGTTGACGACCGACTCGGCCCCCGCGAGGGTGATGGGCCTGAGGCAGTGCAGGAAGACGCCCGACGCGAGGTGGTCCTGGAGGTTGGCGCCGACCTCCGGCAGCTCGTGGACCGGCTCGACACCCGCGGCCCGCAGCTCGTCGGCCGGGCCGACGCCCGACAGCATCAGCAGGTGCGGTGAGCCGATCGCTCCGGCCGACAGGACGACCTCCCGGCGCGCCCTCACCACCGCCGTGCCGTCCCCGTTGTCGCCGCCGTACTCCACCCCGGTCGCGCGCCCGTTCTCGACGAGCACCCGGCGTACGCGCGAGGAGGTCAGCACGGTGAGGTTGGGCCGCCTGGCCGCGGGGGCGAGGTAGGCGTCGGCGGAGCTCCAGCGGCGGCCCCTGCGCTGGGTGACGGGGGTCGGCGAGCAGCCCTCGTTGGAGGGGCCGTTGAGCTCCTCCAGGCGGGCGATGCCCAACTCCTCGCAGGCCCGCAGGAAGAGCGCGGTCGCGGGGTTCGGGGAGCGCAGCTCCGAGATGTGGATCGGGCCCGCCGTGCCGTACACGCCGCCGCGGTTGGAGCCGGTGCGGCGCTCGATCCTGTGGAAGTACGGGAGGACCTCCTCGTAGGACCAGCCCGGCACGTCCCATCCGTCGTAGTCGGCGCGGTGCCCGCGCACCCACATCTGGGCGTTCATCGAGGAGGACCCGCCGAGCATCCGGCCGCGCGGCCAGTAGAGCTCCCTGCCGGACAGCTCGGGCTGCCTGGCGGTGGTGAAGTCCCAGTCGCGCTCGGTCTTGAACAGCTTGGAGAAACCGGCGGGCATCCGGACCTCCAGCCCGCGGTCGGAACCGCCCGCCTCGACGAGGGCGACGCTCGTTCCGGGGTCGGCGGAGAGACGGTTGGCCAGGACACATCCCGCCGACCCCGCACCCACGACGACGTAGTCGTACTCCACGCTCACCGACCCTTCATCGCACAACCAGCCGGCTCGCCTCCCCGTAAGCGTGCTCTTATTTACTTACGTCCCCATGCCTTGCCCGTCAATTTGTCACCGTGTTACCTACCGGTCAGTATCCCGGGCTGCCAGTATGAGCGAGTCAGAGCTTGCTCGGAGGAGGACGCACGATGCTCAACCTGTCGATCGCACTGGAGGACAGCGCCAGGGAGGCCCCCGACCGCACCGCACTGGTCTTCGGTGACCTGCGGCTGCCGTACTCCCTGGTCAACACCATCGCGAACCAGGTTGCCAACCTACTGGTCTCCCGCGGGATCGGTAAGGGCGACAAGGTGGCGCTGGCCTGCCCCAACCTGCCCTACTTCCCGTTCGTCTACTACGGGATCCTCAAGACGGGCGCCACGGTCGTGCCGCTCAACGTGCTGCTGCAGTCCAGGGAGATCGCCTACCACCTGGAGGACTCGCACGCCAAGGCGCTGTTCTGCTTCGAGGGCACCCCCGAGCTGCCGCTGGGCGAGCGGGGCAGGGCGGGCTTCGAGGGTTCCTCGGCCGAACACCTCTTCGTCCTGCCCGCCGCCGCGTTCGCCACCGAGTCCGAGTACGGGGAGACGCTGTGGGCCGCGCTGGAGGGTGTCTCCGGCGAGTTCGAGACCGTGCAGACCTCACCCGACGACACCGCGGTGATCCTGTACACCAGCGGCACCACGGGCCAGCCCAAGGGCGCCGAGCTCAGCCACCAGAACATGCTGCTCAACGCCATGGTCTCCGACGGCATGTTCCCCCGCACCGAGGGCGGCGACGCCTACCTGGCGGTGCTGCCGCTGTTCCACTCCTTCGGGCAGACCGTCGTCATGAACGCCGGGTTCCTGCGCCGGGCGACCGTCGTGCTCGTGCCGCGCTTCGAGCCGGGACCGGCCCTGGAGCTGATGCGCGCCGAGAACATCACGCTGTTCGCGGGCGTGCCGACCATGTACTGGGCCATGCTGACGAAGATCCACGCGGACGGCGACGAGGTGCCCACCTCGCTGCGGATCGCGGCCGCCGGCGGCGCCTCCTCCCCCGTCGAGGTGCTCAAGGACTTCGAGAAGACCTTCGGGGTCGGCATCCTGGAGGGGTACGGCCTGTCGGAGACCTCCCCGGTGGCCAGCTTCAACCAGCTCGGCAAACCCACCAAGCCCGGCACGATCGGCACGCCGATCTGGGGCGTGGAGATGAAGCTGATCGACGGCGACTGGAAGACGATCGAGGGCGAGGGGCCCGGCGAGATCGCGATCCGCGGCCACAACATCATGAAGGGCTACTACAACCGGCCCGAGGCGACCGCCGAGGTCATGCGGGACGGCTGGTTCCGCACCGGCGACATCGCCACCCGCGACGCCGACGGCTACTACTCCATCATCGACCGGGCCAAGGACATGATCATCCGAGGTGGATTCAACGTCTACCCGCGCGAGCTCGAAGAGGTCCTGATCACCCATCCCGAGGTCTCCCTCGCGGCGGTGGTCGGGGTCGCCCACGACTCGCACGGCGAGGAGGTCAAGGCGTACGTCATCCGCACCCCCGGCGCGACGATCACCGAGGAGGAGCTCATCGCCTGGGGCAAGGAGAACATGGCGGGGTACAAGTACCCGCGGATCGTCGAGTTCCGCGACGCGCTGCCGATGACCGCGACCGGGAAGATCCTCAAGCGCGAGCTCCGCTGAGGGGCCGCACCCGCCACCTGACCTCCATGAGGTCGCGAACGGCGGCGGGGCCGGGCTCCTGACGGCACGCGACGTGCCGTCAGGAGCCCGTCCCCGAGGTTCCGGGCCGACCGGGACAACCGGGCCGGGGTAACCGAGCCGGGCCAAGACGTCGGGCCGACCGGGATGTCAGGCCGGCCCGAGGTGTCGGGCCGGCCACGATGTCAGGGCGACCGGGACGTCAGGCTGAGTAGACCTCGAACTCGGACAGCTGCCCGGCGGGCCAGCCGGTGTTGCCGGTGACGTTCACCCGGACGTACCGGGTGGACGTCGCGGTGAACGTGATCGTCACCGTGTTGCCCGAGCCCGGGTCGAAGGAGCGGCCCGCCGATCCCGCGAGCGTGGTGAACGACGACCCGTTCGTGCTGCCCTGCACCGACAGCGTCTGCGTGCGGGCCTGCCACGCCGCCTGCGGCGGAAGCTTCAGCACCACCCTGCCGACCGTCGCGGCGGCGCCCAGGTCGACCTGGATCCACTGCGGGAACGCGTTGTTCGCGCTCTCCCAGTAGCTGTTCGCGTCACCGTCGACCGTGTTCGCCGGGACGAGGTTCTGCGTGTGGCTGCTCGCCGACGTCGCCTTGCCGCGCGCCAGGTTGGCGTTCGGGGCGGCGTCCGTGGTCACGGTCACGGTATTGGACGGGGACGAGGCGTTGGCGGCCGCGTCGTGGGCGGTGACGGTGAAGGTGTACGCCGTCGCGGGGCTCAGCCCGGTCACCGTGTGCGCGGTGCCCTGCACGGTGGCCACGACGGTGCCGCCCCGGCGCACCTGGTAGCCGGTCACCCCCACGTTGTCGGTGGAGGCCGACCACGACAGCGACACTCCGGTCGCCGTCTTCCCGGTCACGGTGAGGTTGCCCGGGGTGCTCGGCGGCTGCGTGTCGCCCCCGGTGACGGACCCGTACACCTCCAGCTCGCCCAGCTGCGCGGCCGTCCAGCCGGTGTTGCCGGTGAAGGTGAGCTGGACGTACCGGGTGGAGGCGGCGGGGAACGTGATCGTCACCGTGTTGCCCGAGCCCGGGTCGAAGGAGTGTCCCGCCGGTCCGGCGAGCGTGGTGAACGACGACCCGTTCGTGCTGCCCTGCACCGACAGCGTCTGCGTGCGGGCCTGCCACGCCGCCTGCGGCGGCAGCTTCAGCACCACCCTGCCGACCGCCGCCGCCGTCCCCAGGTCCACCCGGAGCCACTGGGGGTAGGCGTTGTTCGCGCTCTCCCAGTACGTGTTCGGGTCGCCGTCGACCGCGTTCTGCGGGACGAAGTTCTGGTTGTGACTGCTCGCCGTCACCGTCTTGCCCCGCGCCAGGTTGGTGGTGGGGTCGCCGCCCCCGACCATGGGCTGGGTGGGGCGGACGGCGGTGAGGGCGATCTGGCCCTTGAGCATCCGGCCGCCGTCGCCGGTCAGGCGCAGGTAGTAGTCGGCCGAGCAGGCGGTGCCGTCCTCGTCCAGGGCGAGCATGCCGGAGTTGGCCGGGACGTCGGCGAGGGTCTCGGCGGTCTTGGCGATCTGGTTGCCCTCGTTGTACTCGTCGAACATGGAGATGTAGATGCCCTGCGCGCCGACGCGGACCATGTTGTAGAACTGGCGCCACATGAAGTCGCCGTGGCGGCGCTGGCGGGTGGTGACGTCGCCGGGCAGCACGCAGGGCTGGTAGTCGATGCCGTGGGCGTCGCAGTCGGCCTGGTCGGGCAGGTTGACGTTGGTGTAGAAGTGGTCGACGTCGGCGATGGTCCCGATGCGCCCCACCATCCACGGGGAGATCATGTGGAAGGCGTGGTAGACGTCCAGGAAGCCCGGCCGGGAGTCCTCGACGCCGCGCCGCCAGTGGGTGGGCACCCCGCCCATCACGTAGCAGCCCTGGGCCTTGAACCAGTTGACGACGTCCAGGCAGGGGCCGGGCGCCCAGGGGCGCTTGGGGTCGTTGAAGCCGAAGCCCCAGATGCCGACGACGGGCTTGCCGTTCTGCACGGCGTAGGCCGACGAGGCGGTGTGCGCCCTCATCTTGGTGAGCCAGTCGGTCTTGATCTCCGGCTGCATGTTCGTCCAGTCGGTGACGTCGTACATGATGTAGTACTTGCGGCCGTTGGCCTCGGCGGCGGCGCGGACCTTGGCGGCCATCGCGTCACGCGTGGGGCCCTCGCCGCCCATCGGGTTGAAGCGCTGCAGGGCGGCGGTGTCGATGTTGTTCTCGCGCATCCAGCGGAAGTGGGTGTCGACGGTCTGCTGGTCGTAGGAGGAGAACAGGGTGGCGGGGCGGCCGTTGTTGAGGTTGGCGTAAGCGGTGGGATAGGCGTTGGTGTACTCCCGCATGTCGGGCCAGGCGACGATGGTGTTGTTGGAGGGCGAGGGGCTCTGGGACATGTCCTGGCTCCAGTGCCACCAGCCGTTGATCGGGGCGGCGTCGCCCTTGCAGGCGAACCAGCCCTGGTAGCCGACGGTGATCTTCCCGACCACGTCCCCGGGCGGGCTGGCGGCGTGGGCCGCGCTGCCCAGCGCGGACAGTAGCTGCGACGACGACACCGCGGCGAGGGCGGACCCGGACATCACGGAGGTCATGAACCTCCGGCGCGAGACGGCCACGTGAGACTCCTTTCGTCCGGAGCGGCCATCCGTGCTTCGCCGCTCCTTCCGGGGGCGGGGGGGTGCCGTGCCGGTGAGCCCGCGTGTCCGGCCGGAACGCGTTCCGCCCGGGAGGAAAGCCGCACGCCACAGGCACGGGAGCGGCCCGCGCCGTCCCCGGCGCGGCAGCGGGCTGCCTGCGTCATCCTGACAGGAACCGATACGCAAACGCAATAGTCAGAAATGTAGATGAAATCTTCCGGCATCAACTTGCAAGAATTTGCGTTCGGTGTTTGCGTCCGGACCGTTCCAAGGCGCGCGTCTCGTGGCGGGAAACGAACGGCCCCCGCCACGGGGTGTCCGTGGCGGGGGCCGGAGAGTCCGGTGTGAACGCGTTCACCTGAGCGCCCGCGCGGATTCTCGTAGAGGAACATCCCGTACGAGCGTCTCCCGCGCGGAGGTCTCCCGTGTGCGCGTGTCCCGGATGCGCGTGTTGTGGATGCGCGTGTCGCGGAGGTCAGGGCCAGTCGAGCGAGGGGCGGAGCGGGACGCCGGCCGTGCCGTCGGCGTCGAGCTTCACCCCGAGGACCTGGTGGAGCTGGATCTTGTTGCGTTCGAAACCGACCACGCAGGCCGCCATGTAGAGGCGCCAGACCCGCGCCGTCCCCTCGCCGACCTCTTGGACCGCCTCGTCCCAGTGCTCGTCGAGGTTGGCGCACCAGAAGCGGAGGGTCTGCGCGTAGTGCTCGCGCAGGTTCTCCTCGTGGCGGATCTCGAAGCCGGTGTCCTCGATCTGGCGGGCCAGGTAGCCGACCGACTCCAGCTCCCCGTCGGGGAAGACGTAGCGGTTGATGAAGCCGCCCGCGTTGAGGGTCTTCTCCGTGCCCGTCGGGCGGGTGATGCAGTGGTTGAGCAGCCGCCCGCCGGGGACGAGCTTGTCGTACAGGAAGCGGAAGTAGAAGGGCAGCTGGTCCTTGCCGATGTGCTCGGTCAGGCCGATCGAGCTGACGGCGTCGAAGCCGGTCTCCGGCACGTCGCGGTAGTCCATGTGGCGGACCTCGGCGAGCTCGCCGAGACCGGCCTCCGCGATGGCCTTCTGCGCCCACTCGGCCTGCTGGCGCGAGAGGGTGACCCCCAGCGCCTTCACGCCGTACTCGCGGGCGGCGTGGATGACCATCCCGCCCCAGCCGCAGCCGACGTCCAGCAGCCTCATGCCGGGCTTGAGGTCCAGCTTGCGGGCGACGAGCTCGAACTTGGTGCGCTGCGCCTCCTCCAGCGTGGAGTCCCGCTCGGGGAAGACCGCGCAGGTGTAGGCCATGGAGGGGCCGAGCACCCAGGAGTAGAACCTGTTGGAGACGTCGTAGTGGTGGTGGATGGCCTCGGCGTCGCGCTGCTTGGCGTGCCTGCTGCCCATCCGGGCGAGCACGCTGCGCCGCACCTCCTGCGGGGGTGGCGGCATCCGCGTCAGCAGCGGGCGGACCCCGAGGGCCCGGATGGCCGAGAGCTTCTGCCCGACCGGGATGTCGTTGACGGTGAGCGACCACATGCGGGACAGCAGGGTGTACATGTCGCCGTCGACGTCGAGGTGACCGGACACGTACGCCCTGGCCAGACCCAGCTCTCCGGGGGCCTGTGCCAGGTACGCGACGGCCGCCGGGGTCTTCACCTCGACACTGATGTCGGCACCGGCCGGCCCGGCCTTGCTTCCGTCGTAGGCGACGAAGCGCACGTCCGCCTCGGGCCCCATGACCTTCTCGAAGATCTCTGCGAGCAACACAGAATCAGCCTCTCTTAACGCCCCCGAACACACTTGTCGTAGAGGTCGAGCAACCGGCCACCCCCGTCGTATGCCCGCTTGACCGGCCAGTAGGCGGTTCCGTTATAGAACCGCCAGAATTCATCCTCCGGGTAGAACGAAGTGGAGTACAGCGATTTATGCCCCTCCAGTTCGTGAACGCGGTTCTCGATCAGACGGTTGTGGTAACCGTCGAACTGCCCCCTGGGGAGGGGGACCGTTCCCCAGAAGCCGAAGTTGACGTAGAGCCGTCCCGGCTCCAGCGGGTAGAGCGGCCACTCGCCGTCGGATCTCAGCGGGCACATCCAGACCGGCGCCATGCCGACCTTGTCGTGGAAGAACTCCAGGAACTCGGCGCCGCGCTCGACGGGCACCTCGATGTCCTGGATGACCGACTCCTGCACGGGCAGGTCGCGCCAGCGGTCGACCCTGGCGACCACGCCGTACTTGCGGTCGAGGCCGACGAGCCTGCGGTAGACGTCCGAGCGCATCCACTTGCGCGGCATCAGGGAGCGCACCAGCGCGGTCTGCACGCCGAAGGCGCGCGAGCACCAGAACCAGTCGGTGTCCCAGCGCCACAGGTAGTCGCGGACGGTGAGCCAGTCGCGGGTCCTGGTCTGGATCGACCGGTAGTAGATGCGCATCCCGGTGTAGTCGGACAGATACGGGGCGCGCTCGGCGAAGCGGCCCACCGTGATGTAGAGCTCTCCGGGGCCGAAGAACGTGCCGTCGACGAAGTCGACGCGCTCGCCCTCGTACTCGCCGCGCTCGCAGATCTCACGCATCGCGAGCATGCACTTGTCGGCGTCGCCGAACGGGATGTGGGTCAGCCTCACGTACGGCTGGACGGGCTTCAGCTTGATGCGGATCCGCAGGGCGTAGCCGAGCGTGCCGTAGGAGTTGGGGAACGCGCGGAACAGGTCGCGGTGCTCGTTGTCGTCACGGGCCACCACGATCCTGCCGTCGCCGGTGAGGATCTCCAGCTCCTCCACCGACTCGTGCGGCAGGCCGTCCCTGAAGCTGGTGGACTCGATGCCGAGCCCCGTCACCGCTCCGCCCAGCGTGATCGTCTTCAGCTGCGGCACGACGTACGGCATGAACCCGTGGGCGAGCGTGGCGTCCACCAGGTTCTCGTAGGTCGTCATCCCCTGGACCTCGGCGGTCATCGCCACCGGGTCGACCTGGATCACCTGGTCGAGGTCCCTGGCCGAGAGCTTCGCCGACCGGGCGCCGTCCCTGAACCGGAACAGGTTGGTGGTGGCCTTGGAGAGCCGGGGCACCGCGTCTCCCGGGAGGGCGGCGTAGGACTCCCTGATCTGCTCCACCGCCTGACGGTGCGCCGACATCCCCGTCATCTGTCGCACGGTGATCACCCCCATGACCTCGTTGGAAAGATCGCCCCTAGGCACGTTATAACTCGGATGTCTCCGGAGCCAGGCAGGGCGCGTTAAACACGGGAAAACTCTACGACCGTCCTTCTTACGATCTTCGACCGACCACCGCGTCGACCCCGTTGACCACGTTCGCGACGGGGCGGCCCTCGATCGCGGCCTGCAGGTTGTCCAGCACGCACCGGATCAGGCGACCGGTCGACTGGGGGGTCACCCCGGCCACGTGCGGCGAGAGCAGCACCCTCGGGGCGGTGCGCAGCGGGTCGTCCTGTGGCAGCGGCTCGGTGTCGAAGACGTCGAGCGCGGCGCCGCCCAGATGCCCCGACTCCAGGGCCGACAGCAGCGCCGCCGAGTCGACCACCTGCCCCCGCGCCGCGTTGACGAGCAGCGAGCCCGCGGGCATCAGGGAGGGGTCGACGAACCTTCTGGTCTCCTCCGTCAGCGGGACGACCAGGACGAGGACGTGGGAGCTCGCGACCAGTTCACCGAGCTCACGGTAGGTGTAGGGCACCTCGCGCGGCGTGCGGGTCCAGTAGGAGACCTCGCACCCGTGGGCGGCGAACATCCGGGCGGCGGCCTCGCCGATCGGGCCGAACCCGACGATGCCGACGCGCGAGCCGTACAGCTCGGCGGGCCCGAGCTCCAGCTGCGGCCAGCGTCCCGCGCGGACCGCGGCGTCGGCGTCGAGCAGCCGCCGCGACAGCGCGAGCGCGGCGGCGAGACACCACTCGGCCACCCCGATCGCGCTCACCCCCGCGGTGTTGGCCAGCGGCACGCCCGCCCCGGTGAGCGCGGCGAGGTCGTGGCCGTCCACGCCGACGGAGG
This sequence comes from Streptosporangium sp. NPDC002721, assembly GCF_042888905.1. Taxonomy (NCBI): domain Bacteria; kingdom Bacillati; phylum Actinomycetota; class Actinomycetes; order Streptosporangiales; family Streptosporangiaceae; genus Streptosporangium; species Streptosporangium sp. NPDC002721. Next base: position 137,226 of record NZ_JBIAQI010000015.1, read on the forward strand.
GCTGCTGCACGAACGCCAGGTTCGGCGCGGCCCGGACGGCCTCGGCGTCCAGGGCGAGCCCGCCGCTCCAGTCGCCGACCACGATCTCGGCCTCGCCGAGGGCTGTCAGCAGCGACTCCCGGTCGCGGGCCGCGGGGACCGACACGGCGACCCGGTCACCGAGCGAGCCGAGCAGGTTGCGCACCGCCTCCTCGGGGAGCGGCGGCAGCGCGAGCACCCTCCAGGGCGCGCCGCCCGCCGCCTCGGGGTGGAGGCCGCCGGACGTGCTCTGGGTCATGTGACTCGCCTCCAGGGGAAGGAACGTGGAACTTTGGGGACTTCGGGGGACTTGAAGACCTTGGGGGGTTGCAAGGGGTAGGCCGTCGGGCGCGGGGTCCGCGCTCCGCGGGACGGGTCACTCGCCTCCGCGCGGGTGGAAGCTGTCGAACACGCGGGTCATCAGGGCCTGCTGGGCGACCCACTCGTCGTCGTGGGTGGTCCAGCTGAGCACCATGACCGAGTCGCCCACCTCGACGAAGCGCCGTACCTCGTGGTAGGTCACCCCGGCGGTGGCCCAGGGGGCTCCCCCGCTGTCCTTCATCGTCCAGGTGAACTCCCACTGGAGCCCGGCGCCGTAGGCGAGGGGGATCTTGGCCGTGTCCTCGGAGTGGATGTCGCTCCACTGGGCCACGTTCTCCTTGACGATCTCCTGGAGCGACTCCAGGCCGTCGACGCCCCCCTCCAGCGGCTCCACCGACAGGTGGGCGGCGCCGTCGCGGCGCAGCCACTGGGTGTAGCCCGTCTCGGCCGCCCAGTCGCCGTTCCAGCCGGCCGGGTAGCCGATGGACCAGTTCTCCGGGGGGCGGGCCCGCCAGGTCTTCAGCCCTCCGGCGGGCACCGCCGCCGCCCTGGTCCTGCTGGGCTTGGAAGTGGGGGTCGGGGTGGGGGTCTCCGACGCGTTCTCCTCCGTCGGCTCCGGGGTGGCCTCGACGACGGTGGGCGCCGAGCGGGCCACCGGCCGCTGCTCGGGCTGTGACATCGCCACGGCCGCCGCGGCGCCCCCGGCCGCCAGGAGCACGACGGCCCCCACGATCAGCGGGAGCCGCCCTCCCTTCCGGCGTCCGGACACGGCCGCGCTTCTGGTCTCGTGCCCGTCCCACCCTCCGGCGTGGTGGGAGGCCTTGCCGATGCGGCTGAAGTTCTCCTGCGTACCGCTCGGGATCCCTCCCGTACGGTGGCCCCCGGTCCCTCCCACGCGGCGGACGGCGGTCTCCCCGGTGCGGCGGGCCGCGGTCGCCGGGTCGTTGATGACCTCGGCCAGCATGGCGTCGGCCTGCTGCGCGGTGAGCCGGTGGGCGGGCTCCCGCTGGAGCATGCCGGTGAGCACCGCCCGCGTCTCCGGGGGCAGCACGCCGAAGTCGGGCTCCTCGGTGAGGAGCGCGCCGAGGGTGGAGATGGCGTCGCGGCGCTCGAAGGGCCCGTGGCCGACCAGGGCCGCGTAGAGGGTGGCGCCGAGGGCCCACAGGTCGGACCAGGGGCCGGCGTCGACACCGGTGGCGCGCTCGGGCGGCAGGAAGCTCGGCGAGCCCGTCACCATGCCGGTCTGGGTGAGCGAGGTGTCGCCCTCGATGACGGCGATGCCGAAGTCGGAGAGCACGGCGCGGCCCTCGGCGTCCAGCAGGATGTTGCTCGGCTTGACGTCGCGGTGCAGGATCCCGGCCTCGTGGGCCGCGCGCAGGGCCGACAGGACCTGGCGGCCGATGTCGGCGACCTGGTGCACCGGCAGCAGGCCGACCTCGTCCAGCCCGCGGGCCCTGACCAGCTCCATCACGATCCAGGGGCGGCCGTCCTGCTCCGCCACGTCGTAGATCGCCACGATGCCGCGGTGGTTGAGCCTGGCCGCCGTCCTGGCCTCGCGGGAGGTGCGGGTCAGCTGGACCTGGTGCTCGGCCGGGGAGAGGTTGGGCGGCAGGAGCACCTCCTTCACGGCGACCGAGCGGTTGAGGAGGGTGTCGTAGCCCTCCCACACGACGCCCATGCCGCCCCTGCCGAGCTCTCGCAGCAATCGATAGCGCCCAGCGACCACCCGTTCACTGTGCGGATATGTCATCGCAAAACCCCTAGGTCCCATTCGGAGAGGGCGCAAGTTTCCCATACACGCGCGGGCGCCACGCGACTCCTCGCGATGTGTCTTGCCATGGAAAGCCGAATGTTGTTCTACTTGGGCGGGAGGGGCGGCCGTGATCAAGACCGATCGATCGCTCGTTCACGCCGTACCCGACGAGACCGGAACGCAGCCGAGGAGAATGCCGATGGAGCGCGTGACCAGGAAGGGCCCGCTGGCCGGAGTCCGCGTGCTCGAACTGGCGGGGCTGGCTCCCGGGCCGTTCGCCGGGATGATGCTGGCCGACCACGGGGCCGAGGTGCTGCGCGTCGACCGCGTGAGCGCCGTCGCCAGGGCCGGCGACAGGCCGCGCCCCGACGTGATGGACCGGGGCAAACGGACGATCGGCCTGGACCTGAAGTCCCCCGAGGGGGTGGCCGCGTTCAAGGAGCTGGCCCGCCACGCCGACGTGGTCGTCGAGGTCTTCCGGCCGGGGGTCGCCGAGCGCCTCGGCATCGGCCCGGCCGACCTGCACGCGGTCAACCCGCGCCTCGTCTACGGGCGGATGACCGGCTGGGGCCAGGACGGCCCGCTCGCGCCGGCCGCCGGGCACGACATCGACTACATCGCCGTCTCCGGCGTGCTGTCGATGCTGGGCCGCGAGGGCGAGCGCCCCACCCCGCCGATCAACATCCTCGGCGACTTCGCCGGGGGCGGCCTCATGCTCGCGTACGGCGTGCTGCTGGCGTTGATCGAGCGGGAGCGCACCGGCGAGGGCCGGGTGATCGACGCCGCCATGGTGGACGGCGCGGCGACGCTGTTCGCGATGTTCCACCACGGCGTGCAGACCGGCGGCTGGGGCCCGCGCGGCACGAACCTGCTCGACACCGGCGCGCCGATGTACGACACCTACGAGACCGCCGACGGCCGGTACGTGGCCGTCGGGGCCCTGGAGCCGCAGTTCTGGGCCGAGATGGTCACCCTGATGGGCCTGGAGGACCTGCCCGACCGCGGCGACAGGGCCCAGTGGCCCGCGCTCCGCGAGCGGCTGACCGAGGCGTTCCGGTCCAGGACCCGCGCCGAGTGGGAGGCGGTGTTCGACGGCTCCGACGCCTGCGTCTTCCCGGTGCTGGAGGGGGACGAGGCCGCCGACCACCCGCACAACAAGGCCAGGGGCACGTTCGTCGAGGTCGGCGGGGTCAGGCAGCCCGTGCCCGCGCCGCGCCTGCTCGGCGTGCCCGAGCAGGACCTCTCCCCCTCCACCCGGCTGGCGGACCTGTCCTCCTGGGGGCTGCCCGACGAGGCCGCGACGCGGCTGCGCGAGGCCGGGGTGCTGGCCTGACAGGCGGCGAGACGGGCAGGCAGACCGCGGGCGACGGTCCCGTCGGCACGAACACCGAAACAATGGAAGGCACTGAAGGCGTGAAGGACACGAGCACCGGGGGTACGGGGAACATGGACGTTTTCGAGGCCCTCTACACGACCAGGGCGATGCGCAGGGTCAAGCCGGACCCGATCCCGGAGGATGTCCAGCGGAGCATCCTGGACGCCGCGGTCCGCGCGCCCAGCGGCGGCAACGTGCAGAGCTGGCGTTTCCTGCTGGTCGACGACCTCGCGGTGAAGGAGCGGCTGGGGCCGCTCTACCGGGACGCCCTCGGGCGGCTCTTCGAGGGCCACTACAAGCCGATGCGCGAGAAGGCCGAGGCCGAGGGCGACACCCGCACGCTCAACGTGCTGAAGTCGGCCAAGCACCTGGCCGACCACTTCGAGGGCTACCCGCTGCTGCTGTTCGCGTTCGTCCGCAACGACCCGTCCGGCGGCTCGATCTTCCCCTCGGTGTGGAGCGCTCAGCTGGCCGCCCGTGCCCACGGGGTGGGCAGCGCGCTGACCAGCGTGCTCGGCATCTTCTATCCCGAGGAGACGCTGCGGGTGCTCGGCGTGCCCGAGGGCAAGGGCTGGACCCTGGCCTGCACGGTCACCTTCGGCTACCCCACCGGACGCTGGGGCGTCGCGCCCCGCCGCCCGGCGCACGAGGTGAGCTACCGCAACCGGTGGGGCCAGGAGGTGGGCTTCGAGGTCCCCGAGCCCCTGTGGAAGCCGGAGAGCTGACCCCGGCGGCCCTGGGCCGCCCACCTGACACCGGAACGGCCTCCACCCGAGGCACCGGCGCGCCCGAAGGGCCGCCCGGCCGGACGCGTCGACGCGTCCGGCCGGGCGGCCCTTCACCTTTCCGGGGCCCGGTCGGCTTCTCCACTGCAAGCGGGCCGTTCTACACGGGACACACCTACCGCAGTCGTACGTCTCTTCGTTGTAGGTGTTGATTCGAATGTAGTAGATGTACTACATTCATTCACATGAGTACTGCATCATGTGTCCGCGCCCCGTCCCCGCCACCAGCCACGCGGCTCTCCTGAGCCGGGAAGGGCGCCGGAATGTCAGCGGAAGACGTCTACAACCGGATCTCGGTACTGAGAGCCGAGCGCGGGATCTCACGTAAGGATCTGGCGGCCGCGCTGGGGGTCCACTACCAGACGATCGGCTATCTGGAGCGCGGCGAGTACAGCCCGAGCCTGTTCCTCGCCATGCGGATCGCCGAGCACTTCGAGGTGCCGCTGGAAGTCGTGTTCTCCCTCAAACCGTTCCCCCGGCTCGGCAGTGGCCAGGCCAGTTGACCCCCGCCCCGGCCGGCAGGCCCGGGTCTCCCCCCGGAGGTATTCGATGAACACGTGGAAAGAAACCTGGAGCAAGTCCCGGGCCGAGCTCCTGCAGCCCGACGAGCTGCCCGGCTGGTACGCCACCCGGAGCCGCAGGCGGCTGATCGCCTCGGTGGTGATCCTCGCGCTGGCGCTCCTGTGGGCGGACGTCGCCGTCTCCTGGGCCGACGCGCCGGGCGACGGCGACGAGCTGTCCGACTTCGCGCTACTCGCGATCAGCACGGTCCTCTGCATACCGGCGATCTCGTTGCTCAACATCGCGACCCGCGGCGTCGTCGAGCTGTCCGAGCGCGATCTGGACGAGCGTCAGGTGGCCGAACGCCTGCGGACCGTCGCCATCTCCCAGCGGATCATGTCGGGCATCCTGGTCGCCCTCTTCGTCACGGCCCTCGTGGGGGGCAGCCTCCCGGGCCCCGACTACTCCATGCCGGCGGACGCGATCTTCTCCCTGGCGCTCGCCCTGATGCTGACGCACTTCATGCTCCCGCTGATCGTCGCCGGATGGCGGCTGCCCGACCCGCCCGGCGACGACGACTGAGCCCGCCCCGGTGGGCGGACCGGCCGGGAGCGGCCCGTACGGCGGCGAGATCCCGGCGCGACAACGCACGGCGGGGAGGTCCGGTTGTGGCCACGAGGGCCGCACCGGGCCTCCCCGTTCGGTTCGCGGGAAAGGTCCCGCTCCACGCGTCGGGAACGGTCCCGCTCAGCGCATCGGGGACAGGACCGCCGCGTAGATGTCGGCGCCCCCCGGGTGGTGCACCTCCAGATCCGTGGTGAAGGACCTCGGCGGGGTGCCTCCCGACTCGGTGTGCTTCCACAGCTGCTGCCAGGCCTCCAGCAGGACGCCCGGCATCGGCCCGCGGGCCTCGACCTTCAACGACGGCACCCCGGGCACCCGTACCGCCACCATGCCCTCGGGCAGCGCCGCGGCGCTGCGCACGGCGACCCCGACGATCTGGGTGTAGGAACCGTGGTGGTCACTCTCGTAGTCGGTGAGCACCGCGTAGATGTTCTCGTCGACCCGTCCCGGCACGTGGGCGAAGGCACCCGGGGATCCCGCCCGCGCCCAGAGCGCGCCGAGCCTTCCCCGGCCCGGCTCCGCCTCGTCGGCGTTCGACGTCCGTACGGCATGACCTACGACGAGCATCTCGGGCCGATCAACCACGATCACAATGCCTCCTCATGGCCATCCACTTATTCACGCAAACCGGATCTTAGCCTTCGGCCCGACCTGCCCGGTCATCTTCGGAGACCCGGAAAAGGGGAACGCTCATCTCTGGCAAATCACGGGATAAGGTGGATCAACGTGAAATTTCTCAATGGGACGGCACCGGCTCACGACCTGACCTACAGCGACGTTTTCATGGTCCCGTCGCTCTCCTCCGTCGGCTCGCGGCTCGCCGTCGACCTCTCCAGCCGGGACGGCACCGGGACCACCATCCCCATCGTGGTCGCCAACATGACGGCGGTGGCGGGACGGCGGATGGCCGAGACCGTCGCGCGGCGGGGCGGGATCACCGTGATCCCGCAGGACATCCCGATCGACGTGGTCGCCGACGTCGTCGACTGGGTCAAGAGACGCGACCTGGTCCACGACACGCCGTTGACGCTCACCCCGCACGACACCGTCGGCGAGGCGCTCAACCTGCTGCCCAAGCGGGCCCACGGCGCGATCATCATCGTCGACTGGGACAACCGCCCGACCGGCGTGGTCACCGAGAGCGACTGTTCCGGCGTGGACATGTACACCCAGCTCTCCCAGGTGATGTCCGACCACCTTCTCACGCTGCCCGCCGGGCTCGACCCGCGCGAGGCCTTCGACCGCCTCCACGAGGGCCGTCACCGGCTCGCCCCGATCGTGGACGAGGAGGGCCGGCTGGTCGGCATCCTGACCAGGACCGGCGCGCTGCGCGCCACCCTGTACCGGCCCGCCGTCGACGACTCGGGCAGGCTCCGCGTCGCGGCGGCCGTCGGGGTCAACGGCGACGTGGCCGCCAAGGCCAAGGAGATCCTCGACGCCGGGGTGGACTGCCTGGTCGTGGACACCGCCCACGGCCACCAGGAGAAGATGATCGGTGCCCTGAGGGCCGTCCGCGCGCTCGGCCCGGACGTGCCCGTCGCGGCGGGCAACGTCGTCACCGCCGAGGGTGTACGGGATCTCGTCGAGGCGGGGGCCGACATCCTGAAGGTCGGCGTCGGCCCGGGGGCCATGTGCACCACCCGGATGATGACCGGTGTGGGCCGCCCGCAGTTCTCCGCCGTGCTGGAGTGCGCCGCGGAGGCCCGCAGGCTGGGCCGCCACGTGTGGGCCGACGGCGGCGTCCGCCACCCCCGTGACGTGGCCCTGGCCCTGGCCGCGGGGGCGTCCAACGTGATGATCGGCTCGTGGTTCGCGGGCACCTACGAGTCGCCCGGCGACACCCGTACCTCCGCCGACGGGCGCAAGTACAAGGAGAACTTCGGCATGGCCTCGGCCCGCGCGGTACGGCTGCGCACGGCCGAGGACTCCCCCTTCGACCGGGCGCGCAAGGCGCTGTTCGAGGAGGGGATCTCCACCTCCAGGATGTATCTCGACCCGGCCATGCCCAGCGTGGAGGACCAGATCGACGCCATCGTGGCCGGCCTGCGCTCCTCGTGCACCTACGCGGGCGCCACCACCCTGGAGGAGTTCCACGAGCGGGCGGTGGTCGGCGTGCAGAGCTCGTCCGGCTACACCGAGGGCATGCCGCTCCACCAGAGCTGGTGACCCACCCGCGGGGGCGCGGCTGCGGGGGTTCGGGGTCGCCGCCCCCGCGGCGGGTCCATCCGTGGGAGCGCGGCGCCGCCGTACGCGTGGCGCCCGCTCTCGCGGATCACCCTCCCGCAGGCCCTCGCCCGCGGACCACCTCCCGCGGGTCATCTCCCACAGGTCATCTTCCGCGGGTCCTCGGCGCCTGGTCGTCGAGGTCGGCGCGGGTGCCGGAGGCGCGGCGGTCCTCCAGCGGCAGCGGTCTGCACCGGTAGCGGGTGAGCCGGTACACCGCGGCGAAGGCCGCGAGTACCAGCGCCACCTCCACTATCACGATGAACACGATCATTTCCGATTCCTTCGTGACCTCGGCGCCGGTGCCCCTTCTCCCGCCCCCACTGGCGCCGTATTGCAGGAACCCTAACGGTAAGCCCTTACCAATGTCCAAAATGTCCGACTTTCTTTTCCAATTCATGGAATTGACCGCCTGCACTCCCCGGGATTCGCCACGCGCGACAAGATCCTGGCAAGGGACGCGCATCCTCCCGGGGACACGGGGTAGTCGGCTCGTCGAGCCATCTCCCACCCCCGAAAGGCGAGCGGAAATGAATGGAACGCCCACCGGCCTGGACACGCAGGTCGTCGTGGACCGGAGGGTCCTGGCAGGCTACGACAACTACCTCGCGGCGCAGCGAACCGTGGACGGGCTCTCCGACGCGGGATTTCCCGTCGAGAACGTGGCGATCGTCGGCAGCGACCTGAAACTCGAGGAGACCGTCACCGGCAGGATGACCAACGGGCGGGCCGCGCTCACCGGAGCCGGGAGCGGCGCGGCCTTCGGCGTCGTCGTGGGCATGTTCCTCGGCCTGTTCACCTCGACCACGATGTCGTTCTTCGTGCTCGTGCTCTGGGCGGCCCTGTGGGGTGCGGTGATGGGCGCCGCGTTCGGGTTCATCAACCACGTGTTCACCGGCGGCAAGCGGGACTTCGCCTCGCGCAGCGCGATCGTCGCGGGTCGCTACGACGTGCTGGTCGCGGCCTCGCACATGGACCACGCGCGGGCCATCCTGGAGTCGACTCCCGGCCCGGCCGACACCATGGTGGTCGAGGTCCCCCCGTCCGCCGGCCTGTACGACCCGGCCGCCGCGGGGAGCACCGCCCCCGCCCACCCCATCCCCCCTCGGACGCTCGCCACCGACGTCCCCCCGCAGCCGACCGCCCCCGACATCTCGGGCCGCCCGGTCACCTCCGACCTCCCCCCGCAGCCGGTCACCCCCGACTTCACCCCGCGACCGGCCACCTCCGACCTTCCCGCGCAGCCGGGTACCCTGTCCGGCCCCGCCACCGAGGACACCCCGGCCCCCGTGCCGCCGAGCACCTCACCGGTCACCGGCGAACGCCCCGTCCCCGCGCGGCCCGACACCTCCGAGCACCAGATCCCCGCTCAGCCCACCTCCCCCGACCGCTCCACCGCCTCGGCCGCCAAGGAGCGTCCCGGCTCCTGAAGCAGGTAGGGGAATCCGGTGGGCCTCCCGGACGGGAGGCCCACCGGACCTGTTCCGGATCTCGGGAAACCGGCGGTGCCGACCGAGGCGACAGCCGTCGAGGGACCTGATCACAAGAGATCCACCCACCCGGGGGACCGGGGGCCTGCCCATGGGAACCGGACGAGGCCGGACCTTCCTCGCCCTCGGAGAAACCATCGGGCCACACACACGTCCGGATCACGCCGGTACCCGCCGACGCCGCCAGGATCGATCGGCCATTCGGACGACACCCCTGGTTCCGTCGACTCAGATTCCTTTCTCCCGCAATCTCCGGCGAATGCGTCCCGCTTCCGCGCGCGCCACCTCGGTTTCGTCAGAAGCTCTCATCCGGTCCTCCTCGAACAGCAGGACGCGGGACAGGCACTGAAGAGCGTCCGCCATTCGCTCACGCCACAGGGCGAACTCCTCCGTCGACGTTCCCCCGCCGGTTTCCGCGACCGGACCTCTCTGAAACCTCGGAGCGCGCTTCGGAACTCGGGCGGCATTCCCACCTGGCGCTCATCCTGGCCGCTCACACCGGTCGGGGCGGCGGTGTCCCGCTCCTCACCGGGGCAGCGACCGGACGGAAGGGGACGGCTCGCTATTCGTCCGCGTCCCACGCGCCCAGGAAGAAGAACTCCAGGGGGATTTCCAAGCTCGGCCAGGGGCCGTGTTCCTCGGTAATGGCGAGAATCTTGTGAACGACTGTTACGAAGCGCCTTGGACTCGCCCGCAAAAGATTGTCGGAGTCCTCGACCAGAACCGCATAAGGCCCTCTCCCTTCATCAGGGATGTTCGAGTAGTAATCCTGGAATCCCCACCAGTTGCCACCGGTCGGATGAGGCCATCCGAGCCGTTCGCCTATGTCGTCCAGCAACTCGGCCACGGAGGCGTCCTCCGTCACCCGGACGGCCGAGACCTCGAACCCCAGCCCGCTCAAGAGCTCGTTCAATCGCGATTTGTTCGACTGGTTGACCAGGTAGGGACGCCCTCCGCCCACCCACGGGGTCTTCTCCAGAACTTTCAGGTAGCTCATGTTCCGCCTTGTGATCGATGTCCGGGGTCTCACCACCGAACTGGACGAACGCCCCGTGGCCGTCACTGTAGTGATCCATTACCTCGGCAGGGCACCGGGCGATCGCCGTCGCCCTTCACGACGCTCCCGGGTCACGCCCCCAAAGCCGGAGGGCGCCCCGGGACCGGGGCGCCCTCCGGGAGGTGGACGCGGAAGAGGATGGCAGGTCAGCCCTTGACGCTGCCCGCCAGCAGGCCGCGGACGAAGTAGCGTTGCATCGACAGGAAGACGATCAGCGGGATGATCAGCGAGACGAACGCTCCCGAGGTGAGGCGTTGCCACTCGTTGCCCCTGGTTCCGGCCATCTGTGCCAGCCGTACCGTCATCGGGGCGCTCTCCGGGGTGCCTCCGGCGAAGATCAGGGCCACCAGCAGGTCGTTCCAGACCCAGAGGAATTGGAAGATCGCGAAGGTGGCGAGCGCGGGGACGACCAGCGGGAGGACGATCGTGCGCAGGACCTTGCCGTGGCTGGCCCCGTCGACCCTGGCCGCCTCCATCAGCTCGCCGGGAAGCTCGGACATGAAGTTGTGCAGCAGGAAGACGCCCAGCGGCAGCGCGAAGCAGGTGTGCGCGAACCAGACCTGAATGAACCGGGCCGGGCCCTCCAGGTCCCAGGCGGGCATCAGCTGGAGGCCGAAGACGGACACGCCCTCGGAGAAGAACGACAGCAGCGGGACGAGCGCCATCTGCAGCGGCACGATCTGCAGCGCGAAGATGCCGATGTAGATCCACTCACGCCCGCGGAACGGCAGCCAGGCCAGCGCGTACGCGGCGAAGGTGGCCAGGGCCAGCGGGAAGAGCACCGACGGGATCGTGATGACGATCGAGTTGATCAGGAAGCTCATCATCTGGCCGGAGGACGAGGAGGTGCCGAACAGGACCTCCTGGTAGTTCTCCAGCGTGAGCTGCGGGCTGGAGAAGAACGTCCACCAGCCGGTGGTCTTGACCTGGTCCTCCGGGCGCAGCGAGGAGAGCAGCAGGCCGAAGGTCGGGGTGGTCCACAGGACCGCGATGACGATCGCGACGAGGCTGGCGATCCGGCCGCTCAGCCTCCGCCGTACGCGCTGCGGCGCGGTCGTCGTTCCGGGCCGCGCCACGGTCTGGGTCAACGTGGCCATGTGGACTCCTTCGCCCGCCGCGTGCTCGCGGCGCCTGGCCGGCCTGCTCGCCCGGTCACCTGACGGCCTCCCTGCGCTGGCGGATCTGGTAGATCACGATCGGGGTCACCAGGACGAACAGGAAGACCGCGAGGGCCGCGCCCTTGCCCGTCTCGCCGTACCGGAACGCCTGGTTGTACATCTCGTTGGCGATGACGCTGGTGTCGAACTGGCCGCCGGTCATGGTGCGGACGATGTCGAACAGCTTGAGCGTGCCGATCGACTGCGTGACCAGCACCACGATCACGGCCGAGCGGATCGACGGCAGCGTCACCCGGAAGAACATCTGCAGCGGGGTCGCCCCGTCCAGCTTGGCGGCCTCGATGATCTCGGCCGGGATCCCCTTGATCGCGGCGGAGAGCACCACGGTGGCGAACCCCGCCTGGATCCAGACCATGACCACGATCAGGAACAGCGTGTTGAGCGGCGCCTCCTGGAGCCACTGCTGCGGCTCGCCGCCGAAGGCGACCGTGATCTGGTTGAGCAGGCCGATCTGGTCCTGCTCCTCGGAGCGGTAGGCGTAGACGAAGCGCCAGATGATGCCCGCGCCGACGAAGGAGATCGCCATCGGCAGGAAGACCAGCGACTTGGCGAGCGACTCGAAGCGGGTGCGGTCGACCAGGACGGCGTAGACCAGCCCGATCGCGGTCACCAGCAACGGGACGAGCAGCACCCACACCAGGGTGTTGCGAAGGACGGTCACCGCCTCGGGCTGGGTGAACATCCAGGAGTAGTTCTCCAGGCCGACCCACTGCTTGCCGTCACCGCTCATGAACGACAGCAGGGTGGTCCGCACGGCCGGTACGACCAGGCCGATGGCGAGGAGCAGGAGGGCGGGCAGGAGAAGGATCGTGGCGTGGGGCCACGCGCGCCGCCGCATCGGAGCGCGGTCGACCAGCACCAGGATCACCGCGACCACCACGAGGAACGCGGCGACGCCGATCAGCAGCTGGACGACCTTGGGCAGTTCGGCGGCGAAGTCGAAGTCCATCGGAGGATCTCCCGGAAGGATCGGGCCGGGCGGGCGACGGTCCGGCCCCGCGTCGCCGCGGGGCCGGACCCACCGGGTCAGGTCAGGACTTGGGCCAGGAGGCTTCGATGTAGTCGAGGACCGTCTTGGTGTCCTTGCCGTTGATCCAGTCGGTCATGCCCTTCCAGAACGTGCCCGCGCCGACCGCGGCCGGCATCAGGTCCGAGCCGTCGAAGCGGAAGACCGTGCTCGGGTCCTGGAGCATCTCCATGGAGAGCTTGTCGATCGGGTTCTGGGCGTTGGCCGGGTCGACGCCCTTGCGCGCGGTGACGTAGGTCGCCAGCTTCATGCGGGTGGCGGGGAACTCCGCTCCGGCGAGGTAGGCCTGGACGGCCTGGACCTCGGGACGGTCGGCGAAGGCCGCCACGAACTCGCCCGCGCCGAGCACCGGCTTCTTGGCGGGGTCGTTGCCCGGCAGGTAGAAGGCGAACACGTCGCCGTCCTCGGCCACCTTGGTGCCCTCGGGCCAGAAGTTGGCGTAGAAGGACGCCTGGCGGTGCAGGGCGCACTTGCCCTCGGTGATCGGGACGCCGCCCTCCTGGAAGGCGGTGCTCGCGATCGACTTGACCGGGCCGTAGCCGCCGTTGACGAACTTCTCGTTCTTGAGGATCGCGCCGACCTTGTCGACCGCCGCGGTGACCTTGGGGTCGTTGAACGGGGTCTTGTGGCTCACCCAGTCGTCGTAGCCCTCGGGACCGGCCTCACGCAGCATGAGGTCCTCGATCCAGTCGGTGGCCGGCCAGCCGGTCGCGTCACCGGACTCGATGCCCGCGCACCACGGCTTGACGCCGGTGCCGGCGATCGTGTTGGTGAGCGTCATGAGCTCGTCCCACGTCTTGGGGATGGCCCAGCCCTTCTCGGTGAACATCTTCGGGGAGTACCAGACGAAGGACTTCACGCTGGCGCCGAGCGGGGCTCCGTAGAAGACGCCGTCGACGGTGGAGTACTTGGCCCAGTCCTCCGACCAGCCCTCGGCGGTGAGCTTCTTGACCTCCTCGGAGGCGGGCTTGAGCTTGCCCGCCTTGGCGAAGCGCTCCAGGAGGCCCGGCTGCGGGAAGAAGGCGATGTCGGGCGGGTTGCCACCGTCCGCGCGGACCTGGATCTGGGCCTCGAACTCGCCGGTGCCCTCATAGGTGATCTTCAGTCCGACGCAGTCGGCGAACGGCTTCCACGCCTGCTCGAAGAGGTCGGCCTCCGTGTCGCGGATCGGCGAGTAGATGCTGACGGTCTTGCCGTCATGTTTGCCGTACTGGCTGAAGGCGGCGCATTCGGGGGCGGCGGCGGCGCTGGCGCCGCCGCTCGCCGACGGCGCGGGGTCCGAGGAGCCACAGGCGGTGACGACCAACGCCAGCCCTATGCTGCCCGCCACAAGGGCGGTGCGCCGAGGCCGAGAGAGGAGCGACATGGAACCTTCCTCCATATACACAATTGCCGGGGAGTGTGAGAGCGCTCTCTGGAAGAATTGTCTGCCCACAACGCGATGTCAAGAACTGTGATATTACGGTTACGGTCTCAATTTTCTTGACACGATCAGTGCGATACCGTGATGCTCCAGAGAGCGCTCTCACGTGAACAGCCGAACAGAATGGGGCGGTGAGGACATGACCATGTCCGCCGAAAAGTCCTACGACCTTCAGGACTCCGGCGTGCTGAGGTTTCCCGAGGGCTTCGTCTGGGGCGCCGCCACCGCGGCCTACCAGATCGAGGGCGCCGCCCGGGACGACGGCAGGGGCCCCTCCATCTGGGACACCTTCTCCCGGACCCCCGGCAAGGTCCACGCGGGCCACACCGGTGACGTCGCGTGCGACCACTACCACCGCTATCCCGAGGACGTCGCGCTCATGCGCGACCTCGGCCTGCACTCCTACCGCTTCTCCATCTCCTGGCCCCGCGTGCAGCCCGACGGATCCGGCCCGGCCAACCCTCGCGGCCTGGACTTCTACGACCGCCTCGTCGACGAGCTCCTCGGCAACGGCATCACCCCCATCGTGACGCTCTACCACTGGGACCTGCCGCAGACCCTGGAGGACCGGGGCGGCTGGACCAACCGGGAGGTCGCGCAGCACTTCGCCGACTACGCCGCGATCGCGCACGGCAGGCTGGGCGACCGGGTCGAGACGTGGACCACCCTGAACGAGCCCTGGTGCTCGGCCTTCCTCGGCTACGCGTCGGGCATCCACGCCCCCGGCCTCGCCGAGTCCGCGCTGGGCTTCGCCGCCGCCCACCACCTGCTGCTCGGCCACGGCCTCGCCGTCCGGGCGCTGCGCGCCTCCGGCGCCGCGAAGGTCGGCATCACGCTCAACCTCTCCCCTGTGATCGGCGACGACACCCCGGCCGCCGAGCTCGTCGACGGCCTGCAGAACCGGATCTTCCTGGACCCGCTGCTGCGCGGGGAGTATCCCGCCGACGTCGTCGAGCGGGCCCGCCGCTTCACCGACTGGTCCTTCGTCCACGACGGGGACCTGGAGACCATCAGCGAGCCGATCGACCTGCTGGGCGTGAACTACTACCACCCGCAGACCGTGACCGCCCGCGCCGGCGAGCCCGCCAACCCGGTCTACCCGGGCAGCGAGGGCATCGCCTTCGACGGGGCCGACGCGCCGCGGACCGCGATGGGATGGCCGGTCCAGCCGTTCGGCCTGACCGACCTGCTCCTGCGGCTCTCGCGCGACTATCCGGGCACCCCACTCATCATCACCGAGAACGGCGCCGCCTTCGACGACGTCGTCGAGGACGGCGAGGTGCACGACGTCGGCCGTCTGTCCTACCTCGACGGGCACCTGCGCGCGGCGCACGCGGCCATCGAGGGCGGCGCCGACCTGCGCGGCTACCTCGTCTGGTCACTCCTGGACAACTTCGAGTGGGCCGAAGGGTATCGCAAGCGGTTCGGTGTCGTACATGTCGATTACGCGACGCAACGCCGCACCCCCAAGGACAGCGCCCTGTGGTACAGCGAGGTCGTACGCCGGAACGGGCTGTGAGGGCCCGTCCAACCCTGGAGAAGGTGGCCGCCCGGGCCGGTGTGTCCCGGGCGACCGCCTCGCGCGTGGTCAACGGCTCCACGCGCGTGGCACCGCAGATCCGCGACGCGGTCAACCGCGCCGTGGAGGAGCTGGGCTACGTGCCCAACCAGGCGGCGCGGAGCCTGGTCACCCAGCGGGCCGACTCCGTGGCACTCGTCTTCCCCGAGCCGGCGACCCGCGTCTTCTCCGACGACCCGACCTTCGCCGGGATCATCCGCGGGGTCAGCATGGAGATCGAGGAGGCCGACAAGCAGCTCGTGCTGATGCTCACCGGCATGGCGGGCGGCTACCAGCGGGTGGAGCGCTACGCCACCAACGGCCACGTGGACGGCGTGATCATCGCGTCGATGCACGGCACCGACCCGCTGCCGGGCATCCTCGCCAGGCGCGGGGTGCCGGTGGTGTGCAGCGGCCGGCCGACCGTGCCCAGCAGCCTGCCGTACGTGGACATGGACAACGCCGGCGGCGCCGAGCGCGCGGTGCGGCACCTGATGGAGCGGGGCAGGCGGCGCATCGCCACCATCGCCGGGCCGCAGGACATGATCGCCGGGATCGACCGGCTCAACGGCTACCGCGCCGTGCTGCGCGACTCCGACCGCCGCTCCATCGTGGCGGTCGGCGACTTCACCCGCGACTCGGGGACGTCGGCGATGCGGCAGCTGCTCGCCGACGACCCGGAGATCGACGCGGTGTTCGTGGCCAGCGACCTGATGGCGCTGGGCGCGCTCTCCGCCCTGCGCCAGGCGGGCCGGCGGGTTCCCGAGGAGGTCGCGGTGGTCGGCTTCGACGACATCCCGGCCGCGTCCTACACCGAGCCCCCGCTGAGCACGGTCAGGCAGCCGACCGTCGAGATGGGGCGGAGGCTCGCCCGCATGGTCCTCGACCTGGAGGAGAAGACACAGGTGATGCTCCCCACCGAGCTGGTCGTACGGGAGTCCACGGCCTCCTGAAGCGGGGACCGTCTCCTGAACCGGGGAACACGGCGCCGCGCCCCGGGCGCGGGACCACGCGACGCCGTGCCCTGCGCGGGACCACGACCGCCCCGTGCTCCGGCCGCGGACTACGACGACGCCCGGACGACCAGTTCCGTGGACACGATCACCGGTTCGGCCGGGCCGCCCTCGAAGAGGGAGAGCAGCAGACGGACCATGGCCGCGGCCTGCTCGGCGTGCGGCGTGTGGACGGTCGTCAGCGGCGGGTCGGTGTAGCGGGCGGCCTCGATGTCGTCGTAGCCGACGATCGCGACCTCCTCGGGAATGCGCCGGCCCGCCTGGCGGAGGGCGTGCATCGCGCCGATCGCCATCAGGTCGTTGGCGGCGAAGACCGCGTCGATCTCCGGGTCGTCGACCAGCAGCTGCCGCATCGCCACCGCCCCCGACTCCCGGGTGAAGTCGCCGACCGCGATGATCGAGCGGCGGTCGGAGTCACGGAGCACCTCGCGGTAACCGGCCAGCCGGTCCTGCCCGCCGATCATGTCCAGCGGCCCGGCGATGGTGGCGATGCGCCGCCTGCCCCGTTCCAGCAGGTGCCGCACGGCCGTGGCGGCGCCCTCGACGTTGTCGTTGTCGACGTACGGCATCGCGACCGGCACGGCGGGCCTGCCGTAGGAGACGACCGGGACGCGCAGCCGCGTTAGCGCGACCGGCAGCGGGTCGGCGCCGTGGCTGGAGACGAGCATGACGCCGTCGACGTGGCCGCCGGCGATGTAGTGCTCCACCCGGGCGTGGCTCTCCGGCGACCCGGCCAGCAGCAGCACGACCTGCTTGTTGACGGCCTCCAGCTCCAGGCTGGCCGAACGGATGACGGTGGAGAACATCGGGTCGTCGGAGAACACCCGGTTCGGCGACTCCGAGACGACCAGCGCGACCGAGTTGGTCGTCTGGGTCACCAGGTTCCTCGCCGCCCCGTTGGGGACGTAGCCGAGCTCGTTCACCGCGCGCATGACCAGGTCCCGGATGTCGGCGGTGACCGTGGTCTGGCCGTTCACCACCCGGGAGACGGTCGACCGGGAGACCCCGGCACGGGCGGCGACCGCCTCCAGGGTGGGTCGTCTCATCGTCTTCTTCCCCTACGGTCGGTTACAGTCCGTTACGCGTGATGACATCGCGGTACCAGAACGCGCTGTCCTTGAGCAGACGCCGCTGGGTGGCGAAGTCGACGTGCACGATCCCGAACCTACGCCGGTAGCCTTCGGCCCACTCGAAATTATCCAGCAGCGACCAGACCAGGTAACCACGCACATCCGCCCCGTCGGCGATCGCGGCGTGCACGGCGCGCAGGTGGCCGTCCAGATACTCGGTCCTGCGGGTGTCGTGGACGTGGCCGTCCTCCACGACGTCGTCGAAGGCCGCGCCGTTCTCGGTGATGAGCAGGCCGACCTCCGGGTAGTCGTCGGAGAGCCGCACCAGCAGGCGGGAGAGGCCGTTCGGCACGATCGGCCAGCCCATCGCGGTGGCGGGCACGCCGTCCGCGGAGCAGAACCGGATGTCCTCGCTGCCCGGCCACGCCGCGTCGGCCGCCTCGCCGGGCCCCGCCTCCACCACGCACGGGTTGTAGTAGTTGACGCCCACCAGGTCGATCGGCTGGTTGATGGTCGCCAGGTCGCCGTCCAGGATGTGGCCGGCGCCGCCGTTGCGCCCGACGATGTCGAGGAACCCCTGGGAATACTCTCCGCGCAGCGCGGGGTCGAGGAACTGCCCGACCAGCATGGTGTCGATCCGGGTGACCGCCTCGGCGTCCGCCTCGGAGATCTCGGCCCCCGGGTCGCTCACCTGGGCGGGGGTGATCACCGGTGACAGGTTCAGGACCAGCGAGATCTCCTCCGCGCCGCTCTCGCGCAGTGCCCGCGCCGCCATCCCGTGCCCCAGCAACAGGTGGTGGGCCGCGCGCAGCGCCGCCGCGGCGTCGGTCCTGCCGGGCGCGTGCACCCCGTTGCCGTAGCCGAGGAAGGCGGCCACCCACGGCTCGTTCAGGGTCGCCCAGTTGCGGACCCGGTCCCCCAGCCGCGCGTGCACGGCCGCCGCGTACTCCTCGAAGCGGTGGGCGGTGTCGCGCTCGGGCCAGCCGCCCGCGTCCTCCAGCGCCTGCGGGAGGTCCCAGTGGTAGAGGGTGGCGTACGGCGTGATGCCCGCCTCCAGCAGCCGGTCCACCAGGCGGCTGTAGAAGTCGAGGCCGCGCGCATTGACGGGCCCCTTGCCGTACGGCTGGACCCGGGGCCAGGCGATCGAGAACCGGTAGGCGGCCAGGTTCAGCTCGGTCATCAGCCGGATGTCGTCGGCGTGGCGGAAGTAGTGGTCGCAGGCCACGTCGCCGGTGTCACCCCCGACGACCTTGCCCGGCGTACGAGAGAAGGTGTCCCAGATCGAGGGCTCGCGGCCGTCCTCCTTCACGGCTCCCTCGATCTGGTAGGACGCGGTGGCCGCGCCCCAGACGAAACCGGTGGGGAAGTCCGCACGCCCTTCCGTAAGGGTGGCCCCCCGAGTGCCGACGACGGTCATCCCTTCACCGCTCCCTGCATGATTCCTCCGATGATCTGTTTGCCGAGTAGAGCGAACACGATGACCAGCGGCAGCGTGCCGAGCGTGGTACCCGCCAGGCCGAGCACGTAGTCGTTGACGTATCCGCTGGCCAGTGTGGACAGGGCGACCTGGACCGTCGGATCCTCCGGGGTCAGGACGACCAGCGGCCAGAAGTAGTCGTTCCAGACCGACATGAAGGTGAGCATGCCGAGCACCGCCGCCGCCGGGCGGGCGGCCGGGAGCACGACGTGCCAGAACAGGCCCCAGGTGCTGCAGCCGTCGACGCGCCCCGCTTCGAGCAGCTCCGTCGGCAGTGCCCGGGAGAGGTACTGGGTCATGAAGAACACGCCGAACGCGTTGACGAGCGCGGGCACGATCAGCGCGTACATGGTGCCGGTCCACTCCAGCTTCACCATCAGCATGTACAGCGGGATGATGCCGAGCTGGGTCGGCACCATCATCGTCGCGACGGTGAGCAGGAGCAGGGCGTTGCGTCCGCGGAAGCGCAGCTTGGCGAAGGCGAACCCGGCCAGCGTGGAGAAGAACATCACCGCGATCGCGACGGAGCCCGAGACGATGACGGAGTTGAGCATCGCCAGCGCGAAGGGGACCGTGTCGAAGACGCGGGCGACGTTGGCGAAGAAGTTGCCGCCGGGGATCAGCGGCGGCGGCACGTCGGCCAGGGCCGCGTTGTCGCGCGAGGCGACCACGACGCTGTAGTAGAGCGGCAGCATGGAGAAGAACGCCACCGCGATCAGCGTCAGGTAGGTGAGCCTGCGGGCGGCGCCGCCGGAGCGCCGCCGGACCGCGGTGACGGCGGTGTGAGCGCTCACGACAGCCCTCCCTTCCCGCGACGGGTGAGCAGGTAGTTGACGCCGGCGACCACCACGATGAAGACGAACATCATCCAGGAGATGGCCGAGGCGTAGCCGAAGTCAAGCTTGGTGAAGTTCTCGTAGATGAAGAGTGAGAGCGTCTGGTACTGCCGGTCCACCCCGCCGGTGATGATGTAGGAGCTGAACAGCAGCGGCTCGGCGAGGATCTGCATGGCGCCGATCGTCGAGGTGATGACGACGAAGATGATCGTGGGCTTGATCATCGGAATGGTGATCTTGCGGAGCTGGGTCATCCCGCTCGCGCCGTCGATGGTGGCCGCCTCGTACAGCTCACGCGGTACGGCCTGCATGGCCGCGAGGAAGATCAGCGCGTTGTAGCCCGTCCACCTCCACATGATCATGGTGGAGATGGCGAAGTGGGAGCTCAGCACGCCCTCGTTCCAGGCGACGCCGTCCACGCCGACCAGTGAGAACACCCAGTTGATCATGCCGAAGTCCCGGCCGAACAGCTGGCTGAAGATGACCACCACCGCGACCACGCTGGTCACGTTGGGCAGCAGCAGCGTGATGCGGAAGAAGGTCTGCGCCCGCAGCGGCCGGTTGAGCAGGTGGGCCAGCCAGATGGCGAGCAGCAACTGCGGCGCGGTGGACAGCACCCCGATGGACAGGGTGTTGAAGGTGGCGTTCCAGAAGTAGTCGTCGGCGAGCAGCGTCCTGAAGTTCTCCAGGCCGACGAACGTCTGCTCGTCCCGGAGCAGCGTCCACTCGTGCAGGCTCACCCAGGCGGTGTAGGCCAGGGGGAACAGCCCGAACGCGGAGAACAGCAGGAAGAAGGGGGCGACGTAGGCGTACGGCGAGCCCTTGACGTCGAGCTGGTGGACCAGATGGCGGCGGAGGCGGGGAGGCCGCGTCGGCCTGTTCGGTGGGACCGCCGCCAGGCGATCGGGCGCGCGGGTGGCCATGGCAGCTCCTTTCGGCGATTCGTTGGACGGCGGGGGCGGGCGACTCGCGAGGGCGGTGGAAGGTACAAGCAGGTGGCCGACCGGTGCGGGACCAGTCGGCCGGGGGCGACTACTTGATCCTGCTGACGTCCTTGAGCGCCTGCGCCCAGGCCTCCTCCGCGTTCTGCTTGCCCTGGTCGACCCGCTGGAGGCCGTTGCCGATCGCCTGCAGCACGTCACCGGCCTTGGGACCCACGGGCTGCGGCTTGAGCGCCTTGGCGGCGTCGGTGAAGATCTTGCCGATCGGCGCGTTGCCGAAGTACGGGTTGACGTAGTCCTTCACCGCGGGGTCGTCGTACAGGGCGGGCAGCGAGGGCAGCGCGCTGGCCTCCTTGAAGAGCTTGATCTGGCTCTCCTTGTTGGTCAGCAGGTCGATCAGCGCCGCGGCCTCCTTGGGGTGCTTGCCCTGCTTGGGCAGCATCAGGTGGGTGCCGCCCTGGTTGCCGCCGCCACCGGGTACGGCGGCGATGTCCCAGGTGCCCTCACCGGGCTTCTGGTCCTTGATCGTGCCGGTCTTCCAGGCCGGGCAGACCATGGTGGCGAAGGTGCCCTTGGCGATGCCGGTGTTCCACGGCGGCGAGAAGGCGGCGAGGTTGGCCGAGAGACCGTCGTTGATCATCTTCACGCCGGTGTCGTACGCCTGGCGCACGGCGGGGTTGGTGGCGGCGACGATGTTGTACTGGGCGTCGTAGAAGCCGACGGGGGCCTGCTCGACCATGGCGCGGAAGTGCTCGCCGGGGCCGTCGGTGAACTTGGCGCCCTCGACCTTGCCCGCGACGAACTTCTTGCCCGTCTCGATGTAGGCGTCCCACGTGGGCCAGAGCGCCGAGACCTCGTCGCGGTCGGTGGGCAGGCCGGCCTTCTTGAACAGGTCGGGGCGGTAGCACATGGCCAGGCCGCCGACGTCGGTGCCGAGGCCCAGGAGGGCGGAGCCGTCGTGGGAGACGCCCAGGTTCCACTTCCAGTCGAGGTACTCGCTCTGGCGCTTGTCCAGGCCGTACTCCTTGAGGTTGTGGAACTTGTCCGGCACCGGGGTGAAGGCGCCGATGTAACCGCCTTCGACGGCGACCACGTCCGCGGCGCCCGCGCCGGTGGTCAGCTGGGTGATGAGGTTGGTGTGGTGGTCGTTGAACTGCGCGCGGCGCTCCACGATCTCCACGTTGGGGTGGGTCTTCTTGAACTCCTCGTACAGCGGCGCGAAGTGGAAGTCGCTGAACAGCCCGACGGTCAGCTTGATCTTCTCGGCCGGCGCGGAGGCCGCCCCGCCGCTCCCGGCGGTCTCGGCGCCACCGCCGCCGCAGGCCGTCAGGCCCAGGGCCAAGGCGGAAACGGCGACCATCGGGGCGAGGAACCGCTGGCGTGACTTACGCATGGAACCCTCCTAGGGTCCTCATAAGTGATCATGGAGAGAGCGCTCCCTGAGCAGATTGATGCCAAGCGGGTGACGTGTCAACGGCCCCCCTGGCGCCGACAGGAGCTCGGCGATCAGCTTTTTACGGAGAGCGCTCTCCCAAGCCGTTGAACGTTTTCGCAGGTCACAAAGGTTTTCGGGTTAAATTTTCTAGTGGATGGAGCGTTCCCACGATGAAAGGTCACATTAAGGTCGCGTTTCCGTCGTGTTCCATGACGCCGCGCCGAGCTCTTGACACTCCTTACGGACCGGGTCACTCTCTTTCTCAGAGAGCGCTCCCCAGTGACTCTCGCCATGACTCCACGCGCCCCGGGACACCCGCGGCGCCGATGACCGCCGCCCGTGCGCGAAGCGCTCCCCCGTCACCCGCGGCTCGCTTTCCCGTGTACGAGGCGAGCCGGGGAACGCACTCACCGTCCGCGTGAGGCGCGGTCGGGAACGGGGCTCGCCCTCCGCGTGCGTAAGGCGCGCCCGGGAACGCGGTTCACCGTCCACGTGCGCGAGGCCGCCCACCTCGCGCCTCCGGAAGGACGACCCTCCGGAAGGACGACTCTCCGGAAGGACGACGCGAAGGCCGCCCCGGCCCCCATGGCTCTCGCGGCGGCGCCGGAACCCGTAGAGTCGTTCGGCCGGTCGGAAATCGACCGGCGCGTATCCAACCAAGGAGAACCACGTGGCACTGGAGAAGCCGGAGATCGACTTTCCGGAAGGCGCCCCGCCCTCGGAGCTGGAGATCGTCGACATCGTCGTAGGGGACGGCCCGGAGGCCAAGCCGGGGTACCAGGTCACCGTGCACTACGTCGGCGTGGCCTTCTCGACGGGCGAGGAGTTCGACGCGTCGTGGAACCGCGGCGACGCCTTCCAGTTCCCGCTGGGCGGGGGCCGGGTCATCGCGGGCTGGGACCAGGGCGTCGCGGGCATGAAGGTCGGCGGCCGCCGCCGTCTCACCATCCCGCCGCACCTCGGTTACGGCAACGCCGGTGCGGGCAACCGCATCAAGCCGGGCGAGACGCTCATCTTCGTCGTGGACCTGCTCGGCGTCAGCTGACGCCCAGGGGCAAGACGGCACGGGCGGGCGGGTCTCACCGGCGACGGGAGGCCCGCCCGGCGTGTTCCCCGCGTCCGCCGCGCCTTACATGTCCGCCGCATCTTGTACGTCTACCGTGTTTCGCGCGTCCGCCGCGTCTTGTGCGTCCGTCACGCTCTGCGCGTCCACCGCGTCTTGTGCGTCCGCCGTGTTTCGCGCGTCCGCCGCGTCTTGTGTGCCCCTCACCTCTTGTGTGTCTGTCACGTCCCCTGTGTCCGGTGCCGTCCCCCGCGTACCTCAACCGGGCGGTCATCTCGTGTTCAGGGGATTCGAGGGAGGGTTCATCCTCCCGGAAACGCGACGACTCCGAAAAGCAGCGCCGCACCTCACCGAAATGCCGTGTGCAGCTCTTAAGCTGGCCATTGTGTTGTTGATCGACCTCGCGCGCACCTCGGCGGCCGTGACCGCCAGCTCCGCCCGGCTGGTGAAGACCGCCCACCTCGCGGAGCTGCTCGGCAGGGTCGAGCCCGACGAGGCGGAGATCGCCATCGCCTACCTCTCCGGGGAGCTGCCGCAGCGCAACGTCGGCGTGGGCTGGACGAGCCTGCAGGACCCGCCCGAGCCCCGGCTGGCCGCCACCGCCACCCTGCGCGGGGTCCACGACCTGCTCGACCGGATCAAGGCCGTGTCCGGTCCCGGCTCGCAGAGCGCGCGCAGGACGCTGGTCGCCGAGCTGTTCGGCTCCCTCACCCGCCAGGAGCAGGTCTTCCTGTCCCGGCTGCTCCGGGGCGAGCTGCGCCAGGGCGCGCTCGAGGGAGTGATGGTCGAGGCCGTGGCGAAGGCGGCCGCGGTGCCCGCCGCCGAGGTCAGGCGGGCGCTGACGCTGCGCGGCTGGCTTCCCGCCGTCGGCGCCGCCGCCCTCGGCGGCGGGGTCGAGGCACTGCGCGCCTTCCACCTGGAGGTCGGCCGCCCGGTGTCGCCGATGCTCGCCCAGAGCGCCACCTCCATCGCGGCCGCGTTCGGCAAGCTCGGCGGGCCGGTCGCCGTCGAGTGGAAGCTCGACGGCGTCAGGGTCCAGGCGCACCGCTCGGGCGACCGGGTCGCCGTCTTCACCCGCGCCCTCGAGGACATCACCGCGCAGGTGCCCGAGCTGGTCGAGGCGATGAGCACCCTGCCCTCCCGCGACCTGGTCCTCGACGGCGAGGTCATCGCGCTGCGCGCCGACGGCCGCCCCGAGCCCTTCCAGGTCACCTCGGGCCGCGTGTCCAGCCGTACCGACGTGCCCCGCGCCAGGGAGAGGACCCCGCTGAGCGTCTTCTTCTTCGACGCGCTGCGGGTCGACGGCGCCGACCTGCTCGACCTGCCGGGTGAGGCGCGCCACGCGGCCCTCGCCGCCGCCGTGCCCCCGGAGCTGGTGACCCCCCGCCTGGTCACCGGCGACGTCGCGGACGGCGAGGCGTTCTTCAAGGACGTGATCAGGAGCGGCCACGAGGGCGTGGTGGTCAAGTCACTCCTGACGCCCTACGCGGCCGGGCGGCGCGGCGCGGGCTGGATCAAGGTGAAGCCCCGGCACACGCTCGACCTCGTCGTCCTCGCCGCCGAATGGGGCAGCGGCCGTCGCGAGGGCAAGCTCTCCAACCTGCACCTGGGCGCCCGCGACCCGCTGAACGGCGGCTTCGTCATGCTCGGCAAGACCTTCAAGGGCCTCACCGACGAGCTGCTCGCCTGGCAGACCGACCGCTTCCTCGGCATCGCCGAGGGCCCCACCGACGGCTGGACGGTCACCGTCCGCCCCGAGACGGTCGTCGAGATCGCCTTCGACGGCGTGCAGCAGTCGAGCCGCTACCCCGGCGGCATGGCGCTGCGCTTCGCCAGGGTCATCCGCTACCGCACGGACAAGACGGCGGACCAGGCCGACACCGTCGAGATGGTCCGCTCCCTCATGCTCTGACGTTCTTCATGCTCCGACGCCCCGCCACGCGGTTACCGGCCCCGTACGCGTGCCTCCCCCGGCCCGTCCGTTCATCGGCGCAGGGGACGCCGCGGGTGTCATTTCACGAGACGCAGGGTGAAGGGGTACCGGAAGTCGCCGTCGCCCGCCGCGGCCACGGCGCCGACCACCGACAGGACCACGCCGCCGATCCACAGCAGGGGCGTCAGGACGAAGCCGATGAACGTGATCGCCAGCACGATGGTCGCCGCGAGCATCGTCAGCTGGAAGTTGAGGGCCTCCACCGAGTGGGCCCGGACGTAGGGCGAGGTCTTGCCCGCGGTGAGCATCATGACCGCCGGGCCGATGACCGGGAGGCCGATCAGCGGAAGCAAATGGGACGCCATCGCGCCCAGACGCTCGGCTCCGGTGTCGCCCCGCGTGCCGGGGCGTCCGCACGCGGCCTGGGCCCGGCCCATGACCGGCGGGTAGGGCAGGGGCCGGACCGGATGCGTGCCGTACAGCTCCTGCATGATCGGGACGAGATCACCGTGGACGCGGGCCGTCATCGCCCGCTCCAGCCTGTCGTCGAACTCGATCTTGTCGAGCCTTCCCTCCGCGTAGGCGGCCTGGACGTGCTCGACCACCCGTTCACGATCCTGGTTGCTGACCCGAAGCCCCGCGTGACCGGGCTGGGGAGCCGCCGACACGCCCCCGTACCCCGGGCCCGCTGGTGTAGCTGTGCCTGCCATGAGACCGATACCCTTTCGTCGCCGCTTCGACCTCAATGCTCGTCCAGATTGTCGGCCCCGTATATCAGGATGAACCCCCATAAGCCCCTGAGACCCATCCCTGGCCTTCCGCCATGGAACGAGCAGGAGAGGTATACAAGGAAATATGAGATGGCGAGATCGCTATGGGTTGAGGCGCCTGCGCGGGCCGAAGATCGCCAAGTACGACCGCGCCACGACCGACGCCGACATCGAGTCGCTCATCGCCTTCGCGAAGTCGCGCCGGGGCGTCGAGTTCTACGTCGAGCCCGAGACCTTCGCGACGAACACCACGGCGGTGGCCGTCGCCGACGACGGTGAGTGGACCCGGCGCCGGGTCGGCTCCCCCGCGGTGATCCGCAAGGTGGCCCGCGACCTGGCCCTGCCCGTCTACGACGTGCAGCTGACCGGATACCCGCCCCGGATGAGGGCCTACAACGAGCGTCAGAAGCGCGCGGAGGGCTGAGCCGGAAGACCGGCCGCACACCTCGTCGCCGGAGCATCACCTGACCTACCGGGTTCGCCCGGGTTCACCGGCTCATCGGGACGTCACCGGCATCGGGGAGACCCCGCCCCCGGTGACGCGGGAACACGAAGGACCGGCGGCCGCCTCGTGGCCGGGGCCGCCGGACTCCTCCACCCTCGCGTCCGCACCTTCGCGGGATGACCGGCCGACGGGATCCGGCGAATCGCGAGACGACGGCTGCCGGGACGGCGAATGTCGGAACGGCGGATCGCGAGACGACTGATCGCGAGACGGCGGATGTCGCCGCCGTGCGCGCGGGCGGCATCGGCCGACGCGCCTCAGGCCCATGCCACCACACCTCGCCCACCCAACCGGCGTGCCCCGAGTCCACGCCACCACGCCCCGCCCACCCAACCGGCGTGCCCCGGATGCGTGCCTCCGCGCCCCGCCCAACCGGCGCGTCCAGGCCCCACGGCATTGCGCGGTCTTCTCACCATGCGGGATTCCCCTGGTTGAAGTGGCCGGCGAGAGGCAATCTCGATACATGCCGAGCAATGTCGTACCGGAGTGCGGGTGGCCGGGGGTCGGCCGCGTAATCTTTTTCTTCCCTTCAGGTGAGTACCCTCCGCAGGTTGAATCCCGCGATCATGAGTCGCTATGTAAACAGGATTTATGCGTATATGTACGTTTCATGTTGGTGCATGGTATGCGCTGAAGAGTGATGCCGATGGATTTCAAGGTTCTTGGACCGATCGAAGTGCGTACGGCCAACGGGCAGCCGATCGCCCTCGGACGGCGCAAACAACGAGTGTTGCTCGCCGCCCTGCTGCTCAATGCGGGTAAGGCGATCCCCACCCATCGGATGCTCGACTGGTTGTGGGGCGAACAGGCTCCCGCCAACGCCGAGTCGAACCTCTACACCTATATCTCCGCGCTACGCCGGGCACTCGGTTCGCCTTCCCGGATCGAGGCGGGCTCCAACGGCTACGTGCTCCGGGTCGCCCCCGGTGAAATAGACGTGAGATTGTTCGAAGAACTCGCCTCTCAAGGCCGTCTGATGTTATCCGAAGGGCGAAATGACGTCGCGCTCGAACGGTGCACCAGGGCTCTGGGCCTCTGGCGCGCCGAGTCGGTCCTGGAGGGGCTACCCCTGCCCGAGCCGTTGCGGGGCGAGGCCGCGCGGCTGGAGCGGCTGAGGACCACCGTCGTGGACGCCTCGCTGGAGGCCCGTCTGGCGCTGGGCCAGCACGGCGAGGTGCTTCCGGACCTGGAGGCGCTGACACGCAGGGATCCGCTGAACGAACGGCTCCGGGCACAGCTCATGCTCGCCCTGTACCGTTCCGGCCGCCGGGCCGACGCGCTCTCGGTGTACCAGCGCGCGCGGGAGCTGCTCGCCGCGGAGCTGGGCGTCGACCCCGGCCCGGACCTGATCCGGATGCACCAGCAGATCCTCGTCGACGACTCCGCGCTGGCGGCTCCGTCACCGTCGGTCATCGCCCGCAGGGTCTTCCCCCCCGCCGAGCTCCCGATCGACTCGGCCGCCTTCACCGGGCGTGCCGCCGAGGTCTCACGGCTGCGGACGGTGCTGGTCTCCGCGGCCCCCGGCCAGCTCGTCGTCTCCGCGGTCGCCGGAGCGGCCGGGATCGGCAAGTCGGCGTTCGCCGTGCACGTCGCCCACCAGATCGCGGACCGCTTCCCCGACGGGCAGCTCTACGTGAACCTGCACGGCTCCACCCCCAACGTCAAGCCGCTGCACCCGGCCGAGGTCCTCGCCCGCCTGTTGCGCTCCCTCGGCGGCGACGACGCGGCCGTGCCGACCGAGGTGGACGAGGCCGCCGCGCGATTTCGCTCGCTGACCGACGGCAGACGCCTGCTGTTCCTGTTCGACAACGCCCGGGACGCCGCGCAGGTACGGCCGTTGCTGCCGGCCAGTCCCACCTGCTGCGTGCTGATCACCTCCCGCAGGATGCTGACCTCCCTGGACGCCGCCGCGCACCTGCGTCTCGACGTCATGGCCGAGGAGGAGATGACCACCCTGCTGAGCCGCCTGATCGGCGACGAGCGCGTCGCCGCCGACCCCTGGGCGGCGCGCGCGATCGTACGGCTCTGCGGCGGCCTGCCGCTGGCGATCAGGATCGCCGCCGCCCGGCTCATCGCCCGGCCCGGCCTGTCGCTGCGCGGCCTCGCCGCCCGCCTCGCGGTCGAGGACCACCGCCTGTCCGAGCTGCAGGCCGACGACCGGGCGGTCCGGGCCTGCTTCATGGTGAGTTACCGCAGCCTGGACCCCGAGCACTCCCGCATGTTCCGGCTGCTGAGCCTGCTCGGCGGGTCCGACATCAGCGTCGCGGTCGCCGCCGCGCTGGCCGACCGCCCGGAGGAACGGACCGCGGATCTCCTGGACCATCTCGCGGACGTCCAGCTCCTGGAGGTCCGCGACGTGGACCGGTACCGCATGCACGACCTGCTCTGCCTGTTCGCCCGCGAGCGGACCCGGCTGGAGGAGACCGAGGAGGAGCAGGTGCGGGCCGTACGGCGGGCGCTGCACAGCTCCTTTGTCATCGCCTGCACTCTCGGTGACGTGTGCAACCGGCGGACCAGGCGAGACGCCAAGTTCGGTCACCTGGCGCTCGGCCGCTTCGGCATGCCCGCCGAGGGCTGCACGGCCGATCCCCGGTGGCTCAACGCGAAGATGGCCGACCTGATCTCCACCGCGCGCCAGGGGTCCGGCGCGGCGGGCGACGGCGGCGGTCTCCCGATCGTCCACGGCGCCCACCGGCACCGGTCGTCGTACGGGTGGGGCGGCTAGGGACACCGGAAACTCCCCCGGAGCGTCCGGGGGTCACGGAGGCGAGGCGGCCGCGCCCAGCGGGCCCACCGTGCCCACCGTGCCCACCAGGCCGGCCGGGCCCACCGCGTCGACCGCACCAACCGGGCCTCTCGTCGCCTCCCATCGCCTCCCGTCGCCGTCCACGGATGGGAGCGCTCCACCCCGTCGACGGCTACGAGAAATGAGCGATCCGAACCGGCGGGTAACGTGAACATGCTGAAAATAATTTCAGCGAACAACAGCCGAAATCACGGGAATTTACACGCTTGAAATATTCTCACGTACCCCCGCCGTAATCGCGGGATCCGGCATGCCCGAAATCACCGTCACACGCGGCCGTCGTGACCACGGGATCTGCGAAAGACGGCCCGACGAGTTCGCGCGCCGCGCCGCCCTTTTCGGCTCACGGTTCATCACGCGGGCGTCAACCTATACAGACTTGTATGGTGCGAGGTATAGCAGCATTTAACACCATTAGCGAGTTATCTCTTGTCTTCTCACACCTCTGGAGAGAAGGCCGGCACCTCGCGCAGGAAGACCCAGGGGATGACCGGTGACAGCGGCGGTAGTGCCGCAGGAGCCCGACGGGCACCCACCTCGCGACGATTGCCATCCTCGAACCAAACTCATCTGTGACGCCAGAAGCTGAAAAATCGCGGGAAAACGCCAGGAAAGGGCGGACGTGTCTGAGTTAATCGGCATCGATGAGTGTGAAAACCTTACCGTGAAGCAGGTTCAGAACCTGTACGGGAAGTACGTCAGCCGCAGCCAGGTCAACCTCATGACCTCGTTCGGCTTCGGCCGCGAGCTCGCCGAGCGGGCCGAGGGCGCCTGGATCTGGACCCGTGACGGCCGCCGGATCCTCGACGTCACCGGCGGGGTGGGCGTCCTCAACCACGGCCACAACCACCCGCGCATCCTGGCGGCCCGGCGCCGCTTCGCCGAGGCCAGGCGGATGGAGGTCCACAAGGCGTTCTTCTCGCCGTACGTGGCCGCGCTGAGCCACAACGTGGCCACCCTGCTGCCCGGCGACCTGAACATCTCCTACTTCCCGAACTCGGGTGCCGAGGCCAACGAGGGCGCCATCAAGATGGCGTACAAGTACCACGGCGGGAAGCGCAACACCATCCTGCGGTCCGACATCAGCTTCCACGGCAAGACCCTGGGGGCCGGGAGCCTGACCGGGTCGTCGGAGAACTCGTTCCGCTTCCCCGGGCTCCCGAACATCGTCGTCCATCCGTACGGCGACCTCGCGGCCGTGCGGGCGGCGGTCGACGCCGCGCGCACCCCCGACGGGAAGTGCGACGTCTACGCGATCATGGTGGAGCCGTTCAGCGCGTCGAGCATGCGCTCCTGGTCGGAGACGGACCTGCGCGAGCTGCGGCGGCTCTGCGACGAGCGCGACATCATCATGATCTTCGACGAGGTGTACACCGGCTGGGGCAAGACCGGCAGCCTCTTCTACTTCATGCGGTACCCGGACCTGCTGCCCGACATCCTCGTCTACTCCAAGTCGCTGGGCGGCGGGAAGGCGTCGATCGCCGGGTACACCGCGCGCGAGCCCATCTTCCGCAAGGCCTACGACCGGCTCTCCGACGTCATCCTGCACAGCACGACCTACTACGGCTTCGGCGAGGAGACCGTCACCGCGATCGAGGCGATCAACGTGATCGTCGAGGAGGACTATCCCGCGCGGGCACGGCAGATCGAGCGCATCCTGAAGCCCGGCCTGGAGAACATCCAGAAGCGCCACCCGGACGTCGTCGGCCAGGTGACCGGCACCGGGGCGCTGTGGGGGGTGTTCCTGACCGGCGGCCCCAAGGTGCTCGACCTGGCGGGCAAGCTGGTGCCCGGCTTCTCCAGCGACCCGCACTTCCGCACCAAGCTGATCACCCTCTCGGTGATCGCCGACCTCTACAGCGAGCACGACATCGTGTCGTACTACAGCCCGAACGTCGAGAACCCCCTCGTCGTCGCGCCGACCCTCGCCATCGAGCCCGACGACGTCGAGTACTTCGTGCAGAGCCTCGACAAGACCCTGTCCAAGGGCCTGCCCCGGCTGCTCGCCCGGTTCGTACGGGAGAAGGTGGGATCGCGGTGGCCTCTCGGGTCGTAGTGACCGGCAGCGCCGGGATGCTCGGCGGCAACCTGGTGCGGCGGCTCGTGCTCGACGGCCACGAGGTGGTCGGGGTGGACCTGCGCCCGCCGTCCGATCCGGACCCGGGATGGAGCCACCGGGTCGGCGACGTGCGCGACGTCGCGCTGATGGCCGAGGCGATGGCCGGGGCGGACGCGGTCGTGCACTGCGCCGGCGCGCTGCCCAGCTATCCGGCGGAGCAGATCCAGAGCCTGATCGTCGGGGGCACGCACAGCGTGCTGGAGGCCGCGCGCCTGGCCGGGGTGGAGCGGACGGTCCACATCTCCTCCACCGCCGTGTACGGGCTCCCCAAGCTGGTGCCCACCCCGGAGGAGCACCCGCGCGAGCCGGTCGACCCCTACACCAGGGCGAAGACCGAGGCTGAGGAGCTGGCCGACAAGTACCGGGCCGGCGGGATGTGCGTGCCGATCCTGCGCCCCAAGACCTTCCTCGGCCCCGGCCGGATGGGCCTGTTCGCGATGCTCTTCGAGTGGGCCGAGGAGGGCCGGAACTTCCCGGTCCTCGGCCGCGGGGACGTGCGCATCCAGATGCTCGCCATCGAGGACCTGGTGGACGCCGTGGCCGGCGTCCTGACGGCACCGGCGGACGTCGCGAACGACACCTACAACCTCGCGGCCGCGGAGTTCGGCACGCTGCGGGAGGACTTCCAGGCGGTGCTCGACACGGCCGGCCACGGCAGGCGTGTCGTGTCGCTGCCCGTCCGGCCGGCCCTGGCCGGGCTGCGGCTGCTGGAGCGGACCCGCCTGTCCCCGGTGTACGGACGGCTGGTGCACAAGCTGCTCGCCGACTCCTACGTCAGCATCGACAAGGCCCGGGACCGGCTCGGCTTCCGGCCCCGGCTGTCCAACAGGGACGCGATCCTCCGCACGTACGCCTGGTGGCGGGAGCATCGCGACGCGGGCCAGGCGCGGGGCGCCGGCCAGACCAGCCGCGACGCGTGGCGGCAGGGCGCGCTGTCACTGGCGAAAGTCTTCTTCTGAAGTGACGGGGAAAGCATGTACGTCGTCGAATCAGCAGACATTCCAGAACTCCCGCGGCCCAGGGGACCGGCCTCGGACCAGAAAACGGAAGCCCGGCCACGCCTGGTCACGGACCTCTTCAGGCTGATACGGCCCTCGCACGCGGCCAAGGCGATCCTCCTGGTGCCGCTCGCGCTCATCGACACCTCCCTGTGGAACCTCGCCAACGCGGTCGAGGTCGTCCTGGCCACGGTCGCGTTCATCCTGGCCTCCTCCGCCGTCTACGTCGGCAACGACATCGCCGACCGGCACCGTGACGTGCACCATCCCGTGAAGCGCCACCGTCCCGTCGCCGCCGGTCGCGTGGGGATCAGGGTCGCGTACGCCTACTGCGCCAGCCTGCTCGCGCTGCTCGGTGCCGTCATCCTCCTCACCCCGGGACCGTACTGGCCCATCGTGGTGTACCTCCTGATCAACATCGCCTACAGCCGCCGTCTCAAGCACATACCGCTGGTCGACGTGGGCACGGTGGCGATCTGTTTCGTCCTGCGGGTCGTCCAGGGGTACGAGGTGACCGGGGGGCGGGCGGCCACCTGGCTGCTCGTCACGGTGTTCTCGATGTCCCTGCTGCTCCTCATCGGCAAGCGGCGCCAGGAGCTGAAGGCGGGGACCGCGCACCGGCCCGCGCTGCACGGCTACTCGATGGAGCTGACCAACTGGCTGCTGCAGATCGCCTCGGTGCTCGCCCTCGTCTCCGGCCTCATGTACCTGCGCGACGAGGGCCCGTTCGGCCCCCAGTACGGCCAGACGGCGATGCTGCTGTCCACGCCCTTCGCGCTGTTCGCCCTCTTCCGCTACCTGCAGATCCAGCTGATGGACGAAGGCGGTGGTGACCCGGTCCGGATCCTGCTGCGCGACCGTGTCATGGTCGCCAACTCGATGTTGTGGGCCGCCACCCTGGGCGTGACGCTCGTGCTCGCCCAGCATCCCGTCCCGTTGTGAAGGCGACGTTGTGAGGGGGACGTTGTGAGAGCGACACGGAAGGAAAGAATGGAAGTCCGCATACTGGGTCCGGTCGAGGTGACCGCCGACGGCCGGCGCGTCCCCCTGGGACCGCCGCAACGACGTGCGGTGCTGGCCGCCCTCGCGGTCGACGTCAACCATCCCGTACCACTCCAGACGCTGATCGACCGGGTCTGGAACCTCCCCCCGGACCGGGCGACGGATTCGCTGTACGCCCACATCGCGCGCCTGCGGCAGGCGCTGACGGGAACCCCGGGAAACACGATCTCCATCGAGCGCCGCGGTGGCGGCTACGTGCTGGAGGCCGACCCCGACCGGGTGGACGCCCACCGCTTCCACCGGCTGGCGAAACAGGCGCAGACCCATGTCACCGACGACTCCGTCCAGGCCGCGCTGCTGGCCGAGGCGCTGGAGCTGTGGCGCGGCTCGCCGCTGACCGGCATCTCCGGAGACTGGGCCTCCCGGATGCGCTACAGCATCGAGCAGCAGTTCGTCGGCGCCATAGTCACCTGGGCGCAGGCGCACCTGCGGCTGGGACGGCCCGACGCGGTGGTCACCGAGCTCACCCCCCTCGTCCCCCGCTACCCGCTCGTGGAACCGCTCGCGAGCATGCTGATGCGCGCGCTCTGCGCCCTGGGACGCACCGCGGAGGCGGTGGCCCAGTACGCGCGGCTGCGCGGGTATCTCGCCGACCACCTGGGCATCGAGCCGGGGCCCGAGCTGCGGGCGCTGCACCAGGAGATCCTGCGCGGCGACCACGACCGGCCGACCTGGGTGGCCGAGGGGGTGGTCCTGGCCGGCGCCCACCACGCCGTCTCCGGCTGGGCGCCGCTCGGGCAGCCGCCACGCGCCGAGCCGCTGAGCTGGACCCGCCCCGCGGTCCACGTGCCCGACCGGGTGCTGTCCCGGCCCTGACCCTCTCCCCTTCCCCTTACGACCCGCTCCCGGAGGATCATCCTTTCGTCGAGACGACCAGGTGTTGCCCGCTGTGGTCGGAGAGGCCGTCCGACCGCACCAGCCCGTACCGGTGCACGGTGACGTCCGGCGTGGTGAACGCCCAGTCGATCCGCCACAGCGGCCACCGGTCGTCCCAGGAGGTGGGGTAGAGCGAACCGAGCACCGGGGTGGCGTCGACCAGCCGGTCCGGCAGCAGGCGCAGGATGCCCATCGCCGGTGAGGCGTTGAAGTCCCCGGCCAGCACGACCGGGTGCGGGTTCCTCTCGACGTCGGCCGCGAGCGCGCGGAGGTTGGCCTGCCGCCGCTCGTGCTGGGTCCGGTTGAGGCGGCGGGGGTCCGGGCCCTTCGGGAACGCGTGGACGGGGGAGTTGATGTGCGTGTTGTAGAACGAGACGATCTTCCCGCCGTCCCCGCCGGCCTGTATGTCGGTACGCAGCGTCTTCACCGCGGAGAAATCGGGCAGGCCCGGGTCGGGGGGCAGGATCGCGTCCCGTTTCTCCGACACCCACGGGCGGAGGTCGAGCCCCCGCTCCGAGACGATCGGGAACCGGGAGAGCGTCACCATCTCGCTCGCCACGGCGACGTGGTAGCCGGGGAACTCCCGGCGCAGCCTGGCCAGGTCGTCCACCCGGACCGCCTTGGAGTCCGGGCCGAAGTAGACGTACTCCTGCAGGAGGTACACATCCGCCTTCTGGGCGTGGAGGTAGCGGTAGAAGGCGTCGACGTCGCGCGCCGGAGTGCCGGTGGGCGGTGGCATCGTCACCTCGCCCACCACCATGTCCCAGTACAGCGTGTTCCAGGAGAACACCGTGATCGCGTCCGGCGGCGCGGGCGGGGGGCGGTGCCACAGGGCGGCGAGGTTGAGCCCGCTCGCGCCCCCGCCGAGCACCAGGGAGACGAGCGTCACCGCCGCGATCCACCCCCGGGCCGTACGCGCGAGCAGGGCCACCGCGAACAGCAGGACCGGCAGGACCGCGAAGGCGAACGGCGGGACGAGCTCCGGGGCCTGCCACCACCACACCCGGCCGGACAGAGCGCGATGGATCGCCACGAACACCAGCCAGGCGACCGGCGCGGACAGCAGCGGCCAGGTCCGCCAGCGCGACCGCCGGGCGGGCGGGGGCCCGGCGGTCGCGGTCACGACCCGCGTGTCGGTCATCGGCGGCGGCCGGATCCGGGACGTGCGCGCGGCGGCGCGGGCGGGCACTGGCGGGTCGTCACATCGCCACCCGTCACGTCGCCGCTCGTCACGTAGCCGTCCGTCACGCCGCCTGTCACGTCGCCGCCTCGCCGGCGGCCGAGGGGCGCGCGAGCAGGTCCGAGTCGTAGAGCCCGCGGAACCTGGCGGAGCAGAGCCACTGCGCGACCCCGGCCGCCACCCCGGCCGCGATGGTGACGTTCACCACGAAATGCACCGCGCCATAGTAGAGCAGGAAGATCGGGCCGCGCCTGCGCAGCACGAACCGGTACATGCCGAGGTCCGCGAGGATCGACACGGCCAGGGCGAGGGCCGGCAGCGCGGCACCGGCCGGGCCGAACGCCAGCGCCGGCAGCGTGGCCAGCGCCGCCAGCGCGGCGAGGCTGCCGCCGGCCCGGTTCGAGGTCTCGAACCCCCGGGCGAAGCGCTTGCGCCGCGCGTACAGCGGCACCCGGGCGCGTCCCCGCTTGAACAGCTTGCGCAGCAGCTTGGACAGCTCGTCGTCGTGGTCGTGCCGGGAGCGCACCTTCGAGGTGAGGACCATGTCGTACCGCTGGGTGAGGCGGTGGCCGTAGTCGACCTCCTCGGTCTCACGCAACCGGGTGTTGAACGGGCCGACCTCGTCGTACACGTGGCGGGGCATCGCGACCATCGCCGGGAAGAGGAACGAGATGGGCCCCTCGGAGCTCGCCGTCCAGTAGTAGTACTGCAGCGCGCGGTACTCCTCGACGAGGCTGTCGCGGATCAGCGGCTCCGGGTCGTGGATGCTGCACACCGCCCCGAGCCGCGGGTCGGCCGCGAGCATGCCCACCGCCACCTCGACGGCGTCGGGGTAGGCGGCCACGTCGGAGTCGACGAACACCAGGATCTCGCCGCGAGCGTGGGTGATGCCGAGGTTGCGCGCGCCGGCCACGCCCATGTTGCGCTCGGTGTGGACGACCCGGACGCCGAGCCGTTCGGCGACCGCGACGGAGTCGTCGGTGCTGCCGTCGTCCACCATGATCAGCTCAATGGGCCGGTACGTCTGCTCCTGCAGGGCGCGCAGGCAGAGCTCCAGCGAGGTCGCGTAGTTGTAGTTGGGCACGACCACCGATACCAGCGGGCCGGTCATCGCTCACGCCCCCATCGCCGGCGCGGACGCCTCCGGCATGTCGTAGGTGCGCCGGAACTTGCTGGACAGCACGCACTGCGCTGCGCCGACGAACACCGCCACCCCGACGGTGACGTTCACCAGGAAGTGGACCGCGGTGAAGTAGACGGTGAACGCCGGACCGGCGTACCCCCAGACGAAGCGGTACATCCCCAGGTCGGAGGCGATGAAGCCGATCAGCAGCACGAGCGGCACGAGCAGCCAGACCGGGCCGAACAGGACCGGCAGCGCCAGGGCGGCCACCGCGAACAGGGCGGCGAGCGAGCCCCAGCCGCGGCTGCTGTTGGTCGGGCCGCCGTTGAAGTCCGGCCTGCGCAGGTAGAGCGGGATGTGCAGGCGCGCGCGGTGGAAGAACTTCGACAGCACCACGCTCAGCCTGTCGTCGTGGTCGTGCGCGCCCCTGATCCGGGTGTCCAGCACGATCCGGTAGCGCTGGGTGATCCGGTGGCCGTAGTCGGCGTTCTCGCTGTGGCGCAGCGCCGGGTTGAGCGGGCCGATCTCGCGGAAGACCCTGGTCCACATCGCGAAGATCGCCGAGTAGATCGTGGTGATGTCGCCCGCGTCACCGGAGATCCAGTAGTGCAGCTGGAGGCTGCGGTAGCGCTCCACGCGGCTGTCGGGGATGAGCGGCTCCGGCTCGTACGTGCCGCACACCACGCCCAGCGTGGGGTCGGCGGTGAGCAGCTCCACCGCGTTGCCGACCGTGTCGGGGGTGAGCGCCACGTCCGAGTCGAGGAAGAACAGCACCTCCCCGCGCGCGTGCTCGACGCCGAGGTTGCGTGCCGCGGGCGCCCCGATGTTGGTGTCGGTGATCAGCACCCGCACCCCGTGCCGGTGGGCGATCTCCACCGAGTCGTCGGTGCTCCGGTCGTCGACGACGATCACTTCGATGTTCGGGTAGTCCTGCCGCTCCAGCGCGCTCAGGCACAGATCCAGCGTACGGGCGTAGTTGTAGTTGGGAATGATGACCGAGACCAGTGGCCGCTGCTCATCCATGGTCGAAGACCCCTTCGGGTTGGCGGGCGCCCGCCGGCCGGGAGGGGACCCGCCCGGCGGACGCTCGCACGCGTTGGTCTGTTCCGATGCTTGACATGGCTACTTGTCTCCCGCCGGAGCCGGCTCCGCCATCGGTCGTGGTTCCGGTTCCGGTTCCGGCAGCGGGGACGGGTTACGCCGGAGGACGATCTCGGCCGCCCCCAGCGCCGCCGCCCCCAGCGCCACCTCGCCGACCGTGGAGACCAGCCGGCTCGCCACCGCCACCACCGCGGCCGCCGGCGCGGGCAGCACCACCGTCAGGGCTGCGGTCAGCACCGCCTCGCGGACGCCGATCCCGTCCGGCAGCACGACCGTCAGCATCCCGACCGTCGTGGCCAGGGTGAACGCGCCCACGCACAGTCCCAGGGAGGGCAGCGGGTCGGCCCCCATCGCGACCGCGAGCAGCCACAGGTGCAGGCCGGTGACCAGCCAGGACACCGCCTGCGCGACGACCGCCAGCCGTATCCCCCGCGACGAGGCCGTCCTGGCCGGGTCCGGCCGGCGCAGCACCCGCAGCACCAGGCGCGCGCCGTGGTTGACCAGCTGCGGCCGTACCAGCACGACCACGACCAGCACCGTCGCCGCCGCCACCAGCCACGCCACCTGGGTGCCGAGCATGTGCACGCCCGCGAGCAGCCCGATCGTGAGCCCGGTCAGCAGGACCAGGCTCATGCTCAGCGCCGCCGTACCCATCAGCCGCCCGAAACCGACGCCGTTGGCCGTGGCCACCTTGGTCGCGGCGATCAGGCCGGGCACCTTCCCCGGCACGTACTTGCTCAGGAACGTCACGAAGAAGACGCGTGCCACCCTCGGCTCGCCGACCGGCGGGCCGAGCTCCAGCAGCACCGCCCGCCACGCCAGGTAGCCGAACCCCAGCCCGGCCATGCTGATCAGCAGCGCGCCGGCCAGCAGGAGGCCGATCCGCCCGCCGTCGCTCCTGGCGAGCATGACGGAGACCACGCTCCAGTCCTGCCCGGCCAGCGCCACCGCCACCGCGCCCACCAGGACCAGCGCGAACGCCGCCATCAGGACGCGCACGAGCGCGCGGGGCGGGCGCCACCGCGGGCGCCACCGCGAACTCGACGGCCGGCTCTCGGTCACTCGGGCGCGCCGGCCGAGGAGACCCGGGCCAGACCGGTCTCGGCCGGGTGCCCCTGGCGGCGGAGCAGCTCGTAGACGAGCCGCGGCAGACCCGCGCCGGCCCCGAGGAAGAACGCCGTGTGGTAGCAGAACTGCATCACGGCCATCTGGAACGCGAAGCCCGCGCCCCGGTAGCGGTGGGAGTAGCGGAGGAAGTCACGGTTCACCGTGACGAACGCCGCCAGCAGCAGCGCGAGCACCACGAGCAGCCACGGCGCGAGGAGGACGAACGGCAGCGTGAACAGGCTCAGCGCCGCCGAGACGGAGGAGATCCGCGGCGGCAGGCGGCGGGTGCGCGGGTCCGGCCCGATCATGTCCAGCCGGAACCCGATCGTGTCGTCGTCGTACAGCCGCCGCGCCCTCAGCATGATCACCGGCAGGGTGCTGGCCCTGACGAACCGCTCCCACATGCACTCCCAGAACCGGTCGACGTCGTCGGCCCTGGTGACCACGGTCGCGGTCACCACCAGCCGGTACTTGGACGGCACCCGGTTGCCGAACTCGAAGTCCTCGCCGTCGCGCAGCCGCTCGTCCAGCCCGCCCGCCTCGCGGTAGACCGTGCGCGGGATCAGCGAGTTGGACAGGAACGTGGAAACCGCCCGCTGGCGGTCGAAGTGCTCGGAGAAGACGCGGTACCTCTCCACCAGGCCGTCGTCGTACAGCGGCTCCTTGTCGTAGATCCCCTGGACCATGCCGCAGTCGGGCGTCTCCCGGTAGGCTCGCACCGCGTTCTCCACGGCGTCCGGGGCGAGCGCGGTGTCGGAGTCGACGAAGAAGAGCAGGGGCGCGCTGCTGGAGTCGACCCCGGTGTTGCGGGCCCCCGACGGCCCCTGGTTGGTCGGCAGCTCCACGATCGTGCACGGGAACTCCCGCGCGATGTCCAGCGAGCCGTCCGTGCTGCGGTCGTCGACCACGATCACCTCGGCCACGGGGTACGTCTGCGCGTACACCGCCTCCAGGCAGGCGCGGAGGGTCTTCTTCTTGTTGTAGTTCGGCACGATGACCGCGACATCCTCGGGTCGCGAGGTCGCCGGATCCGTCATGTGTGTTCCTTCCGCGGCTCAGTGGCCAACCGATAGAACCGTTTGCTGAGGACGGTGGTCGGAGAGTCCGTCGGCCCCGGGCATCTCGTAGCGGTGCACGGTGACGTCCGGCGTGGTGAACATCCAGTCGATCCGCCAGAGCTCGAGGGTTCCGGTGGTGTACGTGACCGGATAGAGGGACGGCAGCGCCTCGGTGTGGTCGACCAGCTTCTCCGGCAGCAGCCGGAGCATCCCCATCGCCGGGGTGGTGTTCAGGTCTCCGGCGAGCACCACCGGCCGGTCGTTCGCCTCGATGTCGGCGCGAAGCGCCCGGTAGCTCGCCTCCCGCCGGGCGTGGGCGTACTGATTGGAGTCGCGGGTCTCGCCGTCGTACAGCCGCCATCCGGTCGGGGGCTGGTTGACCTGCGTGTTGTAGAAGGAGACGATCTCGCCTCCCACCCGGATGTCGGTGCGCAGCGTCTCGACCGTGTAGGAGGTCGGCCAGTCCCGCATCACCTCCGGGATCGTCTTCTGGTCCGCGGGCAGCCAGGGGGTCATGTCGAGCCCGCGCTGCCCGACGACGGGGAGCCGGGAGAGTGTGATCAGCTCCCCGGACGTCGCGACCTCGTACCCCGGGAACTCGCGTCGCAGCTCCGCCGTCTTGTCGATGCGGAGCGCCATGTCGGCGGTCCACTTCGTCGTCATCATGTCCCCCGCCGAGGTGTCGACGTAGAGATACTCCGCGAGCAGGTAGACGTCGGCGTCCATCTCGCGCAGGTAGTCGTAGAAGCCGGGCGAGTAGCTGTTCCCGTCGGAGGTGCGCCAGTCCTGGTCCCAGAACTCGGTGTTCCACGCGACCACCTTGACGGACCCCGGCGGCGCGGGCGGCGGGGTGTGCCAGAGGGTCGCCACGTTGATCCCGCTCGGCCCCGCGCCGAGCACCAGGGCGAGGACCAGGACCGGGATGACCCGCCATCGGACCGGGCGCGCCAGCGGCGCCACCACCAGCACCAGCGACGGCACCACCACGAACATGAACGGCGGCATCAGGTCCAGCGGGGCCCACAGCGAGGTACGGCCGCTCGCCAGCAGGTGCGCGGCCAGGAACAGCAGCCACCCCGTGGTGGCGGTCACCACCAGCCGGGTGCCCAGGCACCACCGCCGCCTCGGCCGGACGAACCGGCCGACGCGAACCCACAGGCCGACCGGCTTCTCCCGCTCTTCCGGCTTCTCCTGCTTTTCTGGCTTCCCTGGCTTTTCTGGCGGCACCTCCGCCGGCTGGTCCTCGGTCGTCTCCTCGGTCATGATGTCCCGGTCGCCCATCAGCACACCACCTCGGCACGTAGGTCAGGCCGGCGACAGCCATTGACGATCCGCGATCACTTCCAGCGGTACCTCAACGTACTGACCGGGTCTTGTCGCTTCCTTGTCGTCCGCGCCGCGGGCCGCGCAGGGCTCGGTCCTGGGCCACAAGCCGCACAGAATGGGAACCGTACGACATGCCGGACCGCGCGACAAGAATGAGACAAGCCGTCGAGGCTAGCGTGGGCGGGGAGCAAGGCGGTCGGAGGTCGGGCGGCGAGCCGCGACCGCTTGACCGAAGACCCACCTGGGCGGCCCCGCCCTGATCATCGGCCAACACCCGGCGGTTCGGAAAGAGCGGCCCTCAGCCAACGGAGCGACCTGTGAATCGAGAACGCCCGCTAGTCTCGGTCATCATCCCCAGCTTCAACCGATCCCACGTGTTACGCCTGTGCCTGCGCGCGCTGGAGAAGCAGACCTACTCCCCCATCGAGGTCATCGTGGTGGACGACTGCGGCACCGAGGACGCGGCGGAGGTGGCGAGGTCGATGGGCGTCACCGTGCTGCGCACCGAGGTCAACAGCGGCGCGTCGACCGCGCGCAACCTCGGCGCCGAGCACGCCCACGGCGAGATCCTGCTCTTCCAGGACGGCGACATCGCCCTCGACCCGGACGCCGTGGAGAACGCGGTGAACATCCTCCAGGCCGAGACCAGGCTGGGTGCCCTGGGAGGCATCCTGCACCCCGAGCCGCTGGCGGCCCGGACCCTGCCCGCGCAGTATCGCGCGCTGCAGATGTATCACTGGTGGATGCCGACCGACCGCCCGACCCTCGAACTGCACGCGGCCGTGCTCGCCGTGTCGACCAAGGTGTTCAAGGAGATCGGCCCCTTCAACCCGCACCTGAGCGACACGGTGTCCGCCGACTACCGCTCCCGGCTGATGCGGAAGGGCTACGAGGTGCGCATCACCGACGCCGTCCGCGGCCGGGCCGACCACGACTCCACGATGCGGATGATCCTGAGCAAGGTGTTCCGGCGCGCGCGGGTGAGCGCGCGGGAGTGGACCCGGGGCGAGACGCCGGGCGACTCCGTGCCGCGCGCGTTCGGTGGTGTCCTGCTGGTCGCCGCCGTGCCCGCCGCCCTGCTGCCGCTGCTGGCCGGCCCCGTCGGCGCCGTGGTGTCGCCGCTGCTGGTCGCCACCGCCGTCGTCCTGGACGGCAGCACCTACCGACGGGTGTTCGCCCGCCGGGGCATCCCCTTCGGCCTCTACTTCGGTGCCGTCCACCTCCTGGTCACCTTCGTGGGAGCGACGGGAGCGGGAGTCGGCGTGCTCCAGCGTCTCCTGCAGGGGGACGGCCGGGCGTTACCTGGATCCCCCGGACCGGTGACCTGAGCAATCAGTGACCCGTCGGCACGACGGACGACCGGGCGTTCCACAAGTATCCGGACCGATGATCTGAACGATCAATGACGCGTCGGCGTGGCGGCCTCCTCACCTCCGGGGCCGCCCGGCTCTCCCAGCAGCACGGCCATCGGGAGCAGCCACGCCATCCGGGGACTGCCCATCTCCTGATCGAGCTCCTCGGGGCTGGGCATCCTGTCGTCGAGCACGTGGGGCGGGACCAGATGGTGGATCGCGTGCGCGAGCAGGTGGGCCATCGAGTATCCGGGGTCGGCCTCGTGCGCCCGGGTGAGGGCGACGCCCGCCAGTGCGGAGTCTCCCCGCCGCCAGGCGACCAGGCCGAGCAGCGAGGCCACCGGAGGCACGAACCTCGGCTCCAGCCTCCGGGTGAGGTCGTGCCAGAGCTTGAGGTGCGCGTCATGGCTCTCGTCGGTGACCAGCGCCCACGCCTCGTCACGGATCCTGATCACCGCCAGGTCGAGCCCCAGCCTGGCAGCCTGCTCCTCGCCGAGCCGCCCTCCCGAGGCGTAGGTGACGATCGCCTCGCGGACCCTGGCCATGCCGTCCGCGACGAACTCCGCCGCGAACCCGTCGGCGTCGCGGCATCCGGCGAGCCTGCCGCGCATCTCCTCCGCGAGGCGGCCCGTCGCCTCGCGCATGGCCTCCCGCGCGGGCCCGGTGACCGGGTCGAGCGAGCGCTCCAGGGTCTGCCTGTCCGGCAGCGCGACCAGCCCGTGCAGGACCGCCTCGGCCGCGACCGCACCGGCCCGCCGCTCGTACGGCATGCCCTCGGCCGGACAGCAGTCGGTCCGCGAGCACCCGTACGACCAGTAGCGGCCGTCCTCCACCCGTAGCGCGTCGACGACGATGAGCCCGCTCCGGCGGAACAGCGCCAGGGCCTCGTCCACGGCCGGGGTCACCAGCGGGCCGGCACCGTAACCGACCACGACGACCTGGCTGACATCCTCCTTCCCGAAGAGCGGGACGATCTGGCCGAGACCGTCGGGCCCCAGGGGCAGGTCCCACCGGACGGTGAGGTGCAGCCTGCTCCTGGGCGGGCTGCCCGTGAGGCCGATGACGACCAGGCTGTCGGCGGGGTGGAACCCCAGCAGGTAGGGGACGGCTCCCAGAACGTCCTCCGTGGAGCCGAGCAGGAGCCGGGGCGGCGAAGCGGGTGGAGAGGGCGCATACGGCGGACGCGGCGGCTCGAACGAGACCGGGAACCGGGGGGACGGCACCGCGGGCGAGACCGGGGACGGAGACTCGGCCGGAGGTTGAGGTCGAGCCGGAGGTTGGGGTCGAGGGGACGAGGGCGCGGCCGAAGCCGAAGGTTGAGAGAGCGAGGGCTCGGGCGAGACCGGGAGCTGAGGGGACGAGGGCCCGGCCGAAGCCGGGGGCTGAGGGGACGAGGGCCCGGCCGAAGCCGGGGGCTGAGGGGACGAGGGCTCGGCCGAAGCCGGGGGCTGAGGGGACGAGGGCCCGGGCGAGACCGGGGTGTCGGGTGTCATGCCCGGAAGCCTCGCCGGAACCGCGACCCCCTTCCCGCGCCGAACCCCTTTCTGTGGAAAGCCCTCCGGCTGTCCACAGCCGACCGGCCGGGGGAGCGTGAGGACTACTCCTCAGACACCCCTGTCGACGCGCGGAGGAGCCCCGTCCGTCCTTCCCACCGGGAGGACGGGCGGCGCCAGGCGGGTGCGGACCATGATGGCCGCGCCGGCCACGGCGGCGGGCATCGCGATCACCGCGACGAACGGGATGAGGAAGAGCAGGAAGAGCAGGACCCCGAAGCCGAGCGCCGGGGCCTTGTTCCCCCTGAGTAGGCCGAAGCGCCGCTTGCGCGCCAGTCCCCTGCGCTCGAGGGCCAGCGTGGTCAGCTCGATCGTGAGGAAGAAGCCCGAGACCAGGGCGCCCAGGACCGGAACCACCGTCTGCCCGATCACCGGCACGAAACCGAGGAAGAACAGCGGGATCGTGAACAGCAACAGCCATCCGAGGGTGACCAGGCTGTCCCTGATGGATCGGGGGATCGACTTCCACAGCGGGAGCTCGTGGCCGGTCGGCACCTCCCCGTAGGTCTCCTCCACCTTCTCGGAGAGCTTCTCGTAGAAGGGCTCGCCCAGGATGAGGGTGATCGCCGTGAAGGTCACCACGGACAGGACCAGCGCCGCGCCGAAGAGCGCCAGCCCGACCACCGCCCGCAGCGCGGTCCGCGTGCCCTCGCTCCATCCGTCGGCGAACGGCGTGCCCCACGCGGCGATGTCCAGCGCGTTCGTGCCGAGGAAGTAGAGGCCGGTCGCGTAGAGGGCGAACGCGATCAGAGCCGGGATCAACCCGAACAGCCACCAGCGCGGGTATCGCGCGACCCAGCGCAGTCCCTGGAAGAAGAACCCGATGCCGT
This sequence comes from Streptosporangium sp. NPDC002721, assembly GCF_042888905.1. Classification (NCBI taxonomy): domain Bacteria; kingdom Bacillati; phylum Actinomycetota; class Actinomycetes; order Streptosporangiales; family Streptosporangiaceae; genus Streptosporangium; species Streptosporangium sp. NPDC002721. Next base: position 182,093 of record NZ_JBIAQI010000015.1, read on the forward strand.
CCAGAAAGGAGCGGAAATGACCCATGGCGGAAGATTATCGGGATCGGCCATCCCCCGGGAGAGCGCGCCCCGGCGGGCGTCGGCACTCCACCTGGCGTACGGGACGGAAGGCTCGCTCAGGAACGCTGCCAGAGGGCGGGAACGGAGACCCCGAGGGTGCCGAAGAGGCGGCGGAGGAGGGGCAGGGAGATGCCCAGGACGTTGCCGTGGTCGCCCTCGATGCCGTCGACGAACCAGCCGCCCCGGCCGTCCAGCGTGAAGGCCCCGGCGACGTGGAGAGGCTCGCCGGTGGCGACGTAGGCGGCGATCTCGTCGTCTGTGGGGTTGCCGAAGCGTACGACCGTCGCGCCCACCTCCGCCACCTCGCGCCCGTCCGCGGCGTCGATGACGCAGTGACCGGTGAGCAGGCGGCCCTCGCGTCCGCGCATGCCGCGCCAGCGGGCGACGACCTCCTCGGGTGAGGACGGCTTGCCGTAGGCCCGGCCGTCGAGTTCGAGCATCGAGTCGCAGCCGATGACCAGCCCGCCGTTCAGGTCGGCGGCGACCACGGTCGCCTTCGCGCGGGCCAGCGCGAGGCAGAGCTCGCTCGGGCTGTCGGCGGTGATGGCGTCCTCGTCCACACCGCTGACGATCACCTTGGGATCGAGTCCGGCGCTGCGGAGCAGGGCGAGGCGGGCGGGAGAGGCGGAGGCGAGCACGATCTGGGTCACGGCGACCGAGCCTAGCGCGCCCCCGATCCACGACGGGTGCCCTGCCCACGACAGCCCTGCCCACGACAGACGCCCGCTCCGCGACGGATGCTCGGCCTACGGTGGGGACCGCACGGTTTCCGGCTCACTTTCGGTGGTAACGGAACGCGCGCGTCAGGCTGACGTCGCGGAACCGGGCGTCTGTCGTGGGCAGGGCTATGAATCAGGTGCCCGACGGGTCGGCGCGGTCGGATGGAAGAAGGTCGAGCGAGCGGGCCCTCCGCAGCGCCATCACCCGGTCGTGCACGCCGAGTTTGCGGTAGAGGTTCTCCTTGTGCTTGTTCACCGTCGCCTCCTTGATGTTGAGCCGGCGGCCGATGGCGTACGCGGTCAGCCCTTCGCCCAGGAGCATCAGGACCGCCATCTCGCGCGGGGTGATCCTGTACTCGGCCGGGTCGGCGAGCGTGGGCAGGCCGGACACGACCTTCTCGTGCGCTTCGACCGTGTCGAGGAGCGAGCGCGCGAGATCGGCGTACTCAAGATCCCGGCCGCTGTAACCGGTGCCGTCGCGGCTCATGATGACGCCGCGGATCTGACCGGGTAGGGCGTTCAGGGGCAGGGCGAGCTGGCGGTCGATGCCGATCGCCTCCCTGCCGACGTGGTAGGCCTCGCTCCTCCACCAGTCGCCGTCGGCGACGTCGTCCATGGCCAGAGGCGTTCGGTCCCCGGTTCGCGCGTAGTGGCGGAGCAGCGGGTGCGCACGCATGTGAGATTGGATCAGGGCGTCCAGTGGTGCTTGGTGCAGCCAGTCGGGCGATCCGGTCAGCGCGTGCCCGGTACCCGCCGCCCAGTCCAGGTCGATGAGCACCGCCAGGTCTCCCGGCAGGTCCTTCGTCAGCCGCTCCATCAGCAGGGGCCAGACGCGTACGGGGTCTCTCGTCGTGAGGATGTCCATCGCCAGGTCGTGAATGCGCCTGCCATCCCCCCTGAACAAAGACGTCATGAGCGCATTGTGCATGAACGGCTACCATCTGGCACGACAAATCGGAAGTACGCAGTTCTTCGTATTCATCGGCACGGCCGACCGGCAGGACAGTGGAGGTGACATACGAAAGGAGCCCGCATGAAGCGAGGAACCGCCCGTCTCGGATCACGCCTGGCGGGAGCCGCGCTGCTCGTCAGCACCACGCTGACGGCGGTGACGGAGGTTCCCGCCCACGCCGGCACCCTCGACGCGATGCGCCAGTGCGCCGAAGGCAAGGTCGCGAACCACGACATCCCGCGCCCGCTCGTCTGGGGCAACGGCGGCGGCGGGGTTCCCGTGGGCCGTAACCCGAGCAACATCATCGAGCCCGGAGACGTGTTCCGGATCATCCCGGACACGGGTTCGCGAGTGGACCCCGACGACTGGGAGGGCGCCAGCGTCGGCCCCGGCGGCAACGGGCAGGCCGCGCCGCAGGGATGGCCCTTCCCCGGCCTGGCCCAGTACTCGGCTGTACTGCGCCTCAACAACAACCCGGCAGGCTGGGTGGGTGATCCCGTGCGGGCGACGGCCCTCGGAGGATGCATGCTCTGGACCGACGCCCTGCCCGTCCGGCTGCTGTTCGGTGTCAACGACCCCGACCTGTCCGACAACTCCGGGCAGTGGAGCTTCCGTATACGGATATACGGCCGCGATTAGAGCGCGGCTCAAAGGCTGGGGCATCCGATCGTCGACGGCAACGACGTGGAGACGGTCTCGAAGAGCGAGTTCGTCGAATCGGGGGCCGCACCTCGATAACTGCCAGCCCGACCACTACCAATTGATGACGTTTCGTGTCAGCCTGACTACAGGCGGCGCATCCCAGGAGGAGTGAGCAGATGCCTTTTGATGACTACCAGCGGGAGAGCTCGCGGCGGATAGACCATCAGCGGGAAATGGTCCGGCGTTCCACCGACGAGTCGTCGCGTAGACGCGACCGCGAAGAACGGCATGCCCGTCGCGACAGCGACTCGGACGACCTGAGCCTCGGGACGCAGGTCGTCCTTGCCGTCGTGGCCCTCGTCGCCTTCCTCCTCGTGGTGTACCCGCAGTTGCCCCACCGCTGAGGGGCGGACGATCCCGGCAGCCGGCCGGCCGGCTCGGCATGCCGGTGAGCCAGCGGCCATGAAGGTGCCGCGGTCTGGAGGGTTCCGGCTCGAACCCCATGCGACGGAGGACGGACAAATGTCGACACAGGGTGACGAAGCATTCAGTCGGGCGCTGGCCTTGTACCAAGCGGGACATACCTCCGAGGCCCGGGACGTGCTCCTGGAGGTCGTCGCCGAGTTCCCCGACCATCGAGTCTGCAGGTACTCGCTGGGCGTGTGCCTGAACGAGTTGGGCGAGTGGCGTGAGGCGGAGCGGCACCTGGGCGCGGTGGTGGCGTCCGAGCCCACGCACCACCTGGCCGCCTACGAGCTGGGAGTGGCGCTTCAGGAGCAGGGCAGGCCCGACGAGGCCGCGGCCGCCTTCCGCCAGTCGCTGGCCAGGGACGTGGTGAAGGACGTGCGCCATCGTCTGGAGGCCTGCCGAGCGGACGGCGGGGCGGCGGCAGGCCGACCTTCGCGGAAGGTCGTCGCCCCGGACCCGCCGCCTCCGGTGACCGCCGCGGTCGTCGCTCCCGAGCCGCCGCCTCCGGCGCCCGCCACACCGCACGAGGTCGTGCTCCCGGCCGACTCCGAGCATGCCGCCGCCCTGGAGTACACCCGCACGGTCTCCGCGGGGGTCACGCCGTACCGGACCATGGCCACCGATCTGGACGAGCGGGGTGTCTACGACATCGGCGAGGAAGTGTGGTCGACCAGGACACAGACGCGGCACCTCGTGCTCACGCCGCTCGTGGCCACGGCGCTGGCACTCTCCGTCTCCGTGCTGCGGATGCCGCTGCTCGTCGTGGCGCTCGGGCTGTACGCCGTGGCGGCCTGGGTCACCGCCGTCGTCTCCGCCAGAATGACCTCGTACGTCTTCTATCAGCGCCGCGTCGACGTGGCCGAAGGCGTGAAGGACCGGACCAAGCAGGCGATTCTATATGCCTCGATCACCCGGGTTCGTTATGTCCGCACCCTTTCCTCCTACCTGACGAACACCGCCTCGCTGGAGCTGACCTACATGCTCGGAACGGAGAAGGAGTCGATCGTCCTCGCGGGGCTCGGCCGGCCCGGCAAGGTCGACAAGCTCTACGACGAACTGCAGGGGCCGGTCGTGCGCGAGCGGCGCGCCATGAAGAAGATCCTCTTCTAGGACGGGCGGATGCGCTTATTCGCCCGCGCCAACCTCGTGATCGCCGCGCTGATCGTGGCCGCGCTGGTCGTCCCCCGGGTCGACCTCGACGGGTCGGCCCTTCCCGACCTCGGCCTGCCCGGACTGCCGTTCACGGCGCCGGACAAGCCGATCAGAAAGAACGCGTCCGGACCACCGCCCTGGACGGTCCACGGACACGGCTGGCGGTTCACGGTGGAGCGGACCAGGCGCACGGTCAGCAGGTGGATGGGGAGGACCAGGCCGTCGATCACCATCACCGCGTACGTCACCCGGGAGGAGCGGCGGTTCGCCTCCCTGATGATCTACCGCATCAGCGACAAGGAGAGTGGCAGTGAGCTCGAGGCGGTGCCGTTCCAGGGCGGCGGGGACGGAGACCCGCCGCTCGACCAGCGCAGCAAAATCGTGTTCGTGGTGTGGGACACCTCACCGAGAGCGTCCCGCCTCACCGTCACCCTGCACGATTTCCATTGGCCGGACGGACGTGACCTGGTCCTCGGCGAGGTCCGGGTCCCGGCGTCCTGAGCAGGCCGGGAGGCCGAGATGATCGTCGATGTGGTGCGTGCCGCGATCTCGGTGGTGCAGGTCGTCCAAGCGGTTCCACCCCAGCCGCCGGGCTCCGGCCTGCGCGGAAAGCTGATCGCCGCGCTCGTGGAGCAGGCCGGCGAACTGCGGCCGGAGCCCGCTGAGCGGCCGCTGGCCGAGGCGTTCGCGACCTGGATCGAGCTGGCGGCGAGGCGGGAGTCCGACCCCTTGGCGTTCGAACCCCGACCGTACGCCCACGCGGCGGCCATCCTGGCCGCCGAGCTGGACCTCGCACTGGCATCCGCCCCGCCGCGGCCCGAACCAGGCGACACCGTCGCCCGGTCCAGCCTGTTCACGCGGTCATGACGGATCTCCTGCCGCAGGCTCTCCGGGACGCGCTGCACGAGGCCGCGGACCGCCTGCGTGGCCTCGACGACGCGGCCCACAGAGCCGATGACGCCCTCCAGCACGTGGTCAACGTCTTCGCGGTGCCCAACTTTCTCATGAACACCGATTTCGAGAAGGTTGGCGTCAACGCCCACGGCCTGGGGTCCAACGGTCCGTTCGCGTTCTCGCCGCTGAACCAGGTGCTCAGTGGGTACGGCCTGTTCGCCGGGGCGCGCGACACCTGGAACGGCGCTGTGAAGACCGGGGCGGGGCTGGGTAACGACAACAGCGAGCAGGTGTTCGACGGAACCACCACCGCCGCGACAGGACTCGCCGGGATCTACTCCGCCACGATGGGCCTGCTCGACGTCACCACCCAGGCCGGCGTGTTGGTCGGTGCCGGGCTGGCGGGGTACGGCGTGGGCACCACGGCGATCAAGGGAATCGAGGCGGCCACCGGCCGTAACATCGCCCACGACCTCGGCGACCTCCTCTTCCGGGCGACCCACGGGGGCACTGACGAGGCCTCGTTCACCCTGCCCTCCGACGTCGCGCCGCCGCTCCATGTACTGCCGGACCTGGCCAGGCCGCACACGGAGCACCACCAGCAGCACCACGCCTCACCCCCCTTGGCGCCGCACGGGATCGTCGAGTTCCAGGGCGGATGGTGGTACGAACGGGGAAGCGCCTGGCACGCGATCTCCTCGACACCGGTCCCCGGCGCGATCACGCACACGGAGGGTGGCTACCGGGATGCCGCCGGTGCCTGGCATCACATATCAGCGGGTGAATCGGCAGGCACCGCGGGGTCGGGATGGCGTGGACCGGAGGGCACCTGGCATCCCGTCGGTCCTGACGGCCATGTGATCCCGGGCGGCCAGAGCGTGGTCAACCTGGAATGGACACAGGACGCCGCCGGGTCCTGGCATCCCGTTCCGCCCGGCGTGCCTCCCCCGGCCGACAGCGGTGGCGGCACGCCGGGGGTCGAGCTGAACGCGGCCTGGTTCCTGGGGCATGACGGCGCGTGGCATCCGCTCCCCGTGCACGATGGGGCGGTGGGTGACGGCGGCCAGGCCGGAACCGTGGATGTGGTCTCGGCCGCCTACCAGTCGTCTGACGGCGTATGGCACCCGTTGCCCGTATCTCAGCTTGAGACCGGAGCTGCGCCATCCGGCGGGTCGGACCATGTCCATGGCGGCCAGGGGCCGACGCAGCCATCACAAACCGGAGCGATCCAGGATCACGGCGGACCGGCGCAAGCTGTGGCCGACCAGCCGCACTCCGATGGGGCCGGTCTGACAACCGGAGAACCCGCGGCGCAGGACAACGACGGAGGTTCCGAGACGGCGGCCGGGCATGTGTCGGGGTTGTGAACGGCCTCGGCCCCGGCCTGTGCTCCACGGGCGCCGAAACCGACGAGGTCACCGGTTCCGCCTCCCTCGACGGCTGAAGCGACGCCGTCTTCCGGCCTGGAGACGGTCACTGACCGTCACCGCCGTGGGAGACGGGTCCGGCCCTCTCCAGGCGACCCGAACGACCTCGACACGTCAACGTTTCGGGGAACGGGGCCACCCCCTCCTCCGCGACAGACACCTGCTTCGCGACGAAGGTCCGGTCCACGACGGGTGCCCGGAGGTCAGGCGTGCGGCGGGGGCGGGAGTTGCGGGGGCGGTTCCGAGGAGGGCAGCCCGGGGGCGATGTTCACCGGGAGCCCGGCGGCGGCGTAGGCCTCCGCCTCGGCCAGGGTCTCGTTCTCCAGCAGGGCCTCGGCGATGCCGTCCAGGCGGCTGCGGTGCTCCTCCAGGACGGACCGGGCGACCTCGTAGCACTCGTCCACGATGCGCCGTACCTCCTGGTCCACCGTGGCGAGGGTGTCCGGGGCGGCGGCGGGGCTACCGTCGGCGGCGGGCAGGACGGTCAGCGGGCCGATCCTGGCGGACATGCCCCAGCGGCCGACCATGCCGCGGGCGATCACGGTGACCTGCTCCAGGTCGTTCTCCGAGCCGGTGGTGACCACGCCGTAGACGACCTGCTCGGCCGCCATGCCGCCGAGGGCCCCGATGATCCGGTCGCGCAGGTACTTCTCGTCGTAGGCGTACCGGTCGGTGTCGGGCGTGGAGAGCGTGACGCCGAGCGCCCGCCCGCGCGGGATGATCGAGACCTTCCGCACCGGGTCGGCGCCCGGCTGGAGCATGCCGAGCAGCGCGTGGCCCGCCTCGTGGTACGCGGTGCGCCTCCGCTCGTCCTGCGGGATCACGACGGCGCGGGCCGCGCCGAGCAGGATCTTCTCCAGCGCGTCGGCGAAGTCGGGGGCCCGGACCCTGTCGTTGCCCCGCTTGGCGGCGAGCAGCGCGGCCTCGTTGATCAGGTTGGCCAGGTCGGCGCCCGTCATGCCGGGGGTGGTCCTGGCGAGCCGTTCCAGGTCCACGTCGTCGGCGAGCGGCACGCCCCGGCTGTGCACGCGCAGGATCGCCAGCCGCCCCTCGGCGTCCGGCGCGGACACCACGACGGTACGGTCGAAGCGGCCGGGACGCAGCAGCGCCGGGTCGAGGACCTCCGCCCGGTTGGAGGCGGCGATCACGATGACGCCCTCGGAGCCGGTGAAGCCGTCCATCTCGGTGAGGATCTGGTTCAGGGTCTGCTCGCGCTCGTCGTGGCCGCCGATGGTGCTGCCGCCCCGCACCCTGCCGATCGCGTCGATCTCGTCGATGAAGATGATCGACGGCGCGACCTTGCGGGCCTCGTCGAACAGCTCGCGCACCCGCGAGGCCCCGACCCCCACGATCATCTCGATGAACTCCGAGGCGCTCGCCGAGAAGAAGGGCACGTCGGCCTCCCCCGCCACGGCGCGGGCCAGGAGGGTCTTGCCGGTGCCGGGCGGCCCGGCGAGCAGCACGCCCTTGGGCAGTTTCGCCCCCAGCCTCCGGTACTTGTCGGGGTCCTTGAGGTAGTCGACCACCTCGGCGACCTCGTTCTCGACCTCGTCGATGCCCGCGACGTCGTCGAAGTCGACCCGCACCTTGGCCGGTTCCACCGGCTTGGCCGCCTTGGACCTGCCGAGGCCGCCGAGCCCTCCGAGGCCGCCCATCCCGCCGCCCATCGCGCCGGACGCCGCGCGCCGTACGAACCAGATCCACAGGCCGGCCAGCAGCAGGACCGGGACCAGGGACAGCAGGAGGTTCGACAGGAGGTTCCCGCCGACGGGCTCGGCCCTGATGTTCACCTTCGTCGCGAGAAGCTGCTGGTAGAGCCCCGCCCGGTCGGCGAACACCGGCAGCTCCGTGGAGAACCTGTCGTACGTGACGTCGCCGCTGTCGGGGTCGCGGGCGGGCTTCCTGAGGGTGCCCTCGATCGACGTGCCCGTGGCGTAGACGTCCTTGACGTTCCCCGCCCGGACCTGCTCGGTGAACTGGGTGTAGGAGACCGGCTCGGTGGGCTCCTCGAAGAACGAGGAGACGATGAAGAAGGTGGCGTAGACGACGGCCATGGTCATCAGGAAGCGCACCCAGTTGAACCTCGGGCGGCGCGGGGTGGGCGCCCCGTCGCCGTCGGGCAGGCCCTCGGACCGCCAGGGCTTGGACCCGCTCCCGTTGCCGGGCGTGTCGGGGCCGCTCCCCTCGCGCTCCCGGGACGCCGGTCGGTTCACCACTCCCCCTCGACGACTCGGGGGAGCCTGCTTGGACGGGCGTCCCGGAGGCGCGTCCGGGACGCCCGGCTCAGTCCGGGCCCTCAAACCGGGGCCGCCCCCGCGAAGAGCCCGGCCCCGCGCCCGGCGAGCGGGCGGGAGGTCGTCGCGCGTGCGGCGGCGGAGTGTCCGGCTGTGAAATTCCCCCGAGTTTCACCAGGTCACACGGACAAGGCGATTCCTGCCCAGGTGGGGCTCACTTCAATCTGTCACTTCACCTTGAGGGAGGAGACCGCGGTGTTGATGGCGCGCCAGTACTTGCTCTGGACGTCGGGGATCGTCGCGAAGAGCATCGCGGGCTTGGCGCCGGGGATCTCGGTCACGGCGACGGCGGCCATGGAGGAACGCGCCTTGCCCTTCGTCTTGTACTTCACCCGGTAGGCGAGCAGCCAGCCGTTCTTGATCGGCTGCGAGGCGGTCCAGGTGATCTTGCCGCCCTTGGGGTGGTGGTTGAGCGTCCACCGGGCGGCCAGCACCGCGGTGTCCTTGGACTCCTTCTGCACCAGGATCGGCACCGGGCAGCTCACGAGCATCCCCCGGTGAGCGGTCCCCTTCGCCTTCGGCAGCACCTGCTTGGTGGAGAACGGCGACGCGCCGAAGACCTTCCAGGGCTTGCCCAGGCGGACCAGCGACACGCCGGACTTGCCGTCCTGTACGCGTCGCTTGCTCTTGTCCGCCTTGCCGGAGAGGCGGCCGAGCCGCTTGTCACGCGGCAGGTTCGGCACCCGGGGATCGGCGAGGGCCGCGACGACGGCGCTGCGGTCGGGCGCCGGCTCCGAGCCGTCGGGCGCCGAGGAGGGAGCGGCCGTCTCGTCGGGGTCGTCCGAGGAGGACGCCGACGCGGAGGGGGACACCGACGCGGAGGCAGCCGGCTCCGCCGTGGGAGTCGCCGGGACGGACGGTTCCGCCGACCCTGGACCGGGCGAGGGTGGCGCGGCAGATGGCGCGGCGATCTGCCCCGTCTTTCCCTCGCCCGGTTGATCTGGGGAGCTCGAGGAGACGAAGCCGACGACCGCGGCGACCGCGGCCAGGATCACCGCGAGGCCCACGGCCAGGAAGCGGTAGATGACACGCATCGGCAGGTCGCCGATGCGGGACCGCTTCACGGGGGAGTCCAGTGGCTTCGGGGGGCTCTCCGCCACGACTCTCGGCATCTCCGACGTGGCCGCCTCCGCGGTCACGTATGTCGGCGCGGGACCCGTCTCCCGGGTCCCCTGAGTCCCACCCAACCCATCGAGCACGATCGGGAGCGTACGACAAATCCGGTTTTCCCGTGCGGGATCCCCATCACACTTCGGGAACGAGTACCTTCCTCACCCTTGTGCGAAATACCCTGCGATGATTCCAGGATGTTCGTGGAACGCCAGGTGGAGCTCAGGTTCGACGTCTCCTCGCGCGAGGCGAGGACGCACACCAACCTGTCGGCCGTACGCACCGACGCGCTGGGCCTCTGGCTGGCCGGTGACGAGACCGCCACGGTCGAGCATCTGGCGTTCCGCGCGGGGCGCTTCGACGACCAGCGCACCTTCCACCTCGCCGACTTCGTGGACCTGCCCGCCGGGCGCGACGAGGAGGCCGACATCGAGGGCCTGGGCCGGGCGGACGGCTGGCTCTGGGCGATCGGGTCGCACAGCCTCAAGCGCAGGCGGGTCAAGAAGGGGCACACGTCGCACAAGGCCCGTCGCCGCCTCGGCAGTGTGGTACGCGAGGACAACCGCTACATCCTCGTACGCCTGCCGCTCGTCGGCGCCACCCCGGTCCGCGAGGACGGCTCCCGCAGGGCGGAGATCCTGGCCGGTCCCGGCCGGAACCTGGCCGACCTGCTGGCGGACGACCCGCACCTCGCGCCCTTCGTGACGATTCCCAGCAAGGACAACGGGCTGGACATCGAGGGCATCGCCGTGCTCGACGGCCGCCTGTTCGTCGGCCTGCGCGGCCCGGTGCTGCGCGGCTGGGCCGCGATGCTGGAGATCCGGCCGGAGAGCGACCCCCGGCGTCCCGGCAGCCTGAGGCTCGCCCCCATCGACGGCAGGCCGTACCGGACGCACTTCCTGAACCTCGGCGGGCTCGGCGTCCGCGACATGTGCCCGCACCGGGGCGGGATGCTGATCCTCGCCGGGCCGACCATGAGCCTGGACGGCCCGGTCCGGGTGCTGCGCTGGGATCCGGAGGACGAGCCGTCGGTACGGCACGAGCTGGACCTCGTCGGCGACCTGCCGCACGGGAACGGGAACGACCACCCGGAAGGGATCACCGTCCTTGACGGCGAGCGCCTCCTGGTGGTCCACGACAGCCCCTCGCAGGCGCGTCTCACCCCCGAGGGCGGCGTACTCGCCGACATCGTCAGGATGCCCGGCTGACCGCTCCTGCCCCGGAACCGGACGCCCGGCTGACCGCTCACCCCTCGGAATCAGACACCCGGCTGACCGCTCGCTCCCGGAACCGGGCCACCGGCCGTCCCTTGACCGTTCACCCGCGGAACGGGACGCCCCCGCGCAGCCACGGGACGTCCGCGACGACCGTGCGGGAGCCGGGCTCGATCTCGGTGAACCCCGCGTCCCTGACCACCGGCAGGCCCGAGGCGACCAGCCCGGCCCACGCGGCGGGATCGGCGGTCCTCACCGAGACCGCCAGGCCCTTGTCCCGCCACGCCCGCCTGGCGTCGTTCCCGCTCGCGTGCCAGGCCAGCTGGACGGCGTGCCCCGCCTGGGCCATGGCCTTGCCCGCCGACATCGTCAGCCCCGGGTTGAGCCACAGCACCACGTCCCCGGGCGGTCCGGGCTCGCGGGAGTCGGCGAGTTCGGTGCCGGACACCTGGAGCCTGGAGAGGTCCCTGGGCCAGCCGTCCAGCGGTACCGGCGGGTGGACGCGGACCTCGGCGGTGCCCGAGGTGACGGTGACGCCGGGCAGGTCGAGCACCCGGCGCCACTCCGCCCCGCGCGCCCGCCGGACGACCTTCCTGAACCGGCTGCCGTCCCAGGCCCCCACGGCCTCGGCCCACTCACCGCCGTCGAGGGCGCGCGGGTCGTCGAGCAGTGCCAGCACGGCCAGGGCCGCCGCCTCCAGGGCGTCGGTCCGCTCGGGCGGCGCGGAGCGCTCGATCCGCACCACGAGCGGGAGGACCCTCCTGTCCAGGTCCCTGCCGTCCCCTACGCCGGTCATGCGATCCCCCCCGGCCGCCGCGTGTCGGATCCGGTTCCGTGGCCCGCGGCTCGTCCGCCTCGTTCTCTCACGCCTTCAAGGATGCCTGCTCCTTCGCGGTGGCCTCCCCCGGGCCGGGCCTCAGGGTGACGGCCTTCCTGGCGATGACGATCGACATGACGGCGGCGGCGAGGCAGAGGAGACCCGCGGCGTACCAGGCGAGGTCGTAGGCGCCGAAGTGGTCGCGGGTGACCCCCGCGGCGACCGCGGCGATCGCGGCGCCGACCTGGTGGGAGGCGAAGACCCAGCCGAACACCACGGCCCCGTCCGGGCCGTAGATCTGGCGGCACAGAGCGACGGTCGGCGGGACCGTGGCCACCCAGTCGAGGCCGTAGAAGATGATGAAGACGAGCATGCTGGGCTCGGCGGTGGCCCCGAACAGGCCGGGCAACGCCATCAGCGACAGGCCGCGCAGCCCGTAGTAGACGCCGAGGAGGACGCGCGAGTCGACCTTGTCACTCAGCCAGCCGGACGCGACGGTGCCGACCACGTCGAAGATCCCGATCAGGGCGAGCAGCCCCGCGGCGACCGGCTCGGCCATGCCGTGGTCGTGGGCCGCGGGGATGAAGTGGGTGCCCACCAGGCCGTTGGTGCTCATCCCGCAGATCGCGAACCCGCCGGCGAGCAGCCAGAAGGGACGCGTACGCGCCGCGCTCCACAACACGCCGAGGGCGCGCGAGGCGGCACCCCCGGCCCGCGCCGGGCGGGCGACCGGGGGCGCGGCGGGATCGGCGCCCAGGGCGGTGGTGCCCACGTCCTCGGGCCGGTCACGCAGCAGGAACCAGACCAGGGGGACCACGACGAGGGCGGCGACGGCGACCGTGACGGCGGCCGACCGCCAGCCGCTGTCCGCCGCCAGGTGGGCGAGGACGGGCAGGAAGACGAGCTGCCCGGTGGCGCCGCCCGCCGTGAGCACGCCGGTGACGAGGCCGCGGTGGCGGACGAACCAGCGTTCGGTGAGGGTGGCGGCGAAGACCAGGGCCATCGAGCCGGTGCCGAGGCCGACCAGCACACCCCAGCAGAGGATGAGCTGCCAGGGGGCGTTCATCAGGATGGTCAACCCGCTGCCCGCGGCGACCAGCAGCAGGGCGTACGTCACCACCCTGCGCATGCCGAAGCGGTCCATGAGGGCGGCGGCGAAGGGCGCGGTCAGCCCGTAGAGCATGAGGTTGACCGAGACGGCCAGCGAGATCGTGCCCCGGGACCAGCCGAACTCCTCCTGGAGCGGTGTGATCAGCACGCCGGGCGTCGCCCGGAAACCTGCCGCCCCGAGAATGGCCACGAACGCGACACCCGCCACGATCCAGGCCCGGTGCAGCCCGCGTTCGGGCTGCCGAGGGGTCGTTGTCATGCGCTCCATAATCGAGGGGCGGCGCTCCGGCCGACGAGTGGCCCGAGTGCCAATAACCGCAAGAATCAGGCCAGAACCATGTCTCGTGACTCGGACTCGTGAGACGGCCATCTCACATATTGGGTAAATTCGCTCAAGGGTTATGTTTTTTCTATTCTCCTCATTTGAGGGACTCGCATCCGGCATGGTCACGAGAGACGCGACGCCCGTCCGGATCCCGCCCGGCCGGACGGGGGCAGGCCGGGGCCGGGTGACCGAAGGGGGTGCCGTGTTCCACGCACGAAGGCCGGGAAGGTTCCTGGCGCTGCTGGCGAGCGGCGCGCTCCTGCTCGGCGCCTGCGCGGACACCGGCCCGGCGGACGACCCCACCGCCTCCGGCTCGGAGTCGGCCCCGCCGAGCGAGACCATCACCTACGCGTACGAGCAGGAGTTCCACTCCTACAACAACAACACCACCTCGGAGAACGCCACCCGCAACGCCGCCCCCCTGCAGCGGGTGCTGACGGGCTTCTGGTTCTACGGCGACAAGGGCGCGATCACCCCCGACAAGGACTTCGGGACGTACGAGAAGATCTCCGACGACCCGCTGAGCGTCAGGTACACCATCAGCGACAAGGCGGTCTGGTCGGACGGCGTCCCGATCGACTGCGACGACGTGATGCTGTGGTGGGCCTTCCGGTCCGGCAAGGTCAGGGGCTTCGCCTCCGCCGACACCACCGGCCTGCGGGACACCCGGGTTCCCGGGTGCGAGAAGGGCGGCAGGCAGTTCACGCTGGTCTACGACAAGCCGTTCGCGGACTGGGTGGCCGGGGGTCCGGGCGCGACCGAGATGATGCCCGCCCACGTGGTCGCCAAGCAGGACGGCCTGTCCGAGGCCGACTTCATCGCCGCGATCAAGAAGGGCGACTCGAAGAGGATCGAGAAGGGCATCACGTTCTTCAACGACGGCTGGGTCTCCGAGGGCAGGCTGCCCGACGCCGAGCTGATCCCGTCCTCGGGGCCGTACAAGCTCTCCAAGCTCGACGCCGGGCAGCGGCTGACCCTGGTCGCCAACGACAGGTGGTGGGGCACCCCGGCCGCGACCCCGACGATCGTCGAGCGCTTCATCACCCTCGACGAGCAGGCCCAGGCGCTGCAGAACCGCGAGGTCCAGATCGTCGAGCCGCAGCCGGGGCCCGACGTGCTCAGGCAGCTGCAGTCGCTGCGGGGCGTGGAGGTCGGCGTCTTCGAGAAGTACACCTACGAGCACCTCGACTTCAACTTCGACTCCAGCCCGTTCAGGGACAGGAGGCTGCGTGAGGCGTTCGCCAGGTGCGTGCCCAGGCAGCTCATCGTCAACACCCTGATCGGGCCCGTCTCGCCCGCCGCCAAGCCCCTGCAGGTCCGCACCGTGGCGCCCTTCCAAGCCAACAGCGCGGCGGTCGTCGCGGCCAGCGGCAGCGCGGACGCGTACACGCGGCAGGACATCGCGGGCGCCAGGGCGCTGCTGCGCGAGGCGGGCAGGACGGGCCTGGAGATCAGCATCGGCTACCAGACCCCGAACCCGCGCCGCACCGCGGCGGTGCAGCTCATCATCGACTCCTGCAACAAGGCCGGTTTCAAGGTCGTCGACAAGGGTTCCGAGGACTTCCTCGGCACCGTGATGCCGGCCAACGGCTACGACGTGGCCCTGTACGCCTGGTCGGGCTCCGCCCTGGTCAGCAACTGGGCCGCCAACTTCACCTCGCCGGTGAAGTGCGACGCCCGCTACAAGGCCAGCAACAACGGCTGCTACTCCAGCGCGCACGTCGACCGCCTCATCGCGAAGCTGAACTCGACCGTGGACCTCGCGGCCCAGGACCCGATCATCGGCGCGATCGAGAAGCGGCTCTGGAGCGACCTGGCCACCATCCCGCTGTTCCAGCACCCCGGCCTCAGCGCGTGGGACGAGACGCTCCAGAACGTCATCCCCAACCCCGCGCAGTCGACCATCACCTGGAACATGGACAAGTGGCGCCTGTCCTAGCGGTCCGCGCCTGACACCGGGCGGCACACGTACGGTCGCCGGGACGCCGCCCTTCCGCGGGCTTCGCCGACGGACCGGCCCCCCTCTGATCCTCCCCGGATCCTGCCCGGCCCCTTCCCGGGGCCGGTGATCCGGCGTTCACGACCGGTGCCCGTGCCCCAGCGCCCGTGACCCAGCGCCCCCGGCGTTCACGGCCGTTCTGACCCCCTGTCACATCTCCCGTCGAACCGGTTGAGAAAGCTGCTTCCAAGCCGTTGACGTGCCCGTAGCACGTATGTAACATTTGGCCAACGTCATGCAAGAATATTGCAATCCTTGTTAATTTTCTTGCTACTCCTCGCAACTCTCCAGGGATGCACTGCGTCGTGCACCTGCCCCCCATTTACGTGTGCGGTGAAGGCGCAGCCTTCACGCCCCGGCCCCTGCCGTGCCCGACGAGAGAAGAAGAGCGCGAATGAGAATGCTGTACAGACCGTTACGGCTGGTGGCGACCATGGTCGCGACCGCCGGCCTGCTCCTGGTGGGGTCGGTCGTCCCGGCCTCCGCCGCGGCCGGACCCAACCTGTCGCCGGGCAAGGCGACCCTGGCGAGCAGTTCGACGGGCGGGCAACCGGTGTCCGCCGTCAACGACGGAAACCAGTCCACCTACTGGGAGAGCGCCAACAACAGCTTCCCGCAGTGGGCGCGGATCGACCTCGGCACCGCCACGAGCGTCGACCAGATCGTCCTGAAGCTACCCCCGCCGACCGTCTGGCAGACCCGCACCCAGACGCTCTCGGTCCAGGGCGGCGCCGACGGCAACACCTTCAGCACGGTCGTGGCATCGGCCAACTACACGTTCAACCCGGCGACCGGCAACACGGTCACGATCGACTTCGGCGCCGCGACCCACCGATACTGGCGCGTTCACATCACCGCCAACACCGGCTGGCCCGCCGCGCAGATCTCCGAGTTCGAGATCTACGGTGCCGCCACCGGCGGTGACAACCAGAACCCGTCGGCCCCCGGCAACCTCTCCTTCACCCAGCCGGCCACCGGCCAGGTCAGGCTCGCCTGGAACGCCTCCACGGACAACGTGGGCGTCACCGGGTACGACATCTACGCCAACAACCAGCTGCGGGCCAGCGTCGGCAACGTGCTGACCTACACCGACAACCAGCCGGCGTCGGCGACCGTGACGTACTTCGTGCGGGCCAAGGACGCGGCGGGCAACCAGTCGGCCAACAGCAACTCCGTGACCCGCAACGGCACCGGCGACCCCGGTTCCAACCTGGCGATCGGCAAGGAACTGGTCGCGTCGGGCCACGTGCACAACTTCGTCGCCTCCAACGCGAACGACAACAACCTGGCCACCTACTGGGAGGCCAACTCCGGCGCGTTCCCGAACACGCTGACCGCCAGGCTCGGCGCCAACGCGAGCGTCAACTCGGTCGTGGTGAAGCTCAACCCCGACTCCGCGTGGGGCACCCGTACGCAGAACATCCAGGTCCTGGGCCGCGAGCAGAACGCCACCGGGTACACCAACCTGGTGTCGGCGCAGAACTACACGTTCAACCCGGCCTCCGGCAACACGGCGACGATCACCTTCAACGCCAGCGTCGCCGACGTGCAGCTGAGGTTCACCGGCAACAGCGGCGCGCCCGGCGGGCAGGTGGCCGAGTTCCAGGTCATCGGCGTCCCCGCGCCGAACCCCGACCTCACGGTCACGAACCTCTCGTGGACCCCGGCGTCCCCGAGCGAGGCAAGCGCGATCACGCTGTCGGCCACGGTCAGGAACGCGGGCAACGCCGCCTCCCCGGCGGACAGCGTGAACCTCAACCTCGACGGCACCCTCGCCGGTACCGTCGCGATCCCCGCCCTGGCCACCGGCGCCACCGCCACGGTGACCCACAACATCGGCACCCGGGGCGAGGGCAGCTACACGGTCAGCGCCAGGGTCGACGCGGACAACTCGGTCTTCGAGCAGAACGAGGGCAACAACACCCTCACCGCCTCGTCGCCGCTGGTGGTCTCGCAGGCCCCCGGCCCCGACCTGCAGGTTCTCAGCGTCACCTCCAACCCGCCGAACCCGGCCGTCGGCGCGCCGGTCACCTTCACCGTCGCGGTGAGGAACCGGGGGACCTCCGCGACGGGCGCGACCACGGTCACCCGCGTCGTGGTGGGCGGCACCACGCTCAACGGCAACACCGCGTCGATCGCGGCGGGCGCGACGGCCAACGTGGCCGTCAGCGGGAGCTGGACCGCCACCAGCGGCGGCGCCACCATCACCGCCACCGCCGACGCGACCAACACCGTCACCGAGACGAACGAGAACAACAACACGTTCTCGCAGTCGATCGTGGTCGGGCGCGGCGCGGCCGTCCCGTACGTCGAGTACGAGGCCGAGGCCGCCACCTACCAGGGCACCCTGCTGGAGACCGACGCGCTGCGCACCTTCGGGCACACCAACTTCGCCACCGAGTCCTCGGGCCGCAAGTCGGTGCGGCTGAACAGCACCGGGCAGTTCGTCGAGTTCACCTCGACCAGCCCCGCCAACTCGATCGTGGTCCGCAACTCCATCCCGGACGCGGCGGGCGGCGGCGGCATCGAGGCCACCATCAGCCTCTACATCAACGGCACCTTCTCCAGGAAGCTGACCCTCTCGTCGCGCCACAGCTGGCTGTACGGCAACACCGACGGCCCCGAGGCGCTGTCGAACACCCCCCAGGCCGACGCCCGGAGGTTGTTCGACGAGTCGAACGCGCTGCTCTCGCAGAGCTACCCGGCCGGCACCAAGTTCAAGCTGCAGCGTGACGCGGGCGACACGGCCTCGTTCTACGTCATCGACCTGATCGACCTGGAGCAGGTCGCGCCGCCGACGAGCCAGCCGGCCGGTTGCACCTCGATCACGAACTACGGCGCGGTGCCCAACGACGGTCTCGACGACACGGCCGCCATCCAGCGGGCGGTGACGGACGACCAGAACGGCGTCATCAGCTGCGTGTGGATCCCGGCGGGCCAGTGGCGCCAGGAGCAGAAGATCCTCACCGACGACCCGCTGAACCGGGGTCAGTGGAACCAGGTGGGCATCAGCAACGTCAACATCCGCGGCGCGGGCATGTGGCACTCCCAGCTGTACACCCTGACCGAGCCGCAGGACGTGGTGGGCGGCATCAACCACCCGCACGAGGGCAACTTCGGCTTCGACATCGACAGCAACACCCAGATCTCCGACATCGCCATCTTCGGCTCGGGCCGCATCCGCGGCGGGGACGGCAACGACGAGGGCGGCGTGGGCCTGAACGGCCGGTTCGGCGAGAACACCAGGATCACCAACGTGTGGATCGAGCACGCCAACGTGGGCGCCTGGGTCGGCCGCGACTACGACAACATCCCGGCCCTGTGGGGTCCCGGCGACAACCTGCTGTTCAGCGGCATGCGCATCCGCAACACCTACGCCGACGGCATCAACTTCACCAACGGCACGCGGAACTCGCGGGTGTTCAACTCCTCGTTCCGCAACACCGGTGACGACGCCCTCGCGATCTGGGCCAACCAGGCGGTGAAGGACCGGGTCGTCGACAACACGCACGACAATCACTTCGTCAACAACACCATCCAGCTGCCCTGGCGGGCGAACGGCATCGCGATCTACGGCGGCTACGACAACTCCGCCGAGAACAACCTGATCTACGACACCATGAACTACCCGGGCATCATGCTGGCGACCGACCACAGCCCCCTGCCCTTCTCGGGGACCACGCTGCTCGCCAACAACGGGCTGTACCGCACGGGTGGCGCCTTCTGGAACGAGGACCAGGAGTTCGGCGCGATCACGTTGTTCCCGCAGGGCAGTGACATCACCGGTGTCACCATCCGCGACACCGAGATCTCCGACTCGACCTACGACGGCATCCAGTTCAAGACGGGCGGCGGCAACATGCCGAACGTCGCGATCACCAACGTGAAGATCGACAAGTCCAACAACGGAGCCGGGATCCTGGCCATGAGCGGCGCCCGCGGCAACGCGGTCCTGTCGAACGTGACCATCACGAACTCGGCCGACGGCAACATCGTGAGGCAGCCGGGAACGACCTTCGTGATCACCGGCCAGTAACCCTTCCGGCAGGACGCTCCGGCCCCCTCACCCGGGGGCCGGAGCCCGAGAGAAGACCGGCCGTGCGCGTGCTCCCGGGGAACCCCCGGAGGCACGCGCACGGCCGGTCGCGTCCGTCCCGGCGAATCCCACCGGCCACGACGGCGCACCGCGATCTTTCCGGACGAACGGCGAAGGGGCCCGCCGGGAGCGGGCTTCACACCTGCGGACCCCGACCGCCGAAGCCCCTGACGGGAAGCACAAAGGCCCCGGATCGAAAGATCCGAGGCCCTGTCACCGAAGTGGAGCTATGGGGATTCGAACCCCAGACCTCCTCCATGCCATGGAGGCGCGCTACCAGCTGCGCCATAGCCCCTCGGGTGTAACCGATGTCCCCGGGCCCGGCCCGGCGACCACGCCAGTGTATAGGAAATCACCCCGCACCCTGTAACCGCCGCGACCCCGCCCAGGATCCGGCCGGCGGCACGGACCCCAGGGGGCCGGCTCACGGGGAACCGGCCCACCCGATCATGGTGCGCGCGTACGGGCGGCGCGGGTGCCCTCCGGACCGGCACAGGCACGAACACCGGCCGGACCGGCACGGGCGCGGGTGCGAACACCGGCCGGACCGGCACTGGCACGGGTGCCCGCTGGACCGGCACGGACACGAACACCGGCCGGACCGGCACGGGCACGGGCGCCCGCTGGAGTGACTCGGGCGCGGACGCCTACCGGAGCGACGCGGCCTTCTCGATCAGCCCGGCGAGCTCGGTCACCGCCGGGTCCTCGGTGGAGGCGGCCAGGCGGGTGGCGTGGGCGGCGAGGTCACCGGGCTCGGCTCCGGCGATTCCCTCCCCGGTGCGGAGATACTCCGCGAAGCCCGCGGCCACCACGTCGACCTGGAACCTCGGCGTGGACCCCTCCCACGGCGAGGCCGCCAGGTCACCCGCCTCCAGGGAACGGGCGGCCTCCGAGGGGTCGCGGGTGTCGGGGTCCTGCCAGCGCACGGTGGCGGTGGCCAGCTGCCCCGACGCCCCGCCGCGCAGCCGGACCTCGTACAGCGCCGTCACTGAGTGGCCGGGACCGATCTCGCCGCCGTCCTTGCCGTCGTCGCGGAAGTCCTCGGTCGCGATCTGCCGGTTCTCGTAGCCGATCAGCCGGTAGGACTCCACCGCCGAGGGGTTGAACACGACCTGCGCCTTGGCGTCGCGGGCGCGCAGGTCGAGGTTGGTGGCGAGCTGCTCGACGAAGACCTTGCGCGCGTCGTCGACGGAGCTGACGTAGACCGCGGCACCGTCGCCGTTGTCGGCGAGCTGCTCCATCAGCTCGTCCCCGTAGTCGCGGCCGACACCGACGCACAGCAGGGTGATCTTCCTGCCCGCGGCCTCCGCGACCCGCTCGAGGATGCCCTGCCAGGTGGTGTCCCCGGTGTTGGCCAGGCCGTCGGAGAGCAGGATGACGCGGTTGACGGCCACCGGCCTGAAACCCGTCGCGGCCTCGCCGTAACCGCTGGTCAGTCCCGCCTCCAGGTTCGTCGACCCCTGGACGGCGAGGCGTTCGACGGCGGCGTGGAGCTTCTCCTTGTCGGTCGCGGGGGTCATGGAGAGGACGACCTCCGCCTCGTCGCTGAAGGCCACGAGGGAGACGTGGTCGCCGGGCCCGAGCTGGTCGACGAGCTTGTGCAGGGCCTCCCTGACCAGGTCGAGCCTGCCGGACTCGCTCATCGAGCCGGACACGTCCACCACGAAGGTGAGGTTCGCCGGGCGCCGCGCCTCCGCGCTCGCCCGGCGGGTCTGCAGGCCGACGCGGAGCAGCGCGGTGCCGTTCCCCGGCGTACGGGCGCCGTCCATGTGCACGGTGAAACCGTCGTCCTTGGGCTCGGCGTAGTCCTGCCTGAAGGAGTTGACGAACTCCTCCGGCCTGACCTGGCTCGCCTCCGGCAACCTGCCCTCGTTGAGGATCCGTTTGCTGTAGCCGTACGAGGCGGTGTCCACGTCGAGGGCGAAGGTGGATATCTGCTCGGCGGAGGTGTCGCGCCGCCGGGGGGCCTCGGTCTTGGAGTCGTCGCTCCCGGTGGTGGCGCGGGCCTCGGTCTCCGCGGTGTCCTCCTCGGCCTCGGACGAACGTCCGTCCGGGGGCATGGACGGGACCGCCTTGCCGGACTCGGGCATTGGCTGGCCGGCTTGTTCAGCGGTGCCCGAACCGCCGCAGGCGGCGGTGAACATCAGGGCGAACAGGGCGAGTACGGCGAGAGCAATGGCGAGCGGGCGTGACTTCATGTCGCCTCCTGGGGATGCGTGTCATCCCCTACGACGACGGCTCCCTCCGGTCCGCCGGGAGCTTGACCCAAGCGAGCGCAAACCGTGTTCGGCGCGTGATCGGGGTTTCAGCGTCCCCACGCCGGGTCCCGCCCGCTGAGCCCGAGCGCCCGCTCGAACGGCGGGGCGTCCGCCGCCACGGGCACCTCCTCCCCGAAGACCCCCATCCGCCGTCCCCGCGGCGCCATCCCGGCGACGAAGGCGGCCACGGCCTCGCCGGTCGCGGTGTCCACCGCGTAGTCCTGACCGGTGGCCCTGGCGAGGTCCCAGCCGTGGATCGCCATGTCGCCCAGCACCATCTGGAGCACCAGGGCCATGGGCATCCCCAACGTGGGACTGGTTCCCTCGGTCACTCCCGGTGCCGACCAGGCGGCGAGCACCGCGTCGGCCCGGTCCGCGAAGGGGACGTGATCGGCGTCCTGCGGCGGCGGCTGCTCGCGGCGGGCCAGCGCCTCGAACATCGCGGCCGTCCAGGCCAGGTGGCCGAGCAGCTCCCCCACGTCGAAGCCGTCGCAGGGGGTGGGCAGGCCCAGCTGGTCGTCGCGGACGCCGCGGGCGACGGCCGCCGCACCAGTGACGGCGCGTGACAACATCTCGTTCATGACGGCCATGCTGTCGAGCCGGGCTCACAGCTGTCTTGAAAAAACGCGACATATGATCCTGCACCATGCGCGTGTATCTCGGCCTCGCGGCCAAACATCCGGGAGCCGGTATACCGGAGGCGATGCTGCACACCGTCAGGGGCGCCATCGACACCGCGTTCCCCGTACCCCCCGAGGTCATCAGGTCCCGGGAGTGGCACCGGCCGGGCGTCTCCGTGTTCGCCTGGACCAACGAGCCCGACGACTCCCGGCAGCCTCCCCTGCTGGAGACCGGGCACGACCGGGTGACCGGGGTGAACGGCTACCTGGCCGCGCCGGGCGACGTGAACCTGCTGGCGGCGATGCCGACCCTGGACACCGAGGCCGTCGGCGGGTGCTTCTCGGCGTTCCGGGCGACCGAGGACGAGCTGTCGGCCGCCACCGCGATCCACCGGGTCTGCCCGGTGTACTACGCCGAGACCCCCGACGTGCACGTGATCGGCAGCCGGGCGCTGCTGGTCCACCTCGCGGGCGGCGGCGACCGGGTCGAGTGGGACGTGCTCGCGCTGCAGTCGATGATCAGGCAGGGATACTTCCTGTCCGACGAGACGCCCTACCGCGAGGTGAGCGCGCTGCCTCCGTCCTCGTCGGTGACCGTCAGGGGCGGCCGCCGTACGATCGCCACGACCCCGCTCCCCTCCGCCGTACCCGCGCCCACGTCGCGCAGGGGGAAGAAGGAGCTGGTCGGCGAGCTGGCGAGCGCGCTGCTGGCGACGGTGGAGCCGCTGCGCGCGGCCGGGGAGCCGGTGAACCTCGCCCTCACCGGCGGCAGGGACAGCCGCCTGATCGCCGCGACACTGCACGCGGCGGGCATCCCGCTGCGCGCGACCACCAACGGCCTGGACACCCACCCCGACGTGATCATCGCCGGGCGGATCGCCCGCGCGCTCCGCGTCGAGCACACCGTCATCCCCCCGGCCCGCGCCGAGAAGAAGGACGCGATCGTCGTCGAGCACCCCCTCGCGCGGGCCTACGAGACGCTGCGCGCCTGCGAAGGCATGACGTCGGCGTACGAGTCGATCGTCGGCTACCTCCCCTACAGCGCCAAACCAACCATGTCGGGGCAGAGCGGGGAGATCCTGCGGGCGGGGGGCCTGCTGCTGCTCCAGACCGACCTGACGGAGAAGGCGCTGCGCCGCCGGGTGGACGTGACCTTCCTGCGGGACCCGGCACTGTTCACCGAGGAGGCCAACGAGCACGCCCGCGAGCTGGCCGGGCCCTGGCGGGAGCGGGCTCCGCTGGAGGCGCTCGACCACATGTACATCTCCTACAAGGTCGGCCGCTGGCACGCGGGGGCGCGGGCGGGCTCGCTGCGCAGGGGCGACCAGATCTGGCCGTTCCTCGACAACCGGGTGGTCCGCGCCGCGCTGGGCCTCGACCAGACCTGGCGGCTGTCGGAGGAGGTCATCTACGAGCTGCTCGGCGTCCTGGCCCCCGCGCTCAGGGACATCCCGGTCGAGGGCAAGCCGTGGCGGTTCAGCGTCGGGAGGCGTTACTACCCCTGGCAGCGCAAACCGCGGGTGCTGACCGCTCCGAAGACCGGCGGCGGTGGCTGGAACTGGCGGACCAGCCCCGGCGAGGAGCTGACCGGCCTGATCCGCGACCACGTCCTCGGCCGCCTGGACCTGCTGGCGCCCGTCGTCAAGCCCGACGAGGTACGCAAGCTGTTCGCCGAGCCCGTCCTGAAGAAGCCCAACCAGGCCTGGCACCTCTACACCGTGGCCACCATGCTGGGAGGCGACTATCCGGGCAAGGAGCCGGAGGGCCTGCCGAGGGTCCACATCCCCATCCCGTCGTGAGTCCGTTGTGTGTGCCCGTCGTGAAGGTTGTGAGCCCGTGGTGAGCGTTGCGAGCCCGTGGTGAACGTTGTGAACCGTCCGCCCGGTTCCGGGGCGGACGCCTCCCGCACCGCTGCGGCGAGCACCGGCGTGGAAAGGGGTGCCGGCGGTGGTGCGGGGGCGCCCGCCGACGACACCCGGGGCATCCTGAACTTCGGGGCGGCCCGGTTCCGCTACGGGCGCCACGCGTGCCACCCGGCCCTGGCCCCCTTCGTCGAGCACCACTGGATCGTCCGCTGGGAGCTGGACGAACCGTACGAGCAGCGGATCGTGTCCCATCCGTCGGTGAACCTGGTCTTCCACGAGCACGGTTCCCGCGTGGCCGGGGTCATCACCGGTGACTACCTGGAGGTCCTGACCGGCACCGGGGTCGTGGTCGGCAGCCGCTTCCGGCCCGCCGGTTTCCGGCCCTTCCTGGGCGCCCCGCTCTCCACGATCACCGACCTCTTCGCCCCGGCCTCCCAGCTCTTCGGGCCGGACGCCGACGCGGTGCTTCCGGCCGTACTGTCCGCCTCCGACGAGGAGGCCCTGCGGGCGCTGGAGGGATTCCTGCTCGCGCGGCTGCCCGCCCGCGACCCCGTCGCCGAGCGGGCGGCGGACCTCGTCGCGAGCGTGCTCGCCGACCCGGCCATCGTCCGCGTCGACGACCTGGCCGCCCTGCACGGGCTGAGCGTCAGGCATCTGCAGCGGTTGTTCAGCGACTACGTCGGCGTCTCCCCCAAATGGGTGATCCGTCGCTACCGCATCCACGAGGCCGCCGAGCGGGCCGGTCCCGCCACCGACTGGTCGCGGCTGGCCGCCGATCTCGGCTACAGCGACCAGTCCCACTTCACCCGCGACTTCACCGCCGTGATCGGCATGCCCCCCACCGCGTACGCCCGCCGCCTGGCGGGATGACCTTTCACCGTCGCCTCACCTGGGCGATGCGCGTCTTCCCGGTGTCCGCCGGTGTCCACCAGTGTTCGCCGGCGGGTCTTCCGCGCTCGGGCACCGTCCGGCCGTGTGAGCCTCGGACGGATCCGAGCACCGAACCCGGGGGCTGGATCCGGCCGCACAATTTTAGTGCGAAACAAGCCCTTAGCGTAATTTACCCTTTATCTCGGCGTGGTCCACTTATCCGACTAATCTGGACAATAGCGGCATTAAGATTTTATATAGACACCCAAATTCACGGAAAGTAAAGAAACGCGAACCCTCCATCAAGCTTCCATTCCAGATTCCAGACACAGTTCTCCAGCCTATCCCCCAGGCTCCCCAAGAATGGCCGTTCGGCGTTTCTCGTCAATAGGAGGGGAGAGACAACGCACGTGTCTACTTTCATGAAACGGACCCTTGCGGGCGGCGCGCTCGCCGGGGCCGTCCTTCTTTTGCACTCCCCTGTCCCGGTTTCAGCCGATTCGCAACTTCAGATATCGGCACGAGCTCGCCACGACCAAATTCGACCCATCGGAAGCATCTCGGGCGACCCCTGCCCTGTGATGCTTTCCAGCATTTGTACGAACTTCATCTCTCTGCCCACCGTGATCCGCACCAGGGATGTCGTGACCACCGGCACGATCATCCATAACGGGTTGCGACCGACCGCGGACGACGCGGCTTTCATCCCGCTGTGCAGGTGGCTGGGTCTACCCACCTTCCTTTGCAGGATCCCCGACGGAGTTCAGGGCCCACCCGGCCCAGCGGGCCCGAGGGGCCCACGAGGCCCCGCAGGCCCAGCCGGAGCCAACGGCTCCAACGGCGCACGCGGACCGGCAGGACCTGTAGGCCCCGAAGGACCCGAGGGCCCGGCAGGACCGGAAGGCCCAGCCGGACCCGAGGGACCCGCAGGCGCCGACGGCGCACCCGGACCCGAGGGACCAGCCGGCCCCGCAGGCGCCGATGGCGCACCCGGACCGGAAGGACCAGCCGGACCCGCAGGCGCCGACGGCGCACCCGGACCGGAAGGACCAGCCGGACCCGCAGGCGCCGACGGCGCACCCGGACCGGAAGGACCAGCCGGACCCGCAGGCGCCGACGGCGCACCCGGACCGGAAGGACCAGCCGGACCCGCAGGCGCCGACGGCGCACCCGGACCGGAAGGACCAGCCGGACCCGCAGGCG